>CAXSBW010000029.1:14388-35545 GCA_964235795.1 uncultured Acidobacteriaceae bacterium | reverse complement strand
TACAAGCCGCCCAGCAGCTCCCGCACAAACAGGATGTCCACACCCTCGATCCGCTCCTCGCGCAACGGCGAGTTGGCCGCAAGCGCCGGGTGCGCGAACGCCGGACGAAGATTCGCAAACCCGCCCAGCACCGTGCGAATCGCCAGCAATCCAGCCTCCGGCCGCTCGCTCGGGGGCAGGGCATTGAACCGGTTGTCGCCCACCGCGCCCAGAAACACCGCGTCACTCGCCAGCGCCGCTTCGCGCGTCGCGGAAGGCAGCGGCGTCCCGTGCGCATCGATCGCCGCCCCGCCGATCAGCGACTTTTCAAATCGAAAACGATGATCGCCATGCGCGGCGACCGTGCGCAGCACCAGCAACGCTTCTTCCGTCACCTCCGGCCCAATCCCGTCGCCCGCCAACACCAGAATCTTCAGCTGCATTTCAATCAAACCTCTCTACTTCAACCTAATCCTGCGCTGAATCGGTTGTCGCCTTCCGGGGGTGACTCGAAGGCACGGCGTTCAGAAGAATGTACTCTCGTTCCACTCCCTCATATCGGCTGCCGTCCTCGATCGTCACGGTCACCGGCCTTTCAGTGAGGAGTGCATCGCTGAAAACAATGCCGCGCTGGAAACTTGTCAGCCCGCTCCACTTCGCATGGCCGCCTGCGACGCTTGCCTTCGAATGCCCCGCTCCTTTCGTAAGTGTCAAGGTCCTGATGTCATCTGCAAATGCCCCGTCGCCCTCACCCTGGCGCTCCAGAGTCACCTGGTTGTTTGGCGGGTCGAGCGAAACCACGGTTACGACCTGTGTTCCCGGAGGCCCAAGTTCCCATGGAACTGGTATATTCACCCTCCACGTTTGCCCCGCGTGCAGCATTGCCGCCGGTGCTCCCCACAACACAGGGTTAAAAGTTAAGCCGCTTGCATCGGTCGCTGGGGCGCAGTCTTTGTTCCAGCAAACAGTGCGTCCTCGGTCCTTTATGACATTGCCGCTGGTGTAAGCGGGACTCCCGTCATACAAAAAGCGGCCATCCAATGTGACTTCCTGAGGCGACACTGCCAGTACCTTGTAGTCGCCGCTCCCGCTTACCCTGCGAACATAGGCATCGAAGCCCGGAACCTGTAGAGCGATCGTACGCGAGAAAAAATCGCTGAACTCCTGCCCCACCTGCACATGAGTCTCAAGACACTGTGCCGAGAGGAGACCTTTGCCGCTCGTCTGACCAACGGCCGCAAGAGTGCTGAGCGTGTAACAGCATGTTGCTAAAAAACGCCTCGGTGTATGCATACAGAGTCCCCAGAAAATTTGTGCCATGAGATTGTGCTGCGTTTACAACTCCTATGCGATCCACGCGTTTTGCGCCTTTCACTTCACTCGTGCGCGCCGGAAGCGGTCTCATAAACCTGCGAGCTTTGCAGGGACTCACGCTGAGTCGGAATCCGCAAATAGTTACGATACCGTTCCCATCGTTGCCACCCCTTCACCGGCCCTGGTCGCCAGCAGCACCAGGTCCTGGTCGTAAATCGACTTCTTCTTATCCGCCAGCGCCGTAAACGCCGCATATGCCGCGTCCAGCTCCGCCGGTTCCAGCACGAAACCCAGCTCCAGCAACCGCGAGCGCAGCGCCGCCCGCCCCGAGTGCTTGCCCAGCACCAGCCGGTTTGCCGGCTGGCCCACCGACGCCGGCGTCATAATTTCGTAGGTCAAGGGGTTCGCGAGCATCCCGTGCTGATGAATCCCCGCCTCATGCGCGAACGCATTCTCCCCCACAATCGCCTTGTTCGGTGCCGGTTTGAACGAGATCGTCTCCCCCAGCAGCCGGCTCGTCCCGTATAGCTTTTCGAGCACAATCCCGCTCGCCATGCCGTAGCGGTCCGCGCGCACCGTCAGCGCCGCCGCAATCTCTTCAAGCGCCGCATTGCCCGCGCGCTCCCCGATCCCGTTGATCGTGCACTCCACCTGCCGCGCCCCGCCCTCGATCCCCGCCAGCGTATTCGCGACCGCCAGCCCCAGGTCGTCATGGCAGTGTGTCGACAACACGATTCCGTCCATCGGCACCCGTGCCCGCACCGTTCGATACATCGCGGCATATTCCTCCGGCGTCGAGTACCCGGTTGTGTCCGGCAGGTTGATCGTCGTCGCCCCCGCCTCCACCGCCACCTCGGTCATCCGACACAGGTAGTCCGTCTCCGTGCGCGTCGCGTCCTCGGCTGAAAACTCCACATCGTCCACGTAGCTTTTCGCCAGCCGCACCATCGCGTCTACCTGCTCCAGCGCCTGTTCGCGGCTCATCTTCAGCTTCCACTGCAGGTGAATGTCCGAGCTCGCCAGGAATGTGTGGATCCTGGGCCGTGCCGCCCCTTCGATTGAAGCCGCCGCCCGCTCGATGTCTCCCTGCCGCGCCCGCGCCAGCGACGCAATCACCGGCCCGCGAATCTCTCGCGCCACGCGCCGGATCGCCTGAAAATCGCCCTCCGACGAGATCGCAAAGCCGGCCTCCAACACGTCCACGCCCAGCGCCTCGATTGCATGCGCCAGCCGCAGCTTTTCTTCCTCCGTCATGCTGCAGCCCGGCGACTGCTCGCCATCCCGCAGCGTCGTGTCGAAGAAGATGATCCTGTCCCGTGTTTCGTCGACCCCATCCGCCGTCATGACTTCCATCCTTACACTCTCCTGAACATAAATCCAATCGCAATTTATGCAGCTTGCCATCATATTTAGTTATGAAGGACGGATTGATCACTCAGCATCACAGCTCGAGCTTATGGACCTGACCCAACTCGAAACCTTCCTGGCCATCGTGCAGGAGAAAGGCTTTTCCCGCGCCGCCGCCCGGCTTCATCGCACCCAGCCCGCCGTCAGCCAGTCCATTCGCAAGCTCGAGGACGAGCTCGGCGAGCGCTTGTTCGAGCGCGGCAGTCGCGAAGGTGCCCTCACTGTCGCCGGCGAAGTCCTGCGCGCCTATGCCGAGCGCCTGATCCGCCTGCGCGGCGAAGCCCACAGTGCTGTCGGCGAGCTGCGTGCTCTCGAGCGCGGTCGGCTCACCGTCGCGGCCAACGAGTACACCTCGCACCTGCTATTGCCCGCCCTCGCCGCCTACCGGCAAAGCTGCCCGCAGATCGAGGTCGTCATCCAGCGCTCGCTCGCCAGCCGCATCCCCGAAGCGGTGCTCGACCGTTCTGTCGAGCTCGGCATTCTCACCTTTGTCCCCGAAACCGAAGACCTGCTGGCCACTTCCGTCTACGAGGACGACGTCGCCCTTGTCGTCAACCCGTCGCACCCGCTCGCCCGCGCCGGCTCCGTCACCGTGCGCGAGCTCGGCGCGCTCCAGTTCATCGGCCACGCCGTTCCGTCACCCCTGCGCCGCGAGGTCACCGAGCTGTTCCGCCGCTCCAAAACACCCCTGCACATGGGCGTCCAGCTCCCCAGTCTCGAGGCCATCAAACGCTTCGTGGCCATCGGCGGCGGCGTTGCCATCCTGCCCGGGCTCGCCGTCATGCATGACGTCGCCCGTGGCGATCTTGTTCGCGTCCCCGTCCCCGAGCTCGACTGGAAACGCCCGCTCTGGCTCATCCAGCGCCGCCTCGGCACCCTCTCCCACGCGGCCGAGGCCTTTGTACGCACCCTTCACTCCCTGCCGAAAACTCCTTCGGCTCAGGAAAGAGCCGGTATCTAAACCGGGATAGAACCGGCGCCATCGAATCGCCCTTCCGGAGCAGAATGCGTTTTCCAAACACCGGACATGAGCTCGGCCGCATTCGCTTACCAGGTCACTTGGCTCCGAATAACTCATACTTGGGCTGAAGGCGCGTTTCCGCTTCCCAGTAGAGCTGCATTAGCGGGTCCTTTGCCTCTGCGATCGCCTGTCTGATCTCGGCGGCTTCCGGACTCGGCGCCAGGACGATATTGCTGCCATTCGCAACTCGCTTCTCCAGGTCTTGCCGGTCTGTTTTTGCAGCAGCGCGCGCGGTGTTCATCATCTGGTTGAACACCAGGAGCCATGCGGGAGGATTGTCCTCTTCGACAGGGCTGTTCGCAAGAAGGTCGACCTCCTCATGCACCACCTGCTTCAGTCCCTCGCCAGCGGGCAGCAGGTTCAGCATCACTGAGTACATCCCTTGCTTGCCCTGAAATCGACAGACCTCGCAAGCATCCTTGAAGACTTCACTTGTGTGGATGATCGCGAGCACACTGCCAATATCCCCCGCTTCGGGCTCCAGCTCGGGAGCTTGATGATCCTTGTACTCCTGCACTGTATTCGCGTCACTGATCGCGACAAACCGCTGCATCAGCGGAATGATGTTTTTGTCGAGAGGTATCTCCTGATCCTGGGCCGCGGTGCCCGGCAGGCGGGGTGCAAGCTCCTGGGCGGTTAACTTCAGCTCCAGTTCGCCTCCAAAACTCGTCGCCAGACTGTTAAAGCTGGCAGCGGCCTGGGCGCGATCGACGGACGCATCCGTACACGCCTGACCCGTAAGGCTCCGCGTCAACGCCAACCTGTACGAAGCCAGTAATGGTCTTACGTCGATTTTTTGCGCTTGTAGTTTACCTAGGACTACTCTCAATTCCTGGGCCAGATCCCCATCGCTTTGGAGCGCGAAAACCTCTCGGTCGGGCATCGTCAGCAAGCTGATCGCGCTTTCCAGGCCGGCGCCGACGCGCTGCCATTGCTCCCTCGTCAAGGCAACGTCGGCCAAACTGTGGAGATAGCCTTCCAGGTCGCTTCCCGTCTTGATACGCCTGCCGGCCTCAAGATAACTGTCGAGGTCTCCATCCGTGCTCATAGCCAGCTGCTTCCAGGTGGCAAAGTATTGTTCTTCGTTTGGCACAGCCGCATCGCTGCAGGACACCGTAGCCCTTGGCAGGGCGATTTTCTGGAATAACTCCTGTGCCCGGGCAGGTCTTGTATCAAGAAAACGACGAACTACCTCGGTCATGATGTCCAGCGCGTCCAGATGGGACGATGCCAGGTCCAGTTCGTCCTGGTGGGCGAGGCTATAAGGGCTCTTTCCGCCGTAGAAGATACCGGATGGAAACTTCGCCTCCACCGATCTATCGAATACCTTTCCGAGGAATCGCACTCGTTGTGCCTGTGTCAGTGCCTTCGGCGCGTGATCCAGCGTCATGAATAGCAGGGAGGCCTGGTATTCAACCGGAAAGTGCTCAGATCGCTCGATGAGGTTCACGGTAGACCGGCGGGTAGCTGTCGGTGATTGATTCGCATGACTCTGCGCGGGTGCGGGTATGGCGGGCAGAAGGAACAAGGCAAGTGTCGCTGGCAGGTGACGCACCATAAGCCCTCCCAAGGCGATGGTTGAAGCTGGTCGCTGCGAATCCCGCAGGGCGCGCTTGCCTGTCGCAGGTACACGCTGGTTGAACATCTTCAAGCGCCGGTACCGTTGCAGGGTAAACACGCGCCCTTGCCCGCCAAACACGTTGGGGTATTGACAGCACAGTAGGCATCGGCCATCAGGCAGTTGTCATGCCGTCCAGGCTAAAGTAACCGCTGTCCTGTCCGGTGTTAGTCATCATCCATGTAGCTCTGCGACGGATAGAAACTTCTCTGTACTGGCACCGACCGTTTCCGAGGTTGAAATGGTGATGGCTGCGGAGCAGGACGTGGCGAACTCATGGACGGAGAGGCTGCCGACGGGCAGAAGGCCTAGAAAATAGTCTTGCATTGAGCCGGCGCGCGAAGACCGCGCCGTGATCACCGCCTTGCCCCATCGGAAGTCGGCATGGCTGGACTGCCCCGGCTCCAGGGAAACAAAGCCTGAGTTCGAGTCACCCGGATACCTCCTCTGTTCGAGACGGGGCAATTGTAGGAGGGTGCGAGCGAAGCGTCAATCCGTTTACAACAACGCCCTTGCCCAGGCACTCCAGGGCGGTGTCCTGAACAGCAGCGTGAGTCGAGTGCCAGTAAATTCTGGCCTCCCTCAGGCATGGGCAACGAAGCATCGCCTCACTCGCCGTCTACTTGGTGCTACCCTGCGCGGTGCAGACTAAACGACCCTATCGATTCAGTTCCGTGGCACACCGGCTTGTTCCATCCGGACCGGCAAGCGCGAACCAGCCCGGCTCCAACCGCGACTGCTGTCGGCCGGGTGTGATGCTTTCGCGTGCGCGTGCATGCGTCAGCAGAAAAAAGAGGCCGAAAACGGCCAGGATCGCGAGCAGCCACAGCAAACAAAATCGAAACACGCGCAATGGGGTAAACGGTTCGCTCAAGTGGCACTCCCTTCTATGGACGGCTTGGATGCCGAGAATCCGCGTAGCCGCCCGTCGGCAGGTACAATTGTCAATGACCGGGCTTCAAGACAGCACACGCTCGCGCCCGGAACCGAACATGAGCCATAGGCAACGCTCCGTACGCGCCGCGGTACCCACGCGCGACGGGCGATGAGGTCAACACAGCGAATGAAGAAATGGATTCTTTCTCTGGCGGTTCTGCCCCTGGCAGCCGTCGTGGCGCAAGCGCAGGAGAGCCGTCAGGATGCGAGCGTCAGCTACTCCGCTCTTTTCTCCCCGACCAAATTCGGCAATGCCAACCAACAGTCCGCCACCGTCGGTGACATCGGCCTGGTTGCCAGCTACCGATACCTGCTGACCCCACGCGGCGCGGCGGAGGTCAACTACGGCTACAACCGTTTCGACGCCCGCTTCCTGCCGGTTTCCGGCGTCAACTACCGCGCCCATACCCAGTTCCAGGAGTTTTCCGCCGAATACGTCTACTCTGCGTTTTCCTTCCACAACTTCTTTCCTTTCGTGGAGGGAGGCATCGGGGGCTACTTCTTCGGGATCATCAACGACAACAAGTCCAACCAGAACGGGCCCTTCAAGAGCACAACCGCGATCGGTGTTCCCTATGGCGGCGGCGTCGCCTACGAACTCAGCCCATCTTTCGACATTCGGCTCGAGTACCGCGGCATCATTGTGAAAACACCCAGTATGGGAAGCATCTTCGGTACGGGTCGCTATGAAAATATCAACGACCCCGTGATTGGCGTCGCTTACCACTTCTAGTTTCGGCTCCGATCACACGCTAAGAAATCCCGAGCGGCGGGGCCAGCTCCGTAAGTTGTATGGAAATGCCAAACCTGCGCCCCGCCGTTGAAGCGGGGCGTCTTTCAGGTCGGAACTATGTGTCTCCTGACAAGACCGTCACCCGAATAGGTCTACCCGCTAAAAAAAGCGATACGAAACCCCGCCGCTATAGCCGGTCGGGTTCAGACCGTTGCTCGGGTAGGGCCGCGTGATCTCGATTCCCGGAGCACTTGGAATGAAGTGGTGCTCGTACTCCCCGCGAATCTTCCAGTGCGGCTTGATCCGGTACTCGACGCCGCCCCCAATCGCAAATGCGAAATAGCTGCCGTATCCGATGTTACTGGGATAGTTGATGGAGGTAAGCCCGAGTAGCCCCTTGCCATAGACGGAAAACTTGCGGTAGTGGTAAAAGTCCACGATTGGACCGATAAGGTAGTTCTTCTGCGTCTGGCCATCCGGACTGTTCAAGTCCAGAAAACGAATCTCGGCCTCGGCCCCAAGATGGCGCGACAACAGGTAGTCGCCGTAAAAGCCGAATCCCAGCAGCCTTCCCCCGATCGGGTTGTAATCCGTATGGAAGTCAGAGATTTCCGCCCCGACCCACAGGTGTGGGTCGGACCCGAGCGCATGCGGGCTCACCTGGGCCCGGGCAGTGAATGGAAGAGCAAGGGCTACGAGCAGGAGCAGCTTCTTGTGGCACATCAATAGGGGTCTCCGGAAAAGCCCAGATCATTTGCAACAGAGCAACCGGCGGCAGGTTTCCAGTCCCCGGCCGCCTAGGAAAGTAAGAGCTACTGCGGTGTTGCTGTGGCAGTTGTCGACGCATCGCCCGCAGTGGTCGCCGGCGCCGGCGCGGTTCCGCCGTCCGGTGCCGGAGCAGCCGCTCCGGTTGCCGGTGCCGGTTGCTGCCCGGCGGGCGTGCTGGCCGGTACCGCTGTCGGCGCGGTCGCGGGCTGCTGGTAATACTGCAGACGCAGAAATACCGGCGTGACCTCAAGCGGCAGCTTATCGCTGGGATTTGTAATGAGCGGCTGCGGTGCATTCAGCGCCACTACCTTGTCATCCCAGGAGTCGATCCGCAGATGACTGCCCAGGGGCAACGCCGCCAGCTGATGGATGTCGGTCACGTTGAGCTTGCTCTGACCCTTCCCCAGATTCACCAGCCAAGGCGTTCCATCCGGCTGGATCAGGGCGTCGCCGAGCCGAGGCGAAAGCAGGGCAGTCAGCTCCTTTTCGCGGCTCTGCAGCTCCGACATGAACAGGCCGACGCTCGCCGACTTGTCCTTGTACACCGAGTTGTTGAACAGCTCCACAGCCTTTTTCGCGGCAGCCGTGTTATCCGCATCGGTGTGGTTCATATTGATTCGTTCAAAGGCAGCCTCATCCGGAAACAGCAGCCGGTCATTGAACGCGTAACGTGTGTCGATATGGTGACCGAGCACGATATGCGCCAGCTCGAAGGACAACAGGGCCGCCAGATCTTCCTCGTTGGGCAAGGTATCCACCAGGCCTTTGCTTAGCAGGATCGTGTTGCCGACTGCCAGCGACTCCAGGGGCTGCGTCAGCATGATCCGGCAATGGATATCGGACGGCAGTTGGAGATTGTTGCCGATGATGATGTTGTTGGTAACTGTTTCGAGAACCTTGTCAAACGGGCTCGCCGGGGCCAGCAGGCCCGCCTGCACCAGCCGGTCCAGCACATTGTTCTCAGCCTGTGTCACAAACAACCGCTGCGCCTGGAGCGGATTGACGTCCTGTGAATTCTGGCTCTGGTCCTGTGCGTTCTCGATTTCCATGGACGCGTTGTCCGACGCGCTTTGGGGGATCTTCAGCGAATAACCCCAGAAATAGGTTTGCGCCTTGAAACCCTTCGCATGCGCTGCTGCTGCATGGTCCGACTCCTCGACGTAAATCACAGCCGGCAGCCACACCCCTTCCTGCAGGTTTGATCGCCACGAATCGAAATGATAGTAGTGGGTGTCGTCGTCGTTGGGGTTGCTGGTGTAGGTGCCGTTGAAGCGAACGATGTTGCCGTCGCGATCCTCAATCCAGATGCGGCCGAAGAACCGCCCCGCACCGGCCTTGTTCCGCGGCTTCACATCAAAGACCGCGCAACGCACATTGCCGACAAACTCACGCCGAACAAACGAAAAGTCGTAGTGCTCAAAATCGAATCCGGCCGGATCGATAAACATCATGTCCATGAACCCGGTTGCCGAGTAGCTCAGCTCAAATGCCTTGCTCAGGCCGGTGATGTAGGAGAGTGATCCATGCAGAAGCCCACGCTTGGTCGCCCGTGCATCGTATTGCTCGTTTGAAAACGTCTTTCCGAAATCCACACGTCCGATGATGTACTGGTCTGAAACCGGGACCTGGTACTCCACTGGGTCGGGTCGCATATTCTGGATATAGGTCTGCACGACCGGTGTATGTTTCGCGATCTGCTTGACGATCGTTTTTTCCTGACCCATGGCCTTGTTCACCAGGGCTTTCTGATCCGCGTTGAGCGGCACCAGCTGGAGCGGCTTTTCTTTTTTGGCAAAGGCCGGTGCCGCGGCAAGCGAAAGACCGAGCGCCAACATACCGATACTGCGAGCAACCATAGAACCCTCATGTGCCGGAATCGCCGGCGCGTTCAACCTGGTTTCTTTAAACTTCATTGATTCGACGTACAAAGACCTCAATCGGCATCCTACGCCAGCTGGAACGCTACATGGATCACGGAAACCTGGTCCACCGGCTTTCCGTCTCGTGTCGCCGGCTTGAACCGGATTCGTGCAGCAGCCAGCCGGGCCTGCTCATCCAGCCCGTGACCCAGCCCGCTGACCACCCGCAACACCTCAACCTGGCCGTCTGCCGAGAAGCGTACCTCGAGCGTCACATCCCCCTGGATATGGGCATCTCGCGCTTCAGCCGTGTACTGCGGCAGTGGCTTGGACAACACGACGATCGAAGTGGTGGCTGGTTCCTGCGTCCGCGCCACGGCCCCACTCGGTGCCGGAGGCCCTGCTCCAAAACCGGTCGAAGCCACCGCGCCATGGCCTGCGGGCGAACCCCCGGGCTGCGACCCGGATCCGAATCCGGTGGACGCAACCGTCCCATGGCCCCCCGGCATCCCGGCCGGCTGCGAGCCCGATCCGAATCCGGTGGATGCCACGGCCCCGCGGGCACTGCCGTTCGGTGAGCCTGACGGCGCGCCCGATCCAAACCCCGTTGTTGTGACCGCGCCCTGCTTGGCCGCTGCCCCGGTCGCGCTGCTTGATGTCGCTCCAAACGCCCCGACGGTCGCAAGCTGCGATGGCCGGTTTGCATTCGGGTTGGCCTGCACCCCGGTCGGCTGACCAAACCCGGCTGCCTGCGCCTGGGCTACGCGCTGGGTCTGCGCCGCCGGTGCTTCCGGCGTCTTGAAGACCCCCACAATCGGCTTCGGCGGTGTTACCACCGGTCGGGGTGCCGGCGCCGGCATAGCCGGTGCTTTCGCCACCTCCTTCGGCAACTCCACCTTGGGAGGCTCAATGACGGGCTTCGGTGGCGTAATCTTCGGCTCTTCTTTCGGCAAAGGGGGAATCGGCGGCATCTTGATCTTGGGCACCGGCGGCACATACGGCTTGGGCGGCGGGGCCAGATAGACCAGCTGCTCCTGCCTGTGCACACGCGCCTCGTGCACCTGGTTGATCGTCAACGCCAGGATCAGGATCAGCAGCAGGATATTGATGCCGGCTGCCACGCCAAAAGAGCCGAAACGGCCCTTGTCCTCAGGCAGCAGCCCAAAGTTGGCGTGGTTCAGAACGTCGCGCGCGGGCGCTCCCGGGACGGCTGGGGGGCGCACGGAAGGGGATTGCTGTTCATCTCGCACGTCTTCGCCGTAAATCGGTGGTGTTTGAGGCATAATTCCTATCCCGGCCTCGCATCCGTCTTCTGCGAGAGCCATTTGGTGAGCATTTCGGGACTGCCGTGCGCCGCTTCCATCGCCTCGGCTGTCCCGTTCCAGTACGCAATCCATCTCCGAACGGCTCATGCACCTTGGACCGCGCCGCTCGTCTGGGCTGATTCTACCCCTACCTTATCGGCCATCACTCGTCTTTTGTTCAATCGTTCGGTTACTATGGTGGGCTTGCGTCGGAATTGCTTATATGCCACTGGCTGGTCAATAGCTGATCGGCGGCTGATCGGCGCTTGAATTACGCTGTTTAGAAGAAGACATCCTTCCATCGGTTGCTCCCGGCCGGCGAAGCGAAAGGAACATACAGGTGAAGGTACTGGTAACAGGCGGCGCAGGTTACATCGGTGGTACGGTGGCCGAACAATTGCTTGCCGGCGGTCATGAGGTCGTGATCTACGACAATCTCTGCCACGGTCACCGGTCCATGCTTCCCCCGGGTGCCCGCTTCGTTGAGGGCGAAATCGCGGATCGAGGTTCCCTCGAACATACGCTCAGCGAGGGTTTCGATGGGGTCATGCACTTCGCGGCCCTTATCGAGGCAGGCGAAAGCATGCAAAAGCCGGAAATCTACTTCCGCAACAACAGCGCCACGACACTGACCCTGCTTGAAGCGATGCTCGCCTCCGGCGTTCGCAGGCTTGTTTTCTCCTCCACGGCCGCCCTCTACGGCGAGCCCGAAATCACACCGATCCCCGAGGATGCGCCGCTACGGCCCACCAACGCCTACGGCGAATCCAAGTTGCTCGTCGAACAGATGCTGCCCTGGTTTCACCGCATTCACGGCTTTTCGTACGCCAGCCTCCGCTACTTCAACGTAGCCGGTGCAGTGCCCGGCCGTGGGGAAGCCCACGAGCCCGAATCGCACCTGATACCGCTGGTGCTTGACGTAGCCCTGGGCCGCCGCGCGTCCATCAAGATCTTCGGGCAGGACTACCCTACTCCTGACGGCACCGCGGTCCGAGACTATATTCACGTTCACGACCTGGCACGCGCCCACCACCTGGCCCTGGCGGCGCTTGCCGGCAAGCCCGAGCCCCAGCAGCTCATCTACAACATCGGCAATGGTGTCGGTTTCAGCGTTCGCGAGATCGTCGAGTCCGTCCGTCGGGTCACCGGTCATCCCATTCCGGTCCTTGAAGAGCCTCGCCGCCCCGGCGACCCCGCTGTGCTGATCGCCGGCTCTGCCAAAATCGAACGGGAACTCGGCTGGCAACCGGAGTACACCCACATCGACTCCATTGTCCAGAGCGCCTGGGTCTGGCACCAGGAGCGCTACCAGCGCACCGGCTTCTAAGTCCGGTTTCGTACCGCCCCTATCTCGTGAAAAGGCCTGCAGCCCGCAGCACCGTGTTGTAAATACCCCAGGCTGCCGGGATCGCCACCACGGCCCACGCCAACACAACCGCCGCCGGAGAGCCGCCCCCAGTCGCCTCCTCGGATACTTCCAGCCCTGTTTTCACCATCGTTCCTCTTTCTCAGTGGCTGCCTGCGCCGGACGCGGCCACCTGGCCCTCTTTGATCCAGTAGCGTGCCGCCACCGGCCGTACCAGCAGATTCGCGAGCAGGCCCACCCCCAAAAGCGCTGCCATCGTGTGCAGCACCACCGGGTAAGCTTCTCGCACCGGGTGCCCGGTCGCGGCCGCATGATCCAGCAGCCCGTTCACCATCAGCGGTCCCGCAATGCCGGCAGTCGACCACGCTGTCAGCAGTCGCCCGTGGATTGCGCTGACGTTTACCCCGCCGAACAGGTCCTTCAGATAGGCCGGGATCGTCGCGAAACCTCCGCCGTACATGCTGATCAGCACTCCCGCGATTATCGCGAACACGGCCACCGAGGAGACCGCGGGCAGCAGGAAGTACAGCACCATGCCGAGTAGAAAAAAGACCGTGTACGTGCCTTTTCGTCCAAGAAAGTCCGACAGCGAAGCCCACACGAACCGTCCGCCCATATTGAAAAGCGAGAGCAGCCCGACAAAACCCGAGGCCGCCGCCACCGAGACTTTCCCGGGGAACAGCGTCTGGATCATCGGAGAAGCCTGCTCCAGGATGCCGATGCCCGCCGTGACATTCAGGCAAAGCACGACCCATAGCAGCCAGAACTGCGGCGTCCGCACCGCACGCGTCACCGAAACATTGTGAGTTGAGATCAGCCTCGATGCCGTCGCGGCCTCGCGCGGCACCCATCCGCGCGGGAGCCAGCCGTCGCGCGGCACTCGGATCGTTGCTATCCCGAACAGCATAAAGACGAAGTAAAGCGCGCCCATCGTCAGCCACGTCGCCGCCACCGCATGCGCGCCCGTGCCGCCATAAAACTTCATCAGGTTGGTGCCCAGCGGCGCGCCGATCATCGCCCCCCCGCCGAACCCCATGATCGCCAGTCCCGTCGCCAGCCCCGGACGGTCCGGAAACCACTTGATCAACGTCGACACCGGCGAAATATACCCCAGCCCCAGCCCTGCGCCGCCCAGCACCCCGTACCCCAGGTAAATCAGCGCGAGCCGGTGCGTGTGCACGCCGGCCGCCGCGACCACGAACCCGCACCCAAAGCAGGCCGCCGCCATCGCCATCGCCTTGCGCGGTCCAGCTGTTTCCAGCCAGCGGCCAAGCAGCGCCGCCGAGATCCCCAGCACCGCGATCGCCACTGAAAAAACAGCCCCCACCTGCTTCTGGTTCCAGTGGCTGCCGCCCGCGCCACCCAGCGCCAGCAGCGGCTTTACAAAGACTGAGAACGCGTACACCTGCCCAATCGCCAGGTGAATCGCCAGCGCCGCCGGAGGTACCAGCCAGCGATTGTAGCCCGGGGGAGCAACCGTCCGTTCACGATCGAAATAGGAGGCCTTCTGAGGGAGCGGCAAAGCCATGGAAGTGCTCACAGGTCGTTCTACCTTTTCGCCGCCGCGTGCCGGCGGACTCCGCCCGTCGTCACGGGCCTTCGATACTCTCTGTGTTGTACGGCATCCGCCCAGCCCAGGGCAATCCACCAAAGGTGGCGGTCATCAGGCCATCCCCACCCTACCGGCAATCCTTCGCCCCTTGCCGTCAGCCGCAACCGCCCGGTACTGTGAAGCTGGCCCTCCTGCTTAGGGGCGGCAAAGGATTGTCCCGCATGGCTGCGACCTCGCCCGGCTCCTCGTCCCACTTCCACTCCACCCTGCGCGAAACCCGCCTTTTCCCGCCGCCGCCCGAGTTCGCCGCCCGCGCCCACATCGGCAGCCTGGAGGCTTATCGCGAGCTGTACCGCCGCTCCGTCGAGCAGCCCGAACAGTTCTGGGCCGATGCCGCCCGCGAACTCCACTGGTTTCGCCGGCCCACGGAGACTCTCAGCTGGAACCAGCCCCAGCCCGGTGTAATAGGCGCCCCCGAGCCTTACGACCCGCAGGTCCGCTGGTTCGCAGACGGCAAGCTCAACATGAGCGACAACTGCATCGACCGTCACGTCGAGGCCGGCCGGGGCAGCCACACCGCCCTCATCTGGGAGGGCGAGCCCGGCGAGATCCGCTCCCTCACTTTTGCCGAACTTCAGCTCGAAGTCGCCCGCTGCGCCAACATGCTGCGCTCCCTCGGCGTCCAAAAAGGCGACCGCGTCGCCATCTACATGGGCATGACGCTTGAGGTTGCCGTCGCCATGCTCGCCTGCACCCGCATCGGCGCGGTCCACTCCGTCATCTTCGGAGGCTTCGCGCCCCAGGCGATCGCCGACCGCATCCTCGACGCCGACTGCCGCGTCGTCCTCACCCAGGACGGCACCTTCCGTCGCGGCACCGAGATCAAGCTCAAGGCGAGCGTTGATGAAGCCCTGAAACAATGCCCCGCGGTCCGCAGCGTCGTTGTATTCGCCCGCACCGGATCGCCCGTCGCCATCGAGCCCGGCCGCGACCTCCTCTGGGCCGACGCCATGGCCGCGGCCGACCCTGTTTGCCCGCCCGTCGAGCTCGACGCCGAAGACCCCCTTTTCATCCTCTACACCTCCGGCACCACCGGCAAACCCAAGGGCCTGGTCCACACCAACGGCGGCTTTGCCGTGCAAACCTGCCTCACCGCCAAGCTTGTTTTTGACCTTCGCTCCGGCAACAGTGAGCACGATGGCGACGACGTTTTCTGGTGCACCGCCGACGTCGGCTGGATCACCGGCCACTCCTACGTCCTCTACGGCGCGCTCCAGAACGGCGTCACCACCCTGCTCTACGAGGGCGCACCCAACTGCCCCGACCCCGCGCGCTTCTGGCAGGTCATCGACCGACACCGGGTCACGGCTTTCTACACCGCGCCCACTGCCATTCGCGCCTTTATGAAGTGGGGCGAACAGTACCCGCGCGCTGCAAAGCTCGACTCTCTCCGCGTCCTCGGCACGGTCGGCGAACCCATCAACCCCGAAGCCTGGATCTGGTACCACAACGAGATCGGCCACGGCCGCTGCCCGGTCGTCGACACCTGGTGGCAGACCGAAACCGGTGCCCACATGCTCACGCCACTCCCCGGTGCCATTCCCACCAAGCCCGGCTCCGCTACCGTCCCTTTTCCCGGCATCGTCCCTGAAGTCGTCACCAAATCGGGCGAGCCGGTCCCCGCCGGCCAGGGCGGCCTGCTCGTCATACGCCGGCCCTGGCCGTCGATGGCGCGCACCATCTGGGGCGACCACGAGCGCTACCTCCAAACCTACTGGAGCGAGATCCCCGGCGCGTATTTCTCAGGCGACGGCGCGCGCGTCGACGAGGACGGCTACTTCTGGCTCATGGGCCGCGTCGACGACGTCATCAACGTCAGCGGCCACCGCCTTGGCACCATGGAGATCGAGTCCGCGCTGGTCGCTCACCGATCTGTCGCCGAAGCCGCCGCGGTCGGCAAAACCCACGAGCTCAAAGGCCAGGCCATCGCCGTCTTCGTCACCCTCGAAACCGGCACCAAACCGTCCCCCGAGCTGCGCGAGGAGCTCCGCACCTGGGTCGCGAAAGAGATCGGCTCCCTCGCCCGCCCCGACGACATCCGCTTCGTCGAGGCCCTGCCGAAAACCCGCTCCGGCAAAATCATGCGACGCCTCCTGCGCGAACTTGCCGAACACGGCGAAATCAAGGGCGACACCACCACCCTCGAAGACTTCGCCGGCCTCGCCAAACTCCGCGAAGAAGATGAGTAAGCTCGCAGCTATACCCAGGCAGGGAACACCTGTTATCTTGGGTCGTGCCTGCAAAGGGCTGGGGTCTCGAACATCGCCAGTTCACCTCTCCTGTTCGCTGCGCCAATGGCGTCCTCGGTATTTACAGCGAGGAGATCTGGATCGATTCCTCGGGGGCGGTCGTCAAGTACAATCTCGCCTTTATCAACCACGGTTTGTACAGCAAAGACAACGGGCGTGTACTGGGCTACAACAACGCACATGGTGTGCACGAACGCCACTGGATGTGCGAGCGCGAACCTTTTACGTTCACCAGCTATGCGGCAGTAGCGGCGCGTTTCACCTCAGAGATCGCCGCACTGAGAAAGAAGGAGCGATGAAAACCCGATTCGTGCAGGAATCGTTTGAAAGCATGACCGAGCGCTCCGTGGCTCGGGCGCGCAAGCTGGATGCCGGCGAGCCGATCGAGCCGGACAACATCATCTCGTTCGAGGACCCGCTGGACCTCCTGGAACTGCTTTCCGTGGAAAGAATTCGTTTGCTCAAGGCAGCTCGAGGGGAGGCCTTGCCGGTGGATGAACTCGCCCGCAAACTGGGGCGCCCACGCCCGTCCGTCATGCGCGATATCAAGCGGCTCGAAGCGCTCGGTGTGCTGGAGCGACGCAAGGAGTCAAACCCAGGGCATGGGCAAAGGACTCTCGTTCAAACAATAGGCGAGCGGTTTGAACTGACGGCTGCATTTTAAAAGCTGCTCAGCGGCCACCGCCTCGGCACCATGGAGGTCGAGTCCGCGCTGGTCGCCCACACCTCCGTCGCCGAAGCCGCGCTGTCGGCAAAACCCACGAGCTCAAAGGCCAGGCCATCGCCGTCTTCGTCACCCTCGAAACCGGCACCAAACCGTCCCCCGAGCTGCGCGAGGAGCTCCGCACCTGGGTCGCGAAAGAGATCGGCTCCCTCGCCCGCCCCGACGACATCCGCTTCGTCGAGGCCCTGCCGAAAACCCGCTCCGGCAAAATCATGCGACGCCTCCTGCGCGAACTTGCCGAACACGGCGAAATCAAGGGCGACACCACCACCCTCGAAGACTTCGCCGGCCTCGCCAAACTCCGCGAAGGGGACGAGTGATGCGTCGCAATGACGCGCGCGGCCTCACGACGCTTGACACACCATCGGTAATGGTTGCTGCATTTCTGCTGTCTGGACAGCGGGCGTTACCCTATACTCAGGCAGGGAAAGGAGAAGGGCATGACCAACACACAGTTCTACTTCGCTCTCGGTGTACCCTTCTTCACCATCGTTCTCATGTACATCGTCGGAGCCCTGTCGAATCGCTCTGCGATCAACGACGTGAGCAAACGCATCGACGACGTGAGCAAACGCATCGACGACGTGAGCAAACGCATCGACGACCTGCGCTCCGATACGCGTGCCGGATTCTCCGACCTCGGTTCTCGCATGGACCGGATTGAACACCGGCTCGACATCATCGACACCGAAATTCGCATCAACCACGACCACCGCCTGGCCGTCCTCGAAGCCCGCGTCCTGGGCCGCGTGAGTTAGCATCAAGCCCCGCTTACGTCAGTCCAGAAGTTGGTGGACTGCACCAGCGCTATTGCTCCTCGCGGCACTCTTTGCGGGCACGAGAAACGCTAGGGGCCAAAGCGCGCCGTCTGAGCTTCCACAGCAATGCTCTGCCTACCGATCCATTCCTTTACCGACAAAAGCGGCGACAACTTCGGTCCCAAGAACCTATCCGGCATGCGCCTCTTACCGTTCCTACCGGGGCATTGGGCGGCCGGTCAACTGGTTTGAGGCGCGTCAGTGTGCATGGATTGAACGGCTTGCCCAGAAGGCTGACCTGGGACAAAACCAGCAGGAACCGACTGCCTGGATCGTCGGCGGTTCGCTGATGTTGGCGGATATCTATTTCAATGGTGCCGGCGTGGAGCGCAATCTATCTCTCGCCATGCACTTTGCCTGCGAATCGGATGAAGCAACGGCAGTTCTTGCCCTCGAGGAGATCGCGAAGACCGATAGCTCACGCCGGTCTAAGGGTCCCTTTGAATTCTGCGACTATGCAGCCACAACCCTCATGATGAACTTCTGTCTATCGTACGAAGAACAAGGGAAGGATGACCGCAGAAGCCGTTACTACCACTCCCTGGCTTCTGCGATGACGAGGGATCAGAAAGCCGCTTTTGAAAAGCTTCTCGCTGCGCAGAAAGCGTACAACAACGCACACGTCTCCGAGGTCGATCAGGGCGGAACCATCCGAGTCATGCGAACGATCGGATCTCAAGGTATCCTCGACGACCTATTTCACGCTGAATTGGTTCACTTCGAGCACAGCAGGTGGCCTGTGCTTTCGAGCGAACGAATCACCATGGCTGATGCTCTTCTTCATCGTGAATATGAGAAGAAGCTCCAGCAGCTGCATACAAGACCACAGCAAGATACCTATGACGAGGCAGTTACGGCGGATCATCTTTCCAGTGTCGAAGAAAGCTGGAAGCGTTACCGCGATGCATGGTCAGCTTTCGCAGCGCTCCGGTATCCATCCAAAGTTGCACTGATCCGCGCCTTCATCACCCTTGACCGCTGCCGTCTGGTAAAGACGATCGGGTAAGTGCCTCCCTTGCTGTGTGCACCAACCATGACGACTTCAATTGCCCTGATGCAGTGCTCGACTGCAACCTTGGCTCTGGTCATCGCCGCACTTCGGCCTTCGCCCCTCCATTGGGGAGTCCCTCGGCCTCGCCTTCCATGCGACCATCAAGCATGCCCGACGCCTTTACCAACCTTGCTTCAACGCCGCCCAATGAAGAACTCGCCGGCCCGGCTTTGCCGATCCGTCCCGTCGGGCGCGCGGAGCGTATCGCCGCCATCGATGTTCTTCGCGGCTTCGCCCTGCTCGGTATCCTCCTCACCAATATCGACGACTTCGGCACCACCGAAACCGCCCACGACATTCCCCTGGGCACGCCGGTGGACAGCTTCCACGGCCCCCACGCCCACCTCAACCTCCTTGTATTCGCTTTCAAGTGGCTGTTCATCGAGGGCAAAATGCGCGGCCTCTTTTCCATGCTTTTCGGCGCCGGCATCATCCTGCTCACCGGCCGCGCTGAAAAGCGCAACCCCGCCGCCCGGCTGGCCCCTGTCTATTTCCGCCGCAACCTCCTGCTGACCCTCTTCGGCCTACTCCACGGCCTCTTTCTTTGGGCGGGCGACATCCTCTTCGATTACGGTGCAGCCGCGCTCCTGTTTCTTTACCCGGCACGCAAACTCAAAGCCAAAACTCTAATTTTCACGGGACTTCTTCTGTCCCTGACATTGGGAACCGCGTCGATATCGGTCATCTCCCAGGCCGCCTTCGATCTCCCTTTGAGTCAGGAGGCGCAGGCGGTTTCGCAGCGCCTGCAAAGCCACGGTTCGGTCACCCCGGCTGACCTCCAGATCGAGAAACGATGGCAGGCGCGCCTCGCCGCCAAAAAGGTCACTCCCGAGAAAATCCGTACAAACCTGGCCGAAGGCCGTGCCGGCTACCGGCAGCATGTAAAAAGCAGCGCCGAACAATACTTCGGCTTCGGCATCCTCAGGCATGTCGTGGCCCTTTTCGACATCCCCTCCGTCATGCTGCTGGGCATGGGGCTTTGCAAGGCGGGTTTCCTGACCGGCGAGTCCTCCACCGCTCTTTACCTTTGGACTGTTTTCCTCGGCTTTGCTCTTTCGCTGCCGCTTTGCCTGTTCGGCATTCTTCACTCCTATGCTGACGGGTTCTTTTTCCTGACCGTGGATCGGTGGCTTGTGCTTCCATACGACCTGACCCGCGACGCGGAAATGCTCGCCCTTGCCGCCCTGGTCATGCTCCTGGTCCGGTTCAGCATCTTCCGCGCTCCCCAGCGCTGGCTCGCCGCCGTCGGCAAAACGGCCCTTTCCAACTACATCGGCACCAGCCTCCTTTGCCAGTTCATTTTTCTTTGGAGTCCCTTCAAACTCTTCGGCAAGCTCGAATACTTCCAGCTCATGTATGTCGTCTTCGCGGTCTGGGCCGTGAACCTGCTCGGGAGTACCTTTTGGCTCAGGTATTTCGAGTACGGTCCTCTTGAATGGCTTTGGCGCTCCCTCACCTATCTCCGGCTCCAGCCCACGCGCCTGCGCCCGGCTCTTCTCCCTTAGTGATTCCGCAAACGAAAACAGCAGCTTCTCACCTCGGATGGACCAGCGCTCTTGTCCTACCTGGAGGGTGATCGACGGCTCGGCATGAGCGGTCCCTCCGCTGCGACAATAACAACCATGCCCGACACCAACCAGCTCCGCATCCCCGACGCCGCCCGCAACGACCGCCGCTCCTTTGAGCTCCTCCGCGTCTGGGTCGCCGACGGCGAACAACACATCTCCCTCCGCGCCGGCGTCTGGACCGATCCCGCCGCCTGGGGCGTCATGCTCGCCGACCTCGCCGGCCACATCGCCCACTCGCTCGAACAAGGCGCGGGCCTCCCTCGCGATCAGGCGCTCGCCGCCATTCACGAAGGATTCGAACAGGAAATCCACTCGCCCACCGACGAGCTCTCCGGCGAACTGGAACCCTAGGCGAGCTATGCTGGTCGCTTGAGCCCCAGCCGCCACCAACTCGCAAGGGCCTTCCCCACGCGCCTGCTCCTGCTGTTCGGGCTGCTCCTCTGGACCGGCGGACTGCTCGCTCCGCACACCGCCGCCACTCTGCCCACCCGGCTCGCCGGCTTCCTGCTCCTGCTCGTCTGGACAGCCCGTCGCCGGTCGCTCACCCCATGGATCTTCTTCTCCATGCTCGCCGGCATCGAGTACGGCCTCGACCTCCCCCACGCCGCGCTCGCCTCCCGGGTCTTCTCCGACATCTTCCTCCGCCTCATCAAGTGCATCGTCGCCCCCCTCATCTTCGGCACCCTCGTGACCGGCATCGCCGGTCACAGCCATCCCAAAGAGACCGGCATCGCCGGTCACGGCCACTCCAAAGTGACCGGCATCACCGGTCACGGCCACTCCAAAGAGACCGGCAGCACCAGCCCCGCAATGAGCGCACCCGCCGCACC
>CAXSBW010000029.1:10945-14288 GCA_964235795.1 uncultured Acidobacteriaceae bacterium | reverse complement strand
CACTCCCCAGACCACTCCCCAGACCACTCCATCACCCGCCTCGGCTGGAAATCCCTCCTCTACTTCGAAGTCCTCACCACCGCCGCCCTCGTCATCGGCCTCGCCGCCATCAACCTTTCCCGCGCCGGCGTCGGCGTTCCTTTCCACGCCGAAGCCGCCACGCAAACCACCGCCGCCGCCATCGGCTCCTGGCAGGAGTTCCTCCTGCGCGTCTTTCCCGACAACATCGCCCGTGCCGTTGCAGACAACCAGATCCTCGAGGTCGCCGTCTTCGCCCTTCTCTTCGGCCTCGCCCTCAACCGCGTTCCCGCCCCCACCCGCGCACCCATGCTCCGCCTGGTCGAGTCGCTCACCCAGACCATGTTTGCCTTCACCAACCTCGTCATGTACCTCGCCCCGCTCGGCGTCGGCGCAGCCCTCGCCTACACGGTCGCCGGTGCCGGCATCGGCGTCATGGGCAGCCTCGGTCGCCTTCTGCTCACGCTCTACGCCGCCCTCGCCGTCTTCGCTCTTTGCGTCATGCTGCCCGTAGCCCTGCTCGCCCGCATCCCCATCCGCGCCTTTTTGCGAGCCATTGCGGAGCCCGCCGGCATCGCCTTCGCCACCTCCACCAGCGAGGCCGCCCTGCCCCGCGCCATCGAGAGCATGGAAGCCTTCGGCGTCCCGCGCCGCATCACCGGTTTCGTCATCCCCGCCGGCTACTCCTTCAACCTCGCCGGCTCCGCGCTCTACCTCGCCATCGCCTCCATCTTTGTCGCGCAGGCGGCCGGCATGCACCTGGGCTGGCACCGGCAGCTCGGCATGCTGCTCGTGCTCATGCTCACCAGCAAAGGCGTCGCCGGCGTCCCCCGCGCCGTGCTCGTCGTCCTCCTCGCGACCGCCGGCGCCTTCCACCTGCCCGAAGGTCCCATCTTCCTCGTCCTCGGCATCGACGCCCTGCTCGACATGGGCCGCACCGTTATCAATGTCACCGGCAACTGCCTCGCCGCCGCCGTCATCGCCCGGTGGGAAGGCGTCCTCGGCTCCGAGCTCCCCGCCCCTGAAACCCCTCGCCCAGGGTGATAACGTATCCCTGAGAGAATATGACCCAGCTCGAAACCATCGCGGCGATCTCGGTGCCCACGGTCATTCCCACCCTTGCGGTCGTCATCTCCATCCTGCGCTCCGACGCCAGGATCGACGCGCTGAACAATCGGCTCGACGCCAAAATCGACAGCCTGCGCTCCGACCTGCGCGGCGACATGCGCATCCTTGACAACATCGCCTACGAACATCACGGCCGCCTCGCCAGACTCGAAACCAAAACAGACCCGGCACCGTAGCTCCCTCGCCCACCGGCCGAGCCGTGCGTGTCAAGCAGGTCCCGGAACCGTTCTTGCCCCTGTCAACACCTCGCCTCAGCGCCACCCCACCCTTGCTATACTGATCGTTCCGACGGAATGGGCCCAGCGTCGTTTCCGTCTACCTGCCCCCGGGCCCAAGGGAGAGCATGACGACTCGACTTGGCACCATCCAGTCCCCGGCGGACCTCAAGCAGCTCACCATCCCCGAGCTTGAAGCCCTCGCCCAGGAGATCCGCGACCGCCTCATCGTCTCCCTTTCCCGCACCGGCGGCCACCTCGGCCCCAATCTCGGTGTCGTTGAGCTCACCCTTGCCCTCCACTACGTCTTTTCCACGCCCACCGACAAATTCGTCTTTGACGTCTCTCACCAGGCCTACGTCCACAAGCTCCTCACCGGGCGCGAGTCGCGCTTCGACACCATCCGCCAGGCCGGCGGCCTCAACGGCTTCATGCTTCGCTCCGAAAGCCCGCACGACAGCTACGGCGCAGGCCACGCCGGCACCGCCCTTTCCGCCGCCCTCGGCATGGCCGTCGCCCGCGACCTTGCCGGCGGCACCGAGCACGTCATTGCTCTCGCGGGCGACGCCGCCTTCACCAACGGCATCACTTTCGAGGCCCTCAACAATATCGCCGACAGCACCAAACGCCTCATCGTCGTGCTCAACGACAACGAGTGGTCCATCGACCGCAACGTCGGCTCCATCGCCCGCTACCTTCACAAAATCGTCACCAACCAGCACGTCACCTCTCTGCACTCCAAGGGCACCAGGCTGGTCGAGCGCGTCGGCGGCCGCGCCGCGAAAAACATCGTCAAGCGCGCCGAAGAAGCCGCCAAAGGCGTCCTTTTCCCGTCCTCCTTCTTCGAGGACTTCGGCCTGACCTACTACGGCCCCCTCGACGGCCACAACATCGCCCTGCTCATCGACACCCTCGAGTTCCTCAAGGGGCAGGACCGCCCCGTGCTTCTCCACGCCATCACTCAGAAAGGCCGCGGCTTCCAGCCCGCCCTCGACGGGCAAAAAAAGTTCCACGGCCTGGGTCCCTACGACCCCGAAACCGGCCACACTCACACCGGCGGCCAGCCCACCTACTCCGAGATCTTCGCCAACACCCTCGTCAAACTGGCCGACGAAGACCCGCAGGTCGTCGCCATCACCGCCGCCATGCCCAATGGCACCGCGCTCGATCTCTTTCGCCCCCACCACCCCACCCGCTACTTCGACGTCGGCATCGCCGAGGAACACGCCGTCATCTTCGCCGCCGGCCTCGCCACGCGCGGCTTCAAGCCCTTTTGCGCCATCTACTCCACCTTTCTCCAGCGCGCGTTTGACCCCATCGTCCACGATGTCTGCCTCCAAAACCTCCCTGTCGTCTTTTGCATGGATCGCGGCAGCCTTTCGGGCGACGACGGCGCTACCCACCACGGCCTCTTCGACATCTCCTACCTGCGCCCTATCCCCAACCTCGTCCACATGGTCCCGGCCGACGAGGACGAGCTCGCCGATATGCTCCGCACCGCGCAGCTCCACCCCGGCCCCAGCGCCATCCGCTACCCGCGCGGCACAGGCCCCGGCACCCCGCTCAAGCCCGCTCCGCAGCCCATCGCGATCGGCACCGCCAGGGTCGTGCGAGAGGGAAGCGAGATCGTCATCCTCGGTCTCGGCGCGCTGCTGCCCATGGCCGGGGAGCTCGCCGCCCGCCTCGATCAAATCGGCATCTCTGCCGCCGTCATCAACCCCCGCTTCGTCAAGCCGCTCGACCGCACCCTGCTGCTGCGCTACGCCGCCCGCGCCGCCGCCGTCGTCACCTTCGAGGACCACGTGCTCGCCGGCGGCTTCGGCTCCGCCGTCATGGAGCTACTCGAACAGTCCGGCCTCCATACCCCCGTGATCCGCCTCGGCTGGCCCGATCAGTTCATCGAGCACGGCAAGGTCGACGACCTCCGCGCCCGTTACGGCATCACCGTCGAAGCCGCCCTGGCCCGCCTCCAGCCCATCCTC
>CAXSBW010000029.1:0-10845 GCA_964235795.1 uncultured Acidobacteriaceae bacterium | reverse complement strand
CGCCCGTTACGGCATCACCGTCGAAGCCGCCCTGGCCCGCCTCCAGCCCATCCTCGCCTCGCTCGGGCAACACCAGGCCGTTTGACGTCGCACTGCACACAAATCCACATGCACTGCTTTTCAATGTTGCACCGCTCTCCATTTCAGTGCATACTGCAACCATGAGAGCCAATCTCCATCTCGACACCGATGTCTACACCTTCGCTTCCGGCTATGCGAATGCAAAAGGCCTCCCGCTCGGAGCCGCCGTCAGTGAACTGCTGCGCCGAGCCGAACGGGCACCGGAGCTGCCCTCACCCCTGCTCGCAACCAACAAGCGTGGCATGCTGGTCAAGGCCAAAACGGGCCGGGCTGTCACTCCACGGATGGTGAAGGACCTTTCCGAGGACGATCTTGCCTGAGCCGCCCTTGCAGCCGCCCGTTCATCTGCTTGACGTCAACGTGCTTGTGGCCCTGCTCGATGCGGATCACATCCACAACCGGATTGTCGAAAAGTGGTTCGATACGCCCGGCCTCGAGTGGGCCTTGTGCGCCTTCACCGAGGCCGGCGTTCTACGCTTTTTTACCAGGCCCAAGACCGGCGACCTGAGCATGGAACAAGCCGCAGCGATGCTCCGGAGCCTCAAGCAACAAGCGGGCTACCGCTACCAGCCGATCACGGCCGATTGGCACACCCTGACGGAGCCCTTCTCCAAACGCATCCACGGACATAACCAGGTCACCGACGCCTCCCTGCTCGGTCTCGCCGTGCGGGAAGGGCTGGTACTGACAACCTTCGACAAGGCGCTTGAGCACCTGGCCGGGCAGCACAGGAAACATGTCCTCGTTCTGGAATCAACCTGAGCCGCGCCATGCACTGCTGCCGAACCGCAACTTGTGGCGCCATGCAAGCTGACCGATCAGGACGCTTGCCGCGCAGCAACGATGCGTCCACGAAAACGCCTGAACAGTTCCAAAATCAGGAACAGGACGAGAGCTGTCTGTAGGTACGCCAATACAAAAGCGGCCATCAATCCTGCTTCTTCCGTGCCAAAGAGGTGGTAGTGAAACCAATCGATAAGTCGGAAGCCGACAAAGTGGAAGAACGCCCACTCGTATTCCAGAAGCTTGGGAACGATGCCGGCCGGTAAAGGTCCGGGATCCAACATCATCCCGATAAGACATAGGTTTCCTGCCTCAATCGGCAAGGCCAGAAGCAGAGCCATAGCAACACGCCGCCGATATACCACGGTCCACCCCACCTTCTACGCTCCGGCAGGGCTTGCTGTCACGTTCAGCGACCCACACGCTTTATGCCCGATCAGCAGCGTCGCTGCCGCACTCAGCAGCAGGATCACACCGCACCCAACGCAAGTCATGGCTGACAACCTGTCCTGCGGCAGCAGCAGCAGACAGCCGGCAGTCCACAGCAGCAACAGGCCGCCCGTAGCGTAATGGAGTGGATTGCCGAACAGGCGAGCCAGCGGAAAGAAGTGCAGACCCACGATCAGCGCGATCGCAGGCGCGATATACATGGGTCGATGCAAGGCCCCGAGAAGGAACGACGCCCCGAAAATGGCAACCCACTGGATAAGATTGACAACCCCGAAAGCACGCATCATGCGTTTTCGCCTCGAGGCGTCGCGCGGTGCACTCGGCATCCGGTTTACACGGCGCAGCAGGGCAAATCCAGTCAGCAGCAGCGCAGCGGCCAGGCATGCCAGCAACACGCCGCGTATCGCGGGCATCGGCTGATTGTCGGCCCATCCATTCCACATCCACCAGCTGCCAAACCCGATAAAGAAGAAGCTGCCGTACACACTGCCCTTGATCCACTCCGCCGTCAGGTTCACACGAACTCCTAGGCTCCAATTTTCAGCTAAATCTATCGTGCCGACAAGCAGGTTGCACGAACTTCCTTCGCGACTTACTTAATCCCTACAAAGTCACCTGTACCTCTCACCCGCGAGACCGGTGGTGAAGATCATTCAATCCAGGCGCTGGTAAGGTGTCCAATGGATTACAGTGAGTTCTATGCATTGTGTAGTTGAAACGCCCGGTTATCCCAAGGATGCCGTGGCAATCCCCACCGCCCAGGAGCGTGAAACGACTGTGACCATGGTGGCGAACGATCCTCGGTGCGGCGAGATCATGCAGGGCACGGGCGGCGTTCGCAAAGTGAGGGTTGACCGTGGTGCCCGAGGCAAAAGCGGCGGCGGACGTGCGGTCTACATCCACCATGACGCGAACCATCCCGTCTTCCTGCTCGCGGCCTTTGCCAAAGTGAGAAGGCAAATCTCAGCAAGGCGGAACGGAACGAGATGGCCGGCTTCGTCAAAACGTTGTTCAAATCAACTGGAGAGAACGTATGAGCGAGAAAGCATTCAGCAAGATCATGCGAGGCCTGGAAGAAGCCGGGGCCTACGTCGAAGGCGAGCGGAAAGGTTACAAGGTCACTGTGCCGCCGTCTGTAGACGTAAGGAGCCTCCGCAAAGGGCTGAACATGACACAAGCAGTCTTCTCGGACAGCTTCGGCTTTAGTCTCGACACCGTAAAACACTGGGAAGGGGGACGACGGACGCCCGAAGTGCCTGCACGGGCTTACCTCACCGTCATCCAGCGCAACCCGTCCGCCGTTCTGGAGGCCCTCCATCCAGCCTCAGCGCCCAAGACCATGAATCGGAGAAACATGGATCGGAGAAACATGGATCGGAGTCAGAACGGAAGACGGACGCGCATCGAGGAGCAGTAAGCATAGGTGGCGCGCGAAGCGGCGTTCGAACAGCTGACAGCCGTCGACAACGCATAGCCTCCATGGTCAAACGAATCAGGCAAGATCACACCGTTCCGGTCCATACCAGGAGTGTGAACGTGTCCTGCGGCAACGCTCAATGTGCCCTGGTCCCGCGCAACAAATTGCTTTCAAGCGGCACCGAGCGAGGCAGGCAGCAGTTTCAACAGCTGTTTCTGCCGATACCGAAACAAACTCCGCACCTGCAACGCTCCACCGAACGCCCACGCCAGGTCCCCCAGCACCCCGAACGGAAACGCGTACACCACGTGGTCCGTCACGCGGGTCCCCGCGACCCCGCCGCGCTCCTCCGCCGTCACGCGGTGGCAATGCCGCCAGTAGCCGAACGGACCCGATAGCTGCTCATCGCAAAAGTGGTCGTCCCATGCGAACTCGACGATAAACGCGTCCCAGCTCATCCGCACCGGCAGCAGCGGAACCGGCCGAAAGCTGATCGTCATCCGCGTCCCGGCCCCAGCCGCGACACTCGTGCTCGCGCCCCGTGCACTCGGCGGAGCAGGCGGTGCGACCAGCTTCGTCCGGTCGATCCGCGCCTGCTGCCAGTCGGGCATCAGCGGCGGTAGGTTCGCCGGGTTCGCGAAAAAGTCGAAAACGGGTACCGGCGGGTAAGGAACCCACTGTTGCATTGTCAACGTGTGTCGCATCCCCGGTGGGATGCAAAGCCCGGGCTCAGCTCCTGAACGAGCATGGCCCCTGACACTGGAATGATGATGTTTAAAGACTGAGAGGAAAGCGGAGGTACCCTGCCGCGGACCCTCTTTTGTCCATCCCCCAAAAGCGGTAGCCTACGGTACCGAAGTACCGTGCGGACTGCATACTTATGCACGGATGACTGAATGTATACATTTGCCCTGCGCGAAACACGTCCGAAATGACACACGAAACATGCCAAAAACAGGGTGCTCAAACAATCGGGAAGCGCATGGCGCGCTCCCCGAACTGCCCCACTAGTTGGGCATCAAAACCGTATCGACCACGTGGATCACGCCGTTCGACTGGATCACATCCGCGATCGTCACCGTCGAAACGCCGCCCTTCGCATCCGTCAGCACCAGCTTGCCGTCCTGCATCGTCCCGGTCAGGGTTTCGCCCTGCACGGTCTTCAGCTCGGCCTTGCCATTGCCCTGCTTGATCAGCTTCGCAATGTCCTTCGACGTCAGCTTGCCCGGCACTACGTGGTAGGTCAGGATCTTGACCAGCTGGTCCTTGTTTTCGGGCTTCAGCAGCGTATCAACCGTCCCGGCCGGCAGCTTGTCAAAGGCCTCGTTGGTCGGCGCGAACACGGTAAACGGGCCCGTTCCTTCGAGCGTATCCACCAGCCCCGCGGCCTTGACGGCAGCCACCAGCGTCGTGTGGTCCTTCGAGTTCACCGCGTTCTCGACAATGTTCTTCGTCGGATACATGGCCGCGCCGCCCACCATCGGGTCCTTCTTCTCTGCCTGTACCGCAAACGTCGAGCCCATGGCCAGTGCCAGTGCCAGTGTCAGTGCTGTTTTCTGCATTTTCATGTTTTGCCTTTCGTTGTGTCCGCCCATGGCGGAAGTTGGGTGCGTGTAAGTCTCGGCGGCTTTTACCGCTAAGCCGGTCATTAGCAGGACGTTAAGCGGTTGGAAACGGATTCAATCCTTCCCGGCCTTGTTCACCTTGTAGCGACCCGTCTGCCGCCTGTGCTCCCGCCGGCGTCACAGGGCACGGCAAAATCCGGCTGCCGAATCGCATCCAACCCGGTACGCATGCAGCCGACCGAACTTCAGACCACGCAGCAGCATGCCTCGCATACCCACCGCTGGCTCGTCCTGATCGGTATCGGCAAGCTGCTCAAAGCCGTTCTTTTTGTCGCGCTCGGCATCGGCGCGCTCCACCTGGTGCATCGCGACCTCGCCACCGTTGTCACCCACTGGATCGTCGACCTGCGCTTTGACCCCGAAAGCCGCTTTGTCAACTTCATCCTTGAAAAGCTTTCCAGCGTTACGCCGCACCGCCTCCGGCAAATCTCGATCCTGATCTTCTGCTACGCGGGCATGGACATTCTCGAAGGAACCGGCCTGATCCTCGCGAAGCCCTGGGCCGAGTACCTGACCCTGATCGTGACAGCCTCCCTGCTGCCCTGGGAGTTGTTCGAGATCCTGCGCAAACCTAACTGGCCCAAGATCGTCTTTACCCTTCTCAACATCGCCGTCGTGCTCTACCTTGCGGCCTACCTGCAACGCCGTATCCGGGAGCGGAAACAGGAGCGCAAACAGGAGCGCAAGCAGGAGCACGAATCGGGCGGCTGAATGCCGATTCGCGTCTCTGTACAAATTTGCGACATCGATTCCCACAGATCTTCCACCGGATTTGCCCTTTAGTAACAGATTTCGAGTAATAAACTGCAAAAAAACATTCCCAAGTGCCTCCAGGTTCGCTAGTCTGTGGTCAAAAGTGGTTGAAAGTGGAGCGAGCACGTAGCTGCCTCTCTCAGCCGCAGATGTATCCCGGCTTCTTCATTCCCATTTTGAAGAGGTGCACAGGCGCAAGCAGATGGAGCGCACCACGGTGTTTCGCGGGAACCATCCAGCCCGGGTCGACGACAAAGGCCGCCTCAAGCTGCCTGCGGAGTTCAAGCACCAGTTCAACAACCCGGACGGGGAACAGTTCTACATCACGAGCAAGGACGGCAAACTGGCGGAGATTCACCCGCTGAAAGAGTGGGAGCGGTTTGAAGAAAAACTGGCCGCGATCCCGAACTTCAACCCGGCAAAGAAAAAGCTGCTCGACCGGCTGAACTACTTCGGGCAGATGGCAAGGATGGACGACCAGGGCAGGGTGCTGCTGCCGCAGATTTTGCGGGAGCAGGCCAAGCTCGCAGGAGATGTAGTGGTGTTCGGAATGCAGACATACCTTGAGGTGGCGAACCACGACAGCTTCAAGCAAAACATGGAAGCCAACCCGTTGACCGAGGAAGACGAGCAGGCGCTGGCGGCATTCGGGTTGTAGCAAGGTAGCAAAACAAGGCTCTGAGGGGCCGCGGCAGATGCGCGAAGACGGTATGCGACACCTGCCAGTTCTTTGGATGGAAGTGATGGAATACCTCGCGGTGCGCCGCGGCGGCACGTACCTGGACTGCACACTGGGCTTTGCCGGGCATGCGAGCGCGATTGCGAAAGCCCTCGGGGGCGAAGGCCACCTGGTCGGTTTCGACCGGGACCCGGAAGCGCTGGAGCTCGCCGGGCAGCGGCTTGAAACCCTGCGCGAATCGCTGGGCGAAGCCGCCCCGCGCATCACGCTGCGCCACACAGAGTTCAGCCGGGTCGAACACTTCGTCAGCCCAGGCAGCTGTGACGGCATCCTGGCGGACTTCGGTGTCAGCTCCATGCACCTGGACCAGGCGCATCGCGGATTCAGTTTTCAGGCCGACGGGCCTCTCGACATGCGGATGAACCCGCTCGGGGGCCGGTCGGCCGCACAAGTGGTAAATGAGGGGGACGAAGAAGATCTCGCCAACCTCCTTTACGAACTCGGAGAGGAAAGGAGGTCGCGGAGAATCGCCAGAGCCATTGTGAGGGCTCGGCCGATACACACAACGGCGGAACTGGCCGGAGTCGTAAAGGCTGCAGCCCCCTCAATGAAAGGTGACAAGATTCATCCGGCGACCCGGACTTTTCAGGCTCTCCGAATGCACGTGAACGATGAACTGGGCGAGATCGCGGCGCTGATGCAAAGCGCGCCGAAGCTGTTGAAGCCGGGTGGACGCCTGGTGGTGATCTCGTTTCACTCCGGCGAAGACCGGCTGGCCAAGGATGCTTTTCGCGACGGGAAAGAAGCAGGAGTATTGGAAGTGTTGACGCGCAAGCCGGTAACGGCCGGCGAGGACGAAGTGAGAGCAAACCCGCGCAGCCGCAGCGCAAAGCTGAGAGCGGCGGAAAAGATTGGAGCTCCTGCGAGAACGAAACGGAGCTGAATTTATAAAAGGATCGGGCCAGGTTGTCCTGCCGGTATACCAAGGCGAAAGAAAACCCACGTAGGACCCAACCACGCACCACCCCCTTCCACACACAGCGATCTGGCCCGATCGCAAGGCAGGGGAGCCAAAGCGGATTGAAGCAGCGGATTGAAGCACTGAAGGATGGACCATGGCAACACAGGCGCTGGCGGAAGTGTTCGGAGTAGCACGAGAAGCGGAGCGGATTGCACCTGCAGGCAGGGCCGACTCGCGTTGGATGGCGGAGCAGCGAGCCCGGCGCGGCCCTACGCCTGAGGTTTTCTTCACGCGGCGCATGGACAACTCGCGGCTTGTGAAGACGCAGTGCCCGGCGCGCAAGCGTGAAATTCGATCCTTTGCCGGTGCCATGGCGATGTTGTTTGCCCTGGTCATGTTTTACGGCTGGCAGCACTACCAGTCCATCCAGTCCGGCTACCATGTGGAGGCGCAAAAGCAGCAAGTGCTTCAGCTGGAGGAAGCGAACCGCGAGCTGCGCCTGAGCGAAGCGCAGCTGAGCGATCCGGCACGCATCGACCGCATGGCCCGCAAAATGGGCCTGGAGCAACCGGTGCCGGGCCAGGTAGTACGACCGGACGGGTCGCCCACCGGCGACAGTACGCTGGCCGAAGCACGGCCCTTGGCGATGGGCCGTTGACACAGTTTTTCCAGGCCGGCTGTTCGCCCACGCGACGGCCGGTTTCTTTTGTTCTCCTTCCGGTATGAAGCCCTTTTCTTTTGCCGCTGCGCCGCAGGGTGTATCTCGCATTGCCACGCCGATGCGACGGGTGCGCGTTCTCGCGGTCATCGTCATTTTTCTCGGGTGGGCGCTGTTGATCGGCACCCGTCTCGTATGGCTGCAAGTCGTCCAGAACCCGGAGTGGGTGGCCCGTGCCGCCACGCAGCAGCAGCGCACATTTCCCGTCGCGCCCCGCCGCGGCATTCTTTACGACCGCAACCTCCATGAACTCGCAATGACTGTTTCCGTGGATTCGATCTACGCCGTACCCGGCGAGATCCCGAATGAAAAGCGGCCCGAGTTCGCCGCGGCGCTGGCCTCTGTTCTTCACACCGATTCTTCCGACAAGTTCACCACTGCCGGCGAGATCCTGCACCGGATCAACAGCTCCCGCTTTTTTACCTGGATCGCGCGCAAGCAGGACCCGGGCGTGATTGATGGCGTGCGCGCGCTCAAGCTCAAAGGGGTGTACTTCCAAAAAGAGTTCAAGCGCTTTTACCCCGAGAACGACATCGCCGCGCAGGTGCTGGGCTACGTCGGGGTCGACGACAACGGCCTGGGCGGCGTCGAGCAACGTTACGACCGCGACCTCCATGGCGAGCCCGGCCGCATGCTCACCGCGCTCGACGCCCGCCGACATGTACTGGCATCGGTCGAGCGCGACCCCGCGCCGGGCAAAAACCTGCAGCTTACGCTCGACGCCAACATTCAGTTCATGGCGGAGCAGGCACTCGATCATGCGATGGAGCGTGTTCACCCTTTAAACGGCACGGTGGTGGTGCAGGACCCGCACACCGGACAGATTTTGGCGCTCGCAATGCGTCCAACCTTTGATCCGAACCAGGTCAAGCACACCTCGCCCGAGTTATTGCGCGACCACGCGGTCAGCGACGTGTACGAGCCCGGCTCGACGTTCAAGCTCGTCACCTACTCCGCCGCGCTCGACCAGCACGTCACCACGCCCGACCAGAAGATCGACTGCGAGGGCGGACGGATCGTGGTCGCCGGGCGCACCGTGCACGACGACCACTACAACGGCGTGCTGACCGTGACGCAGGCGCTGGCAGTATCGAGCGACGTGGCGGCCATCAAGCTGGCCGAGCGCATGGGCAAGGATACCTTCTACTCCTACATCCATGCATACGGGTTCGGGCAGCGCTCAGGCCTGGAACTGCCCGGCGAAACGCGCGGCCTGATGAAGCCCCCGGAGCGCTGGCAGCCGACCACCATCGGCTCCGTGCCCATGGGGCAGGAGGTCGCGGTGACGCCGATCCAGCTCGTCACCATGGCGTCCACCCTTGCGAACGGCGGCACCTACCTGCCGCCCCATATTGTGCTGCGCGCGACCGATAAAGTTCGCGGCAACCCCGGGCTGCAGCCGATGCCGTTTCATCCGGAGATGAGCGACGCCCTGCCGAACCCGCTGCCGGCCGGCGCCCATCGCGTGATCGCGACCATGACGGCCGCGCAAATGCGCAAGCTGATGGAAAACGTCGTAGAGAACGGCACAGCCAAGGGCAAGGCCAACCTGAACGGCTACTCGGCCGGCGGCAAAACCGGCACCGCGCAAAAGATCGACGTGCGCACACATACTTACTCCAAAACGAAATATGTGGCGAGTTTCGTGGGCATTGCCCCCGTTAACAATCCCGCGGTCACGATCGCGGTCGTCATCGATTCACCGAGCGAGGGCGGCCACCATGGTTCGGAGGCCAGTGCGCCGGTTTTTCAGGAGCTGGCGCAGCAGATTCTCGAGTACCTGGGCGTGCCGCACGACGAGCCGTTGAGGTCCGCGCCGGAGCTGAAGGCAGAAGCTGCTCAGTCTTCGAGCGCGCGTGAGGAGGATGTTTCGGAGCCGGTCGGCGACCTGAACGCCTTGTTCGCCGACGTGAACGACCTGCCGGCGGACGACCCTTTGCGCCACCCGGCCACGCCGGTTGAGGAGAGCGATGCCGGTGAGGCGGCGACGCTCCATGCAGCCGTCGCGAGTGCGCCGATGCGAGCTTCCCCATCGACCAAATCTTCGAGCAGCTTACCTGTAGGTCCGATCGAAGCTGTGCCGCCGGTGGTCTCGCCCGCAGTTGTCAAAGGCAGCGTGGTGCTTGCCTCGGGCAAAGGCATTCCCGTTCCGGACTTCGCCGGAGCGACCGTGCGCGCCGCCACTGAAAAAGCCGGAGCCGCCGGCCTGGGCGTGCAGGTGATCGGCAGCGGCCTGGCCCGCGCGCAAGCCCCCGCCGCGGGGACGAGGGTGCCTGCCGGGACGGAGATCGTGGTGCGGTTTTCGCGGTGACGTTGAAGTACAAAGCCCCGGTTTATTGGACCGGGGCTTCTTCATGCTTGGGCTAGCTCGAAAGCTTAACCGAGCAGGTTGATGACTGACTCTTGTGCTTCGGAAGAAGCACCGCTTGTGCTCTGCGAAGAGAAGTACGGAGAAAGAACACTCAACAAGTTTTCATCCGCATTGATCTCTTTTTGCTGGGTTTGCCCAAGAGCCTCGTTGTTTAACAAATCCTGCTGAATCAACGATTGATAGTTGCGTGTCATGCTGGAATTCAGTCCGTAGTCGGACGCGTCCGATCCTCCAGGATGAATGGGGGCGCTATCGACAGAAAAGCCTTGCAGATAGCCGGTTTCTTGCTCTGTCAGCTTGCCTTCTTGAAATAATTCGCCCCCAGCAGCAATCGCCTGTTTGCGTGTCAAATTTGTAAAATCGTACTGAACTCCAGCAGATATGCCGCTCAAATCAGGTATTGACATTGTGGTCTCCTTGAGAAGATGAATACTACAACGGTTACTGCATTTAAAGCGCCAACCAGATCACATCGATTTCTCATATAAGGAGGTGCAGGTGTGTCTGCACCCACCCCCTTACATCTCATCAATGTGTGTAGTTAATCTGTATATGGGTGCTGATTGTACTGTAGGGGTAATTCGTGGACGTGTCTTGAGCAGTGAAGTTTTCAGCATAATTGTTGCTCAGGTAATAACCTACATTCCATTCGTAACGCCAGCCTACGACAGTGCTTCCAATTGGACATGGTGTCACGTAGGAATTACCGCTTATACAAACTGATTGTTCTCCGACCAGATAGGAAGTAGCTATGGGGGCTCCTCCCTGCGTTGCAACTTCACCATTTCCATACCCTATTTCCCAGACGTAAACGTAAACAGGAGAGCCAGTGTAAGTAATGGATGTGCCAAGCTGGCCCGATGGCACGTTTTCGCATGCTGTGGAGCTGCAAACATTGTTGATAAAGGTTTTCGATAGTGCAGGTGCTGCAGAGTTGGGCTGTAACCGACTAAGTCAATGACTCTGGACTGGGGACCCGACATTGCTTCGATAGGCACCGAAGTGGC
>CAXSBW010000028.1:27192-35770 GCA_964235795.1 uncultured Acidobacteriaceae bacterium | reverse complement strand
GCTTGCCGAATGAGAAATGCGGTCAAGACGGTAACCGGGATGGTGCGTCTCGCGTTACGCAAGGGACCTTTCCGTGATGCGAACGCAACGGGTCGATCTCGCGATCACAGGAAATGGGAGTGCCTGCATGCTTGGCGGCGCGGACTTGAAAGACGATGCGGGATTGTTAGCCGAGATTGCTATGCGAGATTGTCGGACTGAGACGTTCCGTGTCTAAATTCGACCACCCCCTGTGCGTACCTTGTGCGTACAGGGATAACCGGAGAAGCAGTTGCGGAGATTCTCTTGGCTCGTTGTGCCTGCACTGAGCGGTTCAGCATAAGCTCAGAGCACCGTAGCCCAGGAGAACGCATCGGGGTTGAGTCGGAATGGTGAGCCCGTGGCACCCCGGCTTGAGGTCGCTGCCGGGTCGTCGGCTACAGAACGTATGATGTGCCCGGAACGGAGTGCAGCTCATGCTTGCTATGGATCTTGCTTTGCTTCATAAAGCGACGGTGACGTTGCGCCGTGTACTTGTTTCAGGAGCGATGTACGGAATGTTCGCTATGGTTTGCGCGGCGCAGTCCGCAACTGCCGCGGGATGCGATCACAGTACGGTGGCAGAGGCCTGGGGATCTGCATTTTCATTGCAGGCCCAGGATTTCTTTGTTGCCCTCCAGCAGGTTGTCAGAGATGGGGATAGGAAGCGCTTCGTCTTGCTTGTTCGCTACCCCGTTCATGTTTACGGAGCCAATCCGTCAGTCCAGATCGCGGGTCCGACCGAGATGTTTCGTCGCTATTCTTCGATCATCACCCCGGATGCTCGGAAAGCGATCCTTTCTCAATCACCGGCCTGTCTCTTCGGGAATGGGCAAGGAGTGATGGCAGCCGATGGAAGGATTTGGTTTCAGAAGCAGGATGACGGCAAGTTCAAGATCATTGCCTTGAACATCATTCGCCGCAAGTGATCCGAACTGCGTTGCGGCGGCTTGCGACAGATGCGTTGATCGATTCAAAAGGAAATGGGGTACCCGCGACTCACCTGTCGGCACCGGCGAAAACACGGAAGCAGCCGGCGAAAGAGAGGAGGCGTGCAGCTACACTGGAGCAGCGCGATCTCTTACGCGGGAGCGCATGGGGTGGGATGGATGGGTGTGTTGTATGTGGCGAAGGTGCGGGTGGAGGGTGGACGCGAGGGCTCGGTGACCTCGTCGGACGGGCTGCTGCAGCTGCGACTGGCGCAGCCGAAGAGCCTGGGCGGACCGGAGGATGCGACGAACCCGGAGCAGTTGTTCGCGGCCGGATATGCGGCCTGCTTTGAAAGCTCGCTCGCGTTTTTGGCGCGGCGCGACGGGGTGCAGTTGCAAGGGACCGCGGTGGATGCCACGGTCACGCTGCGCTCGACGGAAGCCGGGCCGTTTGCGTTGGATGTGGAGCTCTCAGTCGAGATGGGCGGCTTGTCGCAGGCGGACGCGGAGGCGCTGGTGGCCGAGGCGCACCAGGTGTGCCCGTACTCGAACGCGGTGCGGGGCAATGTGGACGTGCGGCTTCAAACGACGGTGCGCTGACCGGTGGGCGGCTGGGTAGACGAGGTACTGGCGACGCGGCCGCGCACGGCGGTATTTGACTGCGACGGGACGCTGTGGGGCGGGGACGCGGGCTCAGGCTTTATGCACTGGACGCTGGAAACCGGGCTGCTGCGGGGCCGGGCCGCGGCCTGGCTCGGGGAGCGCTACCGGCTGTACGAGGCGGGCGCAGTGGACGAGGCGACGATCTGCGGGGAGATGGTGCAGGTGTATGCGGGGCTGCCCGAAAGCGAGTTGCGAGCATCGGCGGAGCGGTTCTTTGCAGAGCGAATGGAGGGGCTGGTCTTCCCGGAGATGGCCCGGCTGGTCAGCGAGCTGCGAGCCGGGGGCGCGGAGATCTGGGCGGTTTCCTCGACCTGCGATTGGGTAATCGAGGCCGGGGTGCGCGAGCGGTTCGGGATAGGACCGGGGCGGGTGCTGGCGGCAAAGGTGCGGGTGCGGGACGGGCTGGTGACGGACGAGCTGCTCGCCGTGCCGACGGATGAAGCGAAAGCCGAGGCACTGGCGGCGGTGGGGCTGGGGCTTGCGCGGGAGATTGCAACGGAGGCGGATGCCGGCCTGGCTGAGGGTAGCGGGGCGGGTCCGGAAGCGGTGTTCGGCAACTCGATCCACGACCTGGCGATGCTGCGGATGGCCCTGCGAGCGTACCCGGTGAACCCGACGGAGGCGCTTGGACGCGAGGCGGCGCGGCGCGGGTGGCCGGTCTTTTGGCCGGAAGGGACAGGCATGGAGGCGCAATCGGAGCCGGAATCGGTTGGCGGGCCGACCCCTTGAGCGCAGAATGAATCCTAGTGGGCTGCGGGGAAACGTAGGGGCTTATGAGCGGACACGGCACAGGGGAAACGAAACCGGAGTGGGTGGCCGGGGCTGCCGAGCCTGTGGGCGGGCCGCCTGCGCTGACGCCGGAACCTGCGCCTGGGTCAAAAGCCGGGCCGGAAGCCGGGCCGGAAGCCGAGTCGAAAGCGGAGCTGAAACCTGAGCTGAAGGTGGTGCGCTTCGTGGTGGCGGCGCTGATTCTGCGAGGGGACACCGTGCTGATCTGCCAGCGACGGCCCGACCAGCCGATGGCGCATAAATGGGAGTTTCCGGGCGGCAAGATGGAGGCAGGCGAAAGCGCGGAAGAAGCGCTGCGGCGAGAGCTGGACGAGGAGCTGAGCATCCGGGCGGAGATCGGCAGCCGGGTCGTGCGGCTGCGGCACACCTATCGCTCGGGCGGCGCGGTCGACCTGCAGTTTTTTGCGGTGCACCGGTTTGAAGGGGAGCTGCGGAACAATATCTTTCAGCAGATGCGGTGGTGCGAGCTGCGAAACCTGCCGGCCTATGACTTCTTGGCGGCGGATCGGACGCTGATTCGCGACCTGGCGGCGGGCAAGCTGCTGTAGCCGCGCGCTTGACAGGGCCGTCTGAAGGCAGGAGACTGCGGAACGGAGCTCGCGGGCGGCATGGCGGAAGGGGGACGGCTTGGGTGAACACGAGGAGCGCCGGATGACCTTGACGCTGGACTCATCGCTGGCGAGCGTGGATCGCGTGGAACGGACGGCTGAAAAGCTGGCCGCGGACGCCGGCCTGGATGAAGACGCACGCTTCGGGGTGACGATGGCGGTGCGGGAGGCCGCCGCTAACGCAGTGTTCCACGGCAACAAGTGCGACCTGGAAAAACGAATCACTGCCTCGTTTGAGAACACGGGCGGCTCACTGATTTTCTCGGTCGCGGACCAGGGCGATGGGCTCGACCCTTCGACCATCCCGGACCCGCTGGCACCGGAAAACCTGATGCGCGGCTCAGGCCGGGGTATCTTCCTGATGCGTTCGTTTATGGACGAGATACATTACAAGCAGCTGCAGCCCGGCACGGAGCTGACGCTGATCAAACACCTTTCCTAAGAACCCCAGAGCAGCAGTACGGAGGAACACAGTTTATGAGCATGAGTGTGCACACGCGCCAGGTGGACGGCGTCACGATTCTGGACCTGAGCGGCCGGATCGTTCTCGGCGAAGGATCGGTTCAGCTTCGCAACTCAATCAAGGAGCTGGTGAACAAGGGCCAAAAGCAAATCCTGCTGAACCTGGGCGATGTGAACTACATCGATTCCTCCGGGCTGGGCGAGCTGGTGAGCGGGTACACGACGGTGCGCAACGCGGGCGGAGAGTTGAAGCTGCTGAGCCTGACCAAAAAGGTGAAGGATCTGTTGCAGATCACGAAGCTGTACACGGTGTTTGACGTGAAGGATGACGAGGCAACGGCGGTGTCGTCGTTCAGCGCGCAGTAACTCTGTATCGAATCAGGACAGGATTTACGGTTGACTTCTGCGGGCAACGGACGTGAATGTCTGTGTGGAAGAAGTAGTTCCCTCGATGGATACGTCCAGCGAGGGAGGTTCGGGCTACCGCTTTCGCAATCACCGGACCACGGTTACACCAGCAAGCAGGAAACGCCAGTCAAGCGTCCACCTGATCACCAGATGCACCCAATTGGATGAGTTTCCATCTGTAGGCCACCTCCAGCATTGGAACCGGCGTACGCCCGTTAGCGCGGGATACGCCGGTCAGGCCTTCGGTCTCGGACTTCAAGACACGCAGGCCCATCCTGTTTCCCGCTCGCACTCTGCTGAAAGCTCCTTTTACCTGCTAACCCGCTGATGGGAGCCGGGGATTTGTTGCGTCGGTACTCGCAAGTAATGCCTCGACGAGGGTGACGCGTTCGGTATCGAACGAGTCGTGGCAGACGGGCCGGCCGGCGCGACGATACCAATAAGCGGCGTTGGCTGTGTCGCCCTCGCGACGATGAAGATAGGCGTGGACGGAGGCACCTTCGCGGGTCTCCACATCCTGTGCCAGAGCATGGGCACGATCCCAGTCGCCGCGGGCGTCCCACCCGAGTGCCTGGACCAGGACCGGCCAGTCCGGGGGCGGTTGCGGTTGGTGGGGCAGAGCTTGCCAGTGTGTCCAGTCCATGTGGCTTCAGATGCTGTTGCACAAAGCGGACCAAATCCGTCGCATATCGGTTATGATCAGTCTGTGAGGTGTTGCCGATGCTCTCGCTCCATTTACTCCCGGTCGGTCGCGCGGCGGTGATCCAGCAGCTGGAGTTGCCGGACGCGGTGGAGCACCACCTGATGCACATGGGCTTTTCGCCGGAAGCACGGGTGTTGGCGGTGCGGCGTGCGCCCGCAGGCGACCCGACGGTGTACGCGATTGACGGGATGGAGATTGCACTGCGGCGGGATACGGCCAAGGGGATCCTGGTGGAGCCGCTGGCCGAAAAGGTCACCGAGCTGCCGGGCCGGGCTGGGCAGAAGAGTACAAAGCGCCGGTGGTTTGGTGCGCGGGTGACCGCATGAGCTGCCATGCGACCGGGGTCGTGGACCTGCCCACGGCGCCGCGGGTAGCGGGGCAGATTCGCACCGTGGCGCTGGTAGGGCCGCCGAACTCCGGCAAATCGACCTTGTTCAACCGGCTGACAGGGCTGCGGCAGAAGGTCGCGAACTACCCGGGCGTGACGGTGGAGCAGCATTACGGCAAGCTGGCGGGGATACAAAGGCCGGACCTGACGCTGGTCGACCTGCCGGGGATTTACTCGCTGGACAGCTACTCGGAGGATGCGCGGGTGGCGGTCGATGTGCTCGAAGGCCGCATGCCGGGCTCACCCCCCGTGGACGCGGTGCTGTTGGTGCTGGACTCGCTGCACCTGCAACGGCAGCTGATGCTGGCTGCGCCGGTACTGGCATTGAAGCTGCCGACGCTGGTGCTGCTGAATATGAGCGACCTGATGGAGGTACGCGGCGGCGCGGTCGATACGCTGGCGCTGGCGCAGGAGCTGGGCGTGCCGGTGGCGAAGATCTCCGCCGCGCGCGGGGTCGGCATCGAGGCCATCGGGCGCTTTTTGGGACAAAAGGGGACGCCGGGTACGACTGCGGGGGCACCTGCGAGGCTGGAGCTGCCGGTGATGGGGAACGCGCGCTCGTACCGGCAGTGGGCGACCGGGGTGAGCACGCGAACGCGCTACAAGGCGCCGCTGTCGCCGGAGTGGACGCAAAAGCTGGACCGTGTGTTGCTGGGCCGGGTCACGGGGCCGCTGATCTTCCTGCTGGTGGTCGTCGGCGTGTTCCAGGTGGTGTTTTCAGTCGGGCTTCCCTTCTCGACCTGGTCGCAGGACCTTTTGAATGCCGGGGGCGATTCGCTGGGGCGGTTCATTCACCCGGCGTGGCTGGCATCGCTGTTGATCGATGGCATCTGGAAAGGCGTGGCTTCGGTTCTGATCTTTTTGCCGCAGATCCTGCTGTTGTTTCTGTTTATCGGGATCCTGGAGGACACGGGCTACCTGGCGCGAGCGGCGCTGATCGCGGACCGGGTGATGCGGGTCATCGGGCTGAACGGCAAGGCCTTTATCCCGCTGCTCTCGGCCTATGCGTGCGCGGTGCCGGCGATCATGGCGACGCGGACGATCGAGAACAAGCGCGACCGCTTCGCGACGATCCTGGTAGCACCGTTTATGACCTGCTCGGCGCGGCTGCCGGTGTACCTGCTGATGATTGCGGCGTTTGTGCCGAACCGGCGGCTTTTGGGCGGCTTCTTTGGGCTGCAGGCGGCGGTGATGCTGGGTCTCTACGCGCTGGGTTTTCTGGCGGCCCTGTTTACGGCGCGGCTGCTGAAGTCGTCCATCCTGAAGGCATCGTCGGCACCGTTCATCCTGGAGCTGCCGCAGTACCGCTTGCCGACGGTGCACTCGCTGGGACTGCGGTTGCTGGACCGCGGCAAGGTATTTTTGAAGCAGGCGGGGACGATCATCCTGGCGGTCACAGTCGTCCTGTGGGGGCTGAGCCATGTGCCTTTTCATTTCCACGGATCGCAAGGGGGCAGCTTCCCGGAGCTTGGGCAATCCGTCGTGGGGCAGGTAGGCCACTGGATCGAACCGGTGATCCGGCCGCTGGGCTTCAACTGGAAAATCGGCATCGGGCTCCTGTCGTCGATCATCGCGCGCGAGGTGATTGTGGGCACGCTCGGCACCTTGTACGGCATGGACCCGGAAACGCAGGCACAGGGCCTGCAGCAGGCGCTGCACCACGATCTGTCGCTGGGCGGGGCGATGGCGCTGGTGGTATTTTTCGCGTTCGCGATGCAGTGTTTTTCAACGCTGACAGTGGTGCGACGCGAGACCAACAGCTGGAAGTGGCCGGCGCTGCAGTTCGCTTACATGACGGTGCTGGCGTACCTGGCTGCCTTTGCGACCAACGTGCTGGTCTCGCGCTTGTTTTAGGGCCTTCCGCCGTGCTGTAACATAGACAAAGTACGGTTGTACAGGGGACTGGGCGCAGTGCGCCTTCAGGACCGTTGACAGCCTGCAAACCATTCAGGCCGGGTTCAGCTCCCGGCCATCCTACTGAGAGCCTCCATGATTTCTGTCAGCGGTGTGAGCATGCGCTACGGCGCAAAGGTGTTGTTTGAGGATGTTTCGACGCAGTTTATTTCGGGGCGGCGCTACGGCCTGACCGGGCCGAACGGAGCGGGCAAGTCGACGTTTATGAAGGTGTTGACGGGCGAGCTGGACGCGCAAAAAGGCACGGTGGTGCGCCCGCGCAAGTTCGGCGTGCTGCGGCAGGACCAGTACGCGTTTGACGCGTTTCGCGTCATCGACACGGTCATTATGGGCAACAAGGGGCTGTGGGCGGCCTTGTCGGAGCGCGACGCGATCTATGAAAAAGCCGAGCTGACAGACGAGGACGGCATGCGCCTGGGCGAGCTTGAAGGCACGGTCGGAGAAGAAGACGGCTACACGGCCGAGTCGGACGCGGCAGTGCTGTTGCAGGGCCTCGACATCCCGGATGAAATTCACGAGCGGCGGATGGGCGAGCTGCAGGGCGGCGAAAAGGTGCGCGTGCTGCTGGCGCAGGCCTTGTTCGGCAACCCGCAGGCGCTGCTGCTGGACGAACCGACCAACTATCTCGATCTCGAGTCGATCCAGTGGCTGCAAGAGTTTCTGCTGAAGTTTGAAGGAACGCTGATCACGATCTCGCACGATCGGCACTTTCTCAACGCGATCTGCACGCATATCGCCGACATCGATTACCAGACGATCATCACGTACACGGGCGGCTACGACGACATGGTGGCCGCCAAGACGCAGGTGCGCTCGCAGCTGGAAAGCGCGAACGAGCAGCGCGAGAAAAAGATTTCGCAGCTGAACGAATTCATCGCGCGATTCGCGGCCGGTACGCGGTCGAGCCAGGTGACGAGCCGTAAAAAGGAAGTGGAACGGCTGCAAACGAGCGAGTTGGCACGGTCGAATATTCAACGGCCCTACCTGCGCTTTGACCAGAACCGGCCCAGCGGCAAGCAGACGATCGAGATCGAGGCCGTGGCAAAGAACTACGGCGGCGAGCACGCGGTCAAAGATTTTTCAGCGACGGTGATGCGCGGTGAAAAGGTGTGCCTGATGGGGCGCAACGGCCAGGGCAAAACGACGTTGTTGAAGTCGCTGCTGGCGGGGATGCCGGAGCTGGAGCCGGAGTTCGCGGCGGACGCGGGTACGGTCAAGTGGGGGCACGAAGCGCAGATCGGGTACTTTCCCCAGGATCATACGGGCGCGATCCAGCATGGGACGACGGTGTTCGAATGGCTGTACCAGTGGGACACGAAGAAGACCAAGGAAGAGATTCGCGGGCTGCTGGGGCAGATGTTGTTTTCAGGCGAAGAAGGCTTGAAAAAGACGAACGCGCTTTCGGGCGGCGAGGCGGCGAGGCTGCTGTTCTGCAAGCTGATGCTGATGAAGCCCAACGTTTTGATCCTGGACGAGCCTAGCAACCACCTGGACCTGGAAGCGATCAATGCGCTAAACACGTCGTTGCAGAAGTATGAGGGCACGGTGCTGCTGGTCACGCACGACCGTGATTTGATTGACGACGTGGGCACGCGCATCTGGCGGTTTGAGCATGGAAAGATCGACGACCACAAGGGGCCGTACTCGGAGATTGCGCAGGCGGAAAGCCTGGCAGCGCGGTAGAGCGCAGGGGGAG
>CAXSBW010000028.1:24696-27092 GCA_964235795.1 uncultured Acidobacteriaceae bacterium | reverse complement strand
TCGCTCACCATCAACGACGGCGACCGGCTGGCGCTGATCGGGCCGAACGGGGCGGGCAAGTCGACGCTGTTGAAAATTTTGTCAGGCGAAATCGAGCCGGACTCGGGCGAGGTAAGCACGCGCAAACGGGCGCGCGTGACCTATATCGCGCAGGAGTCGGCCTTCCCTGCCGGGGCGACGGTGCGCTCGGTCATGGAAGCGGCGCTGGCGCGTGCCGGCGCGGGTGAAAACGAGCGCGAACAGCGGGTGCGCGAGGCGTTTGGTCGCGCGGGTTTCGCGTCGCTCGACGATGAGGCAGCGGCCTACTCGGGAGGCTGGCGCAAGCGGCTGGCGATCGTGGAAGCGGCGATTCAGCAGCCGGATATTCTGCTGCTGGACGAGCCCACGAACCACCTGGACCTGGGCGGCATCGAGTGGCTGGAAGAGATGCTGCGCTCCGCCTCGTTCGCAAGCGTGGTGGTATCGCACGACCGGTATTTTCTGGAAGGCGTGGCGAATGAAACGGCGGAGCTGAGCCGGGCCTATCCGGACGGCATGCTGCGCTTTCAGGGCGCATACAGCACGTTTCTCGAGAAGAAGTCGGAGTACCTCGCCGCCGAAGGCAAGCGGCAGGAGGCACTTGAAAACCGGGTACGGATCGAAACAGAGTGGCTGCGTCGCGGACCCAAGGCGCGCACTACGAAGTCCAAGGCCCGGATCGACAACGCGAACGCACTGATCGGCGAGCTGGGCGATATGCGGACGCGGTCGGCGACGAGTTCGGCGGGCATCGACTTTTCAGCAAGCGATCGCAAGACCAAGCGGCTGGTCGTGATCGACGGGCTGACGTATGGCTATGACGGGCGAACGCTGTTCGACGGGTTGAGCTTTGCCGTGACGGCGGGCATGCGCGTGGGCGTGGTGGGGCCGAACGGCGCAGGCAAGACGACGCTGCTGAAGCTGGTTTCAGGGCAGCTTGCGCCGGTCGCCGGCTCGGTGGAACGCGCGAATGCGCTCCGGGTGGTGTACTTCGAGCAGAACCGGGAGATCGACGGCTCGCTGACGCTGCGGCGGGCGCTGGCGCCGCACTCGGACTCAGTCGTGTACAACGGCAACGTGCTGCACGTGGCGAGCTGGGCGTCGCGCTTTCTGTTTACGGGCGAGCAGCTCAACCAGCCGGTGGAGCGGCTTTCGGGCGGCGAGCGGGCGCGGGTGCTGATTGCGCGGTTGATGCTGGAGCCGGCGGACCTGCTGCTGCTGGACGAGCCGACGAACGATCTGGATATTCCGACGCTTGAAATCCTCGAAGAAGCGCTGCTCGAGTACCCGGGCGCGCTGATGCTCGTAACGCACGATCGCTACATGCTGGACCGGGTTTCAAACGTGGTGCTGGGGCTTGACGGCGCGGGCGGGGCGGGTTCGTTCGCCGACTATGGGCAGTGGGAAGAATGGCAAAAGTCGACCCGCGCGGGGCGAAATGCGCCTGCCGTGAGCAACGGCGGCAAGGGCAATGGCGCGGGAGCTGGGGCGGCTTCAGCTTCGGGCTCGAAAAAGAAAAAGCTGTCGTACATGGAACAGCGCGAGTGGGACACGATGGAAGCGCGGCTGGAAGAGGCGGAAGCGGTGCTCGCGGGCAAGTATGCGCTGGTCGAGGACCCCGCGGTGGCGACCGATGCCGAACGGTTGGCGAAGGCGCTCGAAGAGGCTGCGACGGCGCAGGAAGCGATCGACGCGTTGTATGTGCGGTGGGGCGAGCTGGGGGCGAAGCAGGAGTAGGACTTCGCCATGCCCGCATGGACGCCTGCCGCTCTGCTAGACTGGAGGCAGTCGCGGTGAGCATTGCTTGACGACTCCTGCCGCACACGGCGCCATGGTGTAACTGGTTAACACGTCGCCCTCTCAAGGCGAAGAGTACGGGTTCGATCCCCGTTGGCGCTACCATTCTCAGCATTCCACACGGCCCCTGCTTCCAAAGCTGAAGGGCCGGCTGCAGCATACAAGTGATCGCGAGAAAGCCTCGGCACCGGTAGGCGACCTACCCCACAGGCAGCCTAGGTAGCTGTGGCATATTCCCGTTTTTGCGAACTGTTTTTCCGTCAAAGGCTGCGCGTGCCTGTTCTACCTCTTCGAGGTGCTGTTCGGCCCAAATCCAGACTCCACAAAAGGCTGCTCCCAGGCTGAGACCCAGTTCCGTGAGCCTGTACTCCACCTTTGGAGGAATCACGGGGTGCACGGTGCGTGTGATCAGTCCTTCACGTTCCATCAGGCGGAGGGTCTGCGTGAGCATTTTGTAACTGATGCCGGGCACCGATTCGCTCAGTCGGGTGAAGCGCAATTCTCCCCGTTCGATCAGCACTTCCAGGATCAGCACTTCCAGGATCAGCATCGTCCACTTGTCGGCAACGCGCCCGATCAGT
>CAXSBW010000028.1:0-24596 GCA_964235795.1 uncultured Acidobacteriaceae bacterium | reverse complement strand
GATCAGCACTTCCAGGATCAGCATCGTCCACTTGTCGGCAACGCGCCCGATCAGTTGGTTGACCAGCGCTTCTACACGAGGATCACTGTTTTACACGAAGGCACAGGCTTTTTGTACCTGAAGGGATGCGACCTGCTCTTGCGTGAGATTGCTGCTGCTCGCCATGGAGATACTCTCCTTTTGGTGCATATTGCACTGATAGGTGCCTACTTCCCGAACGAGAGCGGCCTGCTTCTAGTGCCATACAGGGCCGGTAGTGCACAGTGCCGGGCCCTTCCAGGTGAGGCTTTGCAGTTGACCGGCGGAGGCAAGAGGTTGCATATCTACCTGCTCTATGGAGCCTACGGCTGGCTTTTCTTGAGCGGCCTGCTGCACTTTGGCATCGATGTAGTTTCACAATCCATGCGCGGCAAGCGCACGCCGGGTGCCGCGACCACACTCTATTACGGCCTGAACAGCACTTACGCACTCAGTCAAATCCTGTTTGCCGCACTGGCTTTACTTGCTGTCCGCCAAGGTATGGCTGTCATGGGCCAGTGGCCCGGCCTTGTGCTCGGTTTTGCGGCGGCTTGTGCGTGGCTCGTACTTCGTTTTCTGTTTCTTGAGTACCCCCAGCCACGCATAACGGTTGCCTTGTTCGTTGCCCTTCTTACAGGTGCGGCATTTACATCCTGAGAATCCATGCACCGGTTATCTTTGCCGGTCCAATAAAGTACCGGAGAGTCTCTTTGTGAAGTTACAAGGAAGAACGATTCTGATTACAGGCGGCACCAGCGGCATCGGCTTTGAATTGGCAAAGCAGCTTCTGGAGCGTGGCAACACTGTTTTAATCACAGGGCGCGATCAGCAAAAGCTCGGAGAAGCCCAATTGAGCTTGCCCGGTGTCCATGTTTTCAGGAGCGATGCAAGCAAGCCGGAGGAGATCGAGGCCCTGCGCAAACAGGTTGTCGCGGACTTTCCTGCATGCGACACACTGATCAACAACGCGGGGATTATGCGCAAATCTCAACCTGAACGAGCCACGCGATGTGCGGGACGTTACGCGAGAACTCGACCTGAATCTAAGCGGTCCAGTGCAGATGGTGCAGGCGTTTTTAGCGCATTTCAAAAGCCGTCCCGGAGCTTTGATCGTGAATGTGTCGTCCGGGCTGGCCTTTGTTCCATTCCCTCTGTCGCCTGTTTACAGCGCGGCCAAGGCCGGGCTTCATGCGTACACCCAGTGTCTTCGCGTGCAGCTCAAGGGATCCAGCGTGACCGTGGTTGAACTGGCACCGCCGGGGGTTGAAACGAAGCTGTTTCGCGGGGAGTTTGAGAAGGAGTTGAAGGGGCAGAAAGGTATGCCGGCCGGTGTTCTGGTCACCAAGGCCCTTGCCGGGATTGAGGCAGGCAAAACGGAAGTTCGCCCCGGTCTCAGCAACGTGCTTTATACCTTGAGTCGCGTGGCTCCGGCGCTTCCGTTCGGGCAAATGGCAAAGATGGTGCACACAGCGAATTCGTCCGCTGCGAAGCAGGACTATACGTCTGCTTGTGCGAGTTAGATTTCGGCAAAGATCGCCTGGCCCTGCAACAGGCGATTGCACCGGATTGGACCGTGGCGCATCTGCTGGATGATGCAGATTGGAATCGACAGTTTTGCAGCGGCGGTGCCCGATCCGGAGACCGGGCGGGCGATGACACCCGTAAAGCGGATGGCCCATTTGATCGAAGAGATCGAGGCCGCGGACCGGGCGGGGCTCGATGTATTTGGGTTGGGGGAGCATCATCGCGAGGAGTACCTGGACTCGGCTCCGGCTGTGATCCTGGCGGCGGCAGCGGTGCGGACCCAGCGTGTTCGCTTGACCAGCGCGGTCACGGTGTTGAGCGCGGCGGACCCGGTGCGGGTGTTTCAGGAGTTTGCGACGCTGGACCTCCTGTCGGGTGGACGGGCGGAGATTGTGGCCGGGCGAGGCTCGTTTGTTGAGTCGTTTCCCTTGTTCGGGCTCGCGCTGGAGGATTACGATTCTCTGTTCGCGGAAAAGCTGGACTTGCTGCTGAAGCTGCGGGAGGGGACGCATGTGCAGTGGTCGGGACAGCACCGGGCGGCGCTGAACGGACAAGGGGTGTACCCGCGGCCGGTACAAAACCCGTTGCCGGTGTGGCTGGGCGTAGGTGGCACGCCGCAGTCGTTCACACGCGCGGGAACGCTGGGACTGCCGTTGATGGTCGCGATTATCGGCGGGGAGCCGCACCGGTTTCGGCCGTTGATCGACCGCTACCGTGAGGCGGGGCGGCGCGCGGGGCACAGCCCGGAGCAACTGCGGGTGGGAATCCATGCGCTGGGGTATGTCGCGGAAACAGATGCGGCGGCGGCGGATGATTTCTTTCCCGGCTATGCCGAGGCGTTTACGAAGGTAGGACGCGAACGCGGCTGGCCGCCGGTAACGCGTCCGCACTTTGACGCGCTGCTGGGACCGACGGGGGCGCTGATGGTGGGGTCGCCCGAAACAGTGATCGAGAAGGTGCGAAGGATGCACACGTCGCTTGGCGGGATCGACCGGATCAGCTTCCAGATGAGTGTAGCGGCGCTGCCGCATGAAAAGATGCTGCGGGCAACGGAGTTGCTGGGGAGCCGGGTGGCTCCCCAGCTGCGCGTGTGAGCGCCGTGCCGTTCGGCCAGGGCCTAAGCCGCTTTCTGGAGGGGCGGGAGCTCGGAGCGGTAGCGGAGCATGAGCCAGACGAGCTTGCGCGCGGCCCAGTAGCGAGGGACGTAGGCGGTCGGCTTCGAGAGGCAGCGTAGCAGCCAGCCCATGCCTGTTTTGTCGGCCCAGGTGGGGATGTGGACCTGGTCGCCCGACAGAAACGCGATCGCCGCGCCGATGCAGTGGATCGCGGGCAGGTAGCCAAGATTGCGCTTGAGATACAGGCCGAGCCGCTCCTGCGTGCCGCCGCCGACGGTGACAACGACGTGCCGGTAACGGTGGACGCGCATTTTTTCAAGCAGCGGCCCGTCGACGATCTCGCCTTTATAGAGAGGTGCCATGTAGATATCCTGGTCACGAAGGTCGATACCCTGCGAGCGAAGCCAGCTGATGTTGGTAGCTGCGCTTTTGGGGCTGGCCATGATCCACAGGGTGTTGCCGGGTTCGCGCAGGTCGGGCTCGAGCAGCAGTTCTTTCAAGTATTCAAGGCCGGAGACGCGAGGAACGCGCTCGCGGCTGATGAAGTTCCAGATCAGGACCATGAAGGCGCTGTCGGTGATGGCAAGGTCGGCATGGAGCAGGGCTTCGCGGTAGGCCGCGTTGGTAGGAAGGTCCTTGAGGGCGGGCGCGGCGGGCACGACAAGCAGGCCGCCTCCCTTCATCTGCGCGATCGTCTGGTGCGCGGTACCGCAGAAAAAGTCCACACCGAGGATGCGTTGGAAGCGTGTTTTCGGGGAGATCATGCTTGCCTTTCCGCGCGGCGTGGAACAGCCGCCTGATACTCTTGTTCTATCGGCAGTTCGCGCCCGACCATGAGGGCTTGCGTGTGCCGGGCGGGCAAGTCCCTCAAGCTGAGCCGTTCCAGCGCGGGTTTCATAGAAAATCTCAGGGCAAGTTTCAGGGCAAGTGAGTCGGCATCAGTCCATCGAAAGTTGCAGAGGATCAGCTTGATTGTACACAGAGCAGGTGTTTGTTTGAGCCCGGGTCGTTCGGGCAACGGGTGTTTGGTGGCTGCCCATAGCGGGCGCGGGCGAGTGCGGACCCCTTTGCGGTTCGGCCTGGCCATGATGGCTTTGTCGTTGGTGACGGGCGCGAGTGCCCATGCGGAGGCGGGGCGCGGGCTGCCGGACGCCCCGGAGGCACAAACGGCTCAGCAGGGTGAAAAAGCGAAGCCGGCCGCATCTTCTGTGGAGGCGCAATCGCCGGCCAATTCTGCGCAAAGCAAGGACTTCGACCTGAAAAAGGCCGAAAGGCAACGCATCTTCGGGATCATTCCTGAGTTTCAGGCGGTCAACCAGACAGGCGAGTATGCGCCGCTGACCCCGAAGCAGAAGTTCAGCCTGATGTGGAAGAGCTCGACCGACCCTTATATCTTTACGCTGGACGCCTTTGTGGCGGGCATTGGGCAGGCGAAGGACAGCAACCCGGACTTTCACCAGGGCGCGGAAGGCTACTTCAAGCGTTATGCGGCGTCCTACGCGGACACCTTTGACGGCAACTTCTGGGGCAACGCGGTGTTGACGTCAGTGCTGCACGAGGACCCGCGCTATTTCCGCAAGGGAGAAGACTTCGGCGCGACGCACCGGGCGCTGTACTCGGCCGCAACGGCGGTGTGGTGCCGTCGCGACACGGGCAGGTGGGGCCCGAACTACGCCAACGTGCTGGGCAACATCATTTCAGGCGGCATCTCGAACCTGTACTATCCGGCCTCGGACCGCGGGATAGGCAAGACATTTACCGGGGCCGTCACTGTGACGGCGGAAGGAACGATCGGCTCGGAGCTCGAAGAGTTCTGGCCGGATATTTCGAGGCACTTTCAAAAACGGCGGCTGGCGAAGGAAGCAGCCCGGAACGCGACTTCCACTCAAAGATAAAGCCGGGATGCGAAAGGCAGGCGGCTTTCAGATACCGAGCCGCTTGACCTCGTCGTTGTAGTACTTGCGATACAGGATGTTCCACTCCTGCGTGCCTTCAAGGATGATCTTGCGCTGCGAGGTGATCTTGGCGCGGGCGGCCGCATCGATGCGCATTTCCTCAGCCAGCAGCGTTTGAAGGTAGTTGCGGATCTCCTTGCGGATGGTGTCGCGGTCCTCGGCGAACTCGACCTCGTCGATGCCGGCAAGCGTATCGGCCCCCGCGTGAGCCAGCTTGTTGACCTTGTCGGGCGTAACCCTCATAGAACCGCCTTGTACTTGCGCACGAGCTGCTGCTTCACCTTTTTGAACATTTCGCCGTACTCGGCCCCGTTGCGGCGCATTTCATCCTGGATCGCGTCGAGGATCACGCGGACCTCTTCGTTGATCTGGTCCTCCAGCATGAGCTCGGAGGTAAAGGCGGCGGTCACGCGCTCTTCAACCAGCTTGAAGTGGTCGGTCTTGATCATCTTGCTGTCGATCAGGTGCTGCACTGTTTTGCGGCCCAGGTAGCCGACGTACTCGCGGGAAAAAATCATTGTCTTGGGGGCGAGTCTAGCACATGGTTCCGGGCCGGAGCCGGTGGGAGCGGGCTCGCACTCGCGCAGGGAACCTGCGAAAATAAGCGATATGGCACACGATAACCTCCTTGCGCTGAAAGACGACATGATCGCTTTTCTTTCCGGCCACGGGCTGCGGCAGTTTCCCGGCTACGTGGGCGACGACGTCCCTTCGGTGCTGTGGGAAGACAATGAGGACCCGGACGGCTGGAAGCGGCTGGTGGAAACGGCCAAGGCGGCGGGCGCGCCATTTTTAACGATCAGCGATGTAACGCTGGAGGACGACGAGCTGGACCTGCTGCTGGAGAAGCTGCGGGAGCAGAACTTTCCGGACGAGCAGGCACCGGAGTTCGACGAGATCGACGCCCTGCGCAGGCATGCAGGCAAGGTGGGCTTTGTGCAGCTGGGGTTTGTGCACGGCGGCATCGCGTTTTTGCATGAAACGGCGAGCGACTGGTACGAGCAGTACGAGGAGCTGATCGAGGCGGTGGACGAGTTTGGAGTAGGCGGCGTGATGTTTGACGAGGACGAAGAGGAAGGATAGGTCGCCTTGCTTTCCGCCCCTTTCGCCGATCGCGTATCGGAGCCCGTGAACGAGCGGCCGCGCCGGCGCTGGGTGCTGCCGACGCCCCAACCCGAGCTGGCCAGGGAGCTGGCGCGGGTGCTTGCCGTGCCGCATGCCATGGCCGACCTGCTGGTGGCGCGAGGGCTGCGCGATGAGGGAGCGGCGCGCGCTTTTCTAACGCCTGAGTTCGGGCAGCTGCACCCGCCGCTTTCGATGCGAGGGATGGCGGAGGCGGTGGCGCGGATCCGGGCGGCGATCAAAGCGTCCGAGCCGGTGCTGATCTACGGGGACTATGACGTGGACGGCACGACGGCGGTGGTGCTGCTCAAAACAGCGATCGAGCGGCTGGGCGGCATGGTGCGCTTCCATGTGCCGCACCGTTTGCGCGAAGGCTACGGCATGCAGGCCGAGGTGCTGCGGCGCGCGGCGGCCGAGGGCGTGCGGCTGGTGGTGAGCGTGGATACGGGCATTCGCGCATTTGCGGCCGCGGAAGCCGCCGAGGCGCTGGGCCTGGACCTGATCGTGACGGACCACCACCTGCCGGATGGAGCACTGCCGCGGGCGCTGGCGGTGCTGAACCCGAACCAGGCAGGCTGCGGGTACGCGTGCAAGGGGCTGTGCGGGGCGGGGGTGGCGTTCAAGCTGGCGCAGGCGCTGCTGGAGGCCGACGCGGGCGAGGATCCGGCGGCACGAGCGCGGGTGCGGACAAAGCTGCTGCCGTCGTTTCTGAAGATGCTGGCCATTGCGACGGTGGCCGACGCGGTGCCGCTGGTGGGCGAGAACCGGGCGATCGTGGCGCTCGGGCTCCAGGCGTTGCGAGACCCGGTGAGCCCGGGGCTGCGCGCGCTGCTGGCGGTGGCCCAGCTGGATCCTTCGCGCAAACGCTTAAGCGCGACCGATGTGGGGTTTCGGCTGGGGCCGAGGATCAATGCGGCCGGCCGCATGGATGTGGCCGACGATGTGGTGGAGCTGTTTACGACACGGTCGGCGGCGCGCGCGGAGGAGCTGGCCCGGCGGCTGGACCGGCTGAATACAGAGCGGCGCGACACGGAGGCCGCCGCCCTGGCGGAGGTGCTGTCGCTGGCCGCGGAGCCGGAGTTTGCCGCTGCGCGATGCCTGGTGCTGGACGGCGCGGGCTGGCACCGCGGCGTGATCGGGATCCTGGCTTCGCGGGTGGTGGAGGCAACGGGCAAACCGGTGCTGGTGGTTGCGCATGAGGACGGCGAGGCATACGGGTCGGGCCGCTCGGTCGCAGGATTCCATCTTCTGGACGCGCTGGAAAGCTGCGCGGAGCTGTTTACGCGCTTTGGCGGCCACGCGCATGCGGTCGGGTTTTCCCTGCCGTCGGCGGCGGTGCCGGCTCTGCGCGAGCGGCTGGCGGCGCATGCGGCGACGCGCATGCGCGATGAAGATTCAGGATTGCCGATCCACATCGATGCGGAGCTGCCGCTGGACCATGTGACCCTGCCGCTGTACCGGGCGGTGCAGGCGTTGGAACCGTTCGGGATGGGCAACGCGGAGCCGGTATTCGCGGCCTATGACGTGCGGCTGCTGGCGGAGCCTCGGCTGATGAAGGAGCGGCACTGCAAGCTGCAGCTGGGGCAGGGGGAGGCGCGGCTGGCAGCGCTGGGCTGGCGCTGGGCGCAGCCGGTGCAGCAGCTGGGGCTCGTTGCCGGGGACAAGATCGACCTGCTCTACCGCTTGCGAGAGAACGAGCACCCGGAGTTCGGCGGGCTGGAGCTGGAGATTGCCGACCTGCGCCGGGCTGAGCGGAGCACTGGCTAGAATCATCTTTCATGGAGCCTCTTAACAGTCGGCGCGGATATTTCATCACGTTTGAGGGGTTGGATGGCTCGGGCAAGTCGACGCAGCTGCGCTTGCTCGCAGGGGTGCTGCGCGCGCGCGGGCTGCCGGTGCGCGAAATGCGGCAGCCCGGGGGCACGGCGCTGGGAGATCAGTTGCGTGCGCTGCTGCTGGAGGTGCGCGGCGCCGCGCGGGTTGCGCCGCCGGCGGAGCTGGCGCTGATGTTTGCCGACCGCGCGCAGGCGATTGCCGAGGTCGTTGGGCCGGCGCTCGGCGCGGGCGAGGTGGTGCTGTGCGACCGGTGGACAGACTCGACCGAGGCATACCAGGGCGGCGGGCGCGAGCTTGGCTCGGGGCCGGTGTTGCGGCTGCACGAGGCGCTGTGCGGGGGCTTGCAGCCGGACCTGACGATTCTGCTGGTGCCGCCGCTCGCGGTCGCGCTGGGCCGGGCACGACGGCGCAATGCGCGACAGCTCGCGCAGACGGGGCAGGAGGAAAGCCGGTTCGAGTCGGAGGCGGACCTGTTTTTCGAGCGGACGCATGCGGCTTACCGGCACATCGCGGCACGCGATGTTGTGCGTGTGGTCGCAATCGATGACGACGCGCCGATTGAGCCGATCCATGCGCGTATCGTAAGACTGGTGGAGGAGCGGCTGGCCGGCCGGCACGGCTCGCAGCTCTGATCCATCGCCCCCCTCATGGCCACTGCGACCCCAGCTCCGATTGAACCGCCCGATTCTGCTCCCGCGCCTTCACCCGTGATCGTGCGCCGCGGCTACCGTTACCCGCCAGGGCTGCGCCGCAACCTGCCGTTTTATCTTTTCAGCCGATTCTTTCGCGCCGACAATCCCATCCTGCTGTTTGAGTACCTCCAGGAGCAGTACGGGGCGATTTCGCACTACCGTTTGGGACCGAGCCACATTGTTTTCCTGAACGACCCGGAGTATATCCGCGAGATCCTGATCAACCAGGCGGGCTCGTTCATCAAGGAGCGCACGCAGCGGCGGATGAAGATCCTGCTGGGCGAGGGGCTGATCACAAGCGAGGGCGAGCAGCATATGCGGTCGCGCCGTATCGCCGCACCCGCGTTCCATCGCCAGCGCATCGCGGCTTACGGCGATATGATGTCGGCGCGCGCGGCGACCATGCGCGAAGAGTGGCAGCCCGGTGTCGAAATCGACGCGGTGAGCGAGATGATGCGGCTGGCGCTGCAGGTAGTGGCGCGCACGATCTTCGACACGGACGTGACGGAAGACGTGCAGACCATCAACACGGAAGTGAACGCGATCATGGACCTGTACAACTTCCTGATCGCGCTGCCGAAAGCAGAAGCACTGCTGCACCTGCCGATTCCCGGGCTGATGCGCTTCAAGCGCGCGCGCAAACGGCTGGATGCGGTGGTGCACCGGATGATCGACCAGCGGCGGTCGTCGGAGTACGACCATGGCGACCTGCTGTCGATGCTGCTGAACTCGCGCGATGAAGAGCGCGACGGCAGCAAGCTCGACGACGAGCAGGTACGCGACGAGGTCACGACGATCTTTCTGGCCGGGTACGAAACGGTAGCGAATGCGCTCGCGTGGACCTGGCTGCTGCTGGCGCAGAACCCCGAAGCGGAAGCGAAGATGCACGCCGAAATTGACTCGGTGCTTGGAGGGCGGCTACCGACGCTGGCCGATGTGCCGCAACTGCGCTATACCGAGATGGTGTTGTCGGAGTCGATGCGGCTGTACCCGCCGGCGTGGGCGATGGGGCGACAGGCGACCAGGGCGATCGAGTTGGGGCCGTACCGTCTGCCCGCCGGGACGTACTTCTTTTTCAGCCAGTACATCATGCAGCGCACGCCGGAGCACTTTCCAGACCCGCTGCGGTTCGATCCGGAACGGTTTACGCCGGAGGCGAAAGCGGCGCGGCCCAAGTTTGCCTACTTCCCTTTCGGCGGCGGCAGCCGACAGTGTATCGGCGAATCGTTTGCGTGGATGGAGGAAATTCTGCTGACGGCGACGATCGCGCAGAAGTGGCGTTTGCGGCTGGTGCCCGGGCAGCGCATCGAGGTCCAGCCGAAGATCACCCTACGATCCAAGTACCCGATCCGGGTGGTTCCGGAACTGCGTCAGCCGGAGCTGCGTGGGTGAGCCGCTGGGATGCGCCCAGCGCAAGGCGCACGATGCCCGGCGGACGGGCGGCCCCGGCGGAGCTGCCGAAGGGACTGGGCGGCCGGCCGCTGTGCCGCTGGTGCTCGATGGAGATCGGCGGGCGCCGGCGCAGTTTTTGCTCGGATGATTGCGTGCACCAGTGGCGGCTGCGAACCAGCCCGGCCTACCTGCGCGACGCAGTGCTGAAGCGGGACAAGGGCGTTTGCGCGCGCTGCACGGTCGATACCCTGGCGGCCTACCGATTGCTGAAGCGGGCTCGCGACGAACGCCGCGCCGAGCTGCTCGCGAAGTGGGGCCTGCCCACGCTGAAGCGTAAAAGCCTGTGGGATGCGGACCATATCGTGCCGGTGGTCGAAGGCGGCGGCGAGTGCGATCTCGAGAACATCCGCACGCTGTGCGTGCACTGCCACCGGGTCGTGACGGCGGCGCTGCGGGAGCGACTGCTGCGACGCCGCCATGAGAGCCAAGGCGAGCCGGGCGATGCTACGATCATCGCGAGGGCCCGGATGGCGAAATCGGCAGACGCAGCGGACTTAAAATCCGCAGGCCGCAAGGCTGTGGGGGTTCAAGTCCCCCTCCGGGCACCAGCGTCCAGATAGTCTCATCGGCCCCTCCCTCTTGCATCCATCCTTTCTGGCGGTTGCCGTGCTTCTCCGGCCTCGCCCTGGTGCAGCTTCCCTTCCCTGCTCATCCGCTCAGCCCTGACTTGCCTTTTGCAGTAAAGCTTTAAATATCCGCACGGAAGGGCCTGTGGCCCGCTCGCCGCGGGAGCCGATGAATGCCTTGTTAAAACTTGCTCGCTGGGGGCGTCCTTTAACCTTTTCCCCAAAGTGTGCTGCTTGAATCAGCAACAGCCGGAGCTCATGACTGCGTGAAAGGACGCGCTCCGGACCTCCTAACAACATGCCAAGGCTGCACGCGACTCCCCTTCCCTACGTCCTGTTCGCCCTGGCAACATGCGCGAGCGCCCATGCACAGATCGATCGCGCGGAGATCAACGGTACGGCCGTGGACACAAGCGGCAACCCCATTTCCGGCGTCGTCGTGACCGTGACCGAAGAAGGCACGGGTGCCGTGCGCACGGAAACCACCAACGGCAGCGGGCAGTTCGTCGTGTCCTCGCTGCCGGTGGGACGATTCTTTCTCGTGTTCAGCATGAAGGGTTTCGCGGACACGCGCGTGGCCGATATCGACCTGCACTCGGGCGATGTACGGACGCTGAACCAGCGCATGGAGGTGGGCGCCGTCAACCAGACCGTCTCCGTGGAAGCGGACCAGGAAGGCGCGCAACTGGAGAAGAGCAACGCGACTTTCGGCGGCACGATCCAGGGCGTACAGGTGCGGGAGCTGCCGCTCAACGGGCGCAATATCGCGAACCTGGAAGTGCTGGCACCGGGGGCGGTGGACAGCGGCTCGGGCTCGCAGGCTTCAATCCGCTTTGTCGGCCAGGGCATCGATGACAACTTCTTCCGGCTGGACGGCGTGGACGCGAGCGGCGTGCTGCGGCAGTCGCTCAAGTCCGGGCTGCGCCTGCAGTTCTCAACCGAGGCGGTTTCGGAGTTCAAGGTGGATGCGGGAGCGTACACGGCAGATACGGGCGGCTCGGCCGGGGCACAGATCAATCTGATCTCGAAGAGCGGCACAAACACCTTCCGCGGCAGTGTCTTCGACTATCTGCGCAACAGCTACTTCGACGCCCGGTCGCCGATCAGGCCGGCGGCGGCGACAAAGACGCCGGTCTTTCAGCTGAACCAGTTCGGCGGCAGCCTGGGTGGGCCCGTCGTGCACAACCAGACCTTCTTTTTCCTGGATTACGAGGGCTTTCGGCAGAACCTGGGCGGTGTGCCCGCGACGGGTTTTGTGCCGAGCCCGGCCTTTCGTACCGCGGTGCTGGCGGCGCACCCTGAGCTTGCGCCGCTGGTGAACGCGTTTCCTCAAGGGCAGGCTCCGTACACCAAAGACCCGAACGCTTACACGTTGACAACGGTGGTGCCCAGCCCCAACAGCGAAAACTCGGGCACGGTCCGCGTCGATCACCGCTTCTCCGGCAAGGACTCGGCCTATGTGCGCTACAACATCGACGACGGCTCCTCGACAAGCGCGCTCAACGCACTGGCTCAGGCGAGCACGATTGTGTCCCGTGTGCAGAACTTCGCTTTGGAAGAGACACATATTCTCAGCCCAACCCTGCTCAACGAAGCGCAGTTCGGCTTCAACCGCAACACCTATATCCAGATCCAAAACACGGGCATCCCGCTCAACATCACCATCAGCGGCTTTACCGGGCTTGCCGAAGACTACAACAAGACGCAGGTGGGCCAGAGCTTTTCCGTCAACGACACGGTCACGGCCACCAGGGGGCGGCACACGGTCAAGGCCGGTGTGGACCTGCGCTTTCCGCAGTACAACGAAGCCAATTCGCTCGACAGCACGGCTTCGTACCTGAGTGAAGCGGCGTTCAAAGCCAACCAGCTGAACACTTTTCAGCTGACGGCCCCGCTGCCCGACAAGGGCCTGCGTAAGGAGCAGCTGGCCGGCTACGCCCAGGACCAATGGAAGGCCGGGCCCGGGCTGACGCTCAATTTCGGGCTGCGCTACACCTACTTTTCGCCGTTTCACGAGGTTCATAACAACGCGGTGCCGTTCGACCTGGTGAGCTGCGGCGGCTATTGCGCGCGCGGATCGACGTTCTACGATCCGAATCACCTGGACTTCGACCCGCGTGTTTCGGTCGCGTTTTCGCCGGAGTCGCTCGGCGGCAAGACGGTCTTTCGCGGCGGCTTCGGCGTGTACCACGGGGAAGACCAGCTCGGCGATGAAGACAGCCCGGTCGTGAACACGCAGCCTTCGACGCTGCTGACCTCGGGCAAGACCACCACCTATGCTTACCCCGTCAACCCGGCGCTCACGCCGTTGACAGGGCTCGCGCTGACGCCCCGTTCGATGGCCCTGCATCACCCGGATGCGTACACCGAGCAGTGGACCGCGTCGATTCAGCATGCGTTGCCGGGCGATACGGTCGCGACACTCACTTACCTCGGGATCAAAGGGACGCACCTGTTTCGCCGCTCGTACACAAACCTGATCGATCCGGTGACCGGGGTTCGCCCCTTGCCGCAGTACCCCAGCCAGATCGACACGAAGTTCAACGAAGGCGCTTCCAACTTCAACGCGGTGCAGTTCAACCTGAACCGCCGCTTCCACAATGGATTTTTCATCGCGGGCAACTATATGTACTCGCACGCGCTCAATGACGGTTCGGTCGGTGCGGGCGAGTCGGTGGCCGCTCAGAATGTGAACGACTTCGCGGGCAGCTACGGTAACAGCCAGGACGACACGCGACACAGCGGCAACATGAGCCTGGTGTATGAGCTGCCGTTCGGCCGCGGCCGCCGTTATATGAACAGCAACCGCGTGGCCGATGCGGTCGGCGGCGGTTGGTCGGTCAACACCCTGCTGGTCGCGCGTGCCGGACAACCGGTCAATCTGCTGCTGAGCCGCAGCGCGACGGCCCTGCCCGACGGCAATAACGTGAATCAGCGACCCAGCCGCGTACCCGGGGTGCCGTTAACCCTCCCGGGACGCCCCGTGCACGCGTGGCTCAACCCGGCCGCTTTTTCAGTACCGGAGCCCGGCACTTACGGCAACGTCGCGCCCAACGCGGTGACGGGACCGCCGCTATGGCAGGACGATGCGACCGTTGAGAAGACCTTCCACATCACCGAGCGGAATGATGTCATATTTCGCGCGGAGGCGTTCAACATCTTCAATCGCGCGCAGTATGGGCAGCCCGGCAGCGGCTTGAATGTGTCCACCTGCACCCCCCCATCCATCGGGACCAACCCGCAGCCCGTGACCAATCCCTGCCCGGCAGGGGTCCAGGTCAATCGCGAGAACCAGTATGCCGCACCGACCGCGAGCTTCGGCAACATCACCTCGACTGTGAATCCGGCGGGGCTGGTGGGCACGGGCACTCCGCGCGAGCTGGAGTTCGCACTGCGCATCACTTACTAGGCAGGCCGAGAACAGTGGTTGCGATCAAAACCGCCGATTTCTCTCCCGCGCTCCATGCCCTCGGCACGAGGCATCCGCCGCCCGTCTCACGGGTGCGTGTTTCAACAAGGAGAAACATGAACAAGCTTTTGCAAATCGCCTCCCTGGCACTGCTCACCGCCCTTGCGGGCCCGGCTGCTCTCGCGCAGGAGCCGACAGTCTCCACCGGCCGTCCGCCGCTGACCCTGCTTCGGACGACGTATCTGCCGGACATCGTGGGAGACTTCGACCACTTTGCCGTGGATCTCAAGCGCGGCCACCTGTTCGTGTCTGCCGAGGTACACCACTCGGTCGAGATGTTTAACCTCAAGACCGGCGAGCACCTCCAAAGCATCGGCGGGTTCAAAACGCCGCACTCGCTGGCCTTTGACGCCCTCAAAGACGAGCTGCTGGTCGCTGACGGCGGCGACTCCGCGCTGATTCTGGTGGCTGGGAGCGACCTGCACCGCATCGACCGCGTCGCATTGATCGACGGCTCCGCGACGGGCAAGGGCGACTCGCCCGATGCCGCTTACTATGACGCGAAGACGCGGCTGTACTACATCGGCAACGGCGGCGTTTCGGCCAACCTGCCCGATTCGACGATCTCTGTTTTCTCGCCGGAGCAGGGCAAGCTGATCGATGAAATCAAAGTGCCGGGCAACAACCTGGAAAGCATGGTGGTCGATAACGGGCGCGGGCGTTTGTATGTGAACGTGCGCGACCGGAAAGAGATCGCCGTCATCGACCTGAAGACAAAGCAGGTGGTTACGACCTGGACCGCGCCGGACCTGAATCGCAATACCGCGCTCGCGCTCGATCCGGCAACGGGCCGGTTGTTTGTCGCGGGCCGCAACCCGGGGCAGCTTTACGTCTTCGACGTGAACTCGGGTTATGTGGTCAGCAAGATGCCGTGTGCCAACGTCAACGACGACATGACCTGGGACCCGTCGATGAAACGCCTGTACGTGTCCGGCTCGCAGGGTTTGAGCATTTTTCACCAGGACACGCCGGACCGTTACACCGCCCTGGTGCAGCTGCCGACCAACGGCGGCAAGACCTCGACTTATGTGCGAGCGGTCAATCAGCTCTACGTGATTCATCCAAAGACGGACATCGACATGGCGGGACTGCTGGTATACCGCGTCGATTCTTCAAAGGGCAAGCAGTGAGACACTTCGCGCTCCTTCTTTTCTCGTGCCTGCCTGTCTTCGCGCAGGGCAATGGTGTTCCTCCGGCAAGGATCGCGGTCGACGCCTCTTTCGCGCAGCAGCTGATCGTCAAGGAAAAGGCGAAGCATCCGGAAATACAGAAGCTGGGCCTCCATGCCGTGCCGCCCGGGCAGACACAGAATGTCATCATCGCGAACAACCTGCCTGAGAAGGTGGGCAAGGTTTCCTCACCAACGGACATGCAGCTGGTGGCAGCGGGTCAGCCGGTGGCGGTGCGCGTGGAGCAGGGCAGCTTCTTTGATACATTTATGCCGCTGCACGACCGCGGGGGCAGGATCGTCGGATTTCTGGTCATGGAGCTGCCCTTTGCGACCGTAGACACCGAAGAAGCCGCGATCCGGGAAGGAACAGCGATTCGCGACGAAGTACAACAAGAGGCACCTACGCTGCAAAAACTTTTCGGACCGGCTGTGCAGCCGTAGAATGGGGCGTGCCGGCTCCGCCCGGGAAGGCTGATGCAGGAGCTGCCGGAAGGGTATTGAGGGCTCCGAGACCATCATGATTGGACCGTGTATTCAGCGCTTCTGTGCCCGGCTTGCCGTCGCGCTGCTCGTGGCCGGCTACCTGCAACCCGCAACACTGGCGGCGCAACAGCCGGATTTGCTCGAGCGTGCCCAGTCCCTGCTTGCCGGGGATCAGCTGACGGCGGCCGAGACCAGTGCGCGCGGGTACCTCAGCGATCATGAAACTTCGGCCGAGGGACGCTACTTACTGGCTTACATCCTGCTTCGTGAAAACAAGCCGCTCGACTCCCTGGCCGAATACACCCATGCCGGACGACTGAAACAGCCGACCGCGCAGCAGTTGAAGTTTGTAGCGCTGGATTATGTGCTGGCGAACGACTATGCGGACGCGGACAAGTGGTTGACGCGTTCTCTCAGCTGGGAACCGGGTGACAGTGACGGCTGGTACAGCCTGGGTCGGATCAAGTACAACGAGAACCGTTTCGCCGAGGCGGTGGATTGTTTCGCGAAAGTGCTGGCGCTGACGCCTCGCTCGGTACGCGCGGAGAACAATCTCGGGTTGGCTTATGAAGGGCTGGGCCGGTCTGACGATGCCATTGCGGCGTACCACACCGCGATCGAATGGCAGACAGGGGTGCCCAGACCCAGCGAGCAGCCGCTGCTCAACCTGGCCATTGTGCTGGTGAACAAAAACCGGAGCGCCGAGGCTTTACCGCTGCTGCGGCAGGCCGAGGCACTGGCTCCGGCAAACGTGAAAGTGCATGTGGAACTAGGCCGGCTCTATGGGCGAGCCGGGCAGCTCAGTGAAGCGCAAACCGAGCTGGAACGGGCAGTAGCCCTGGAACCGAAAAGCGCGGCGTACCACTTTCAGCTGGGACAGGTGTATCGCAAAGCCGGCGAGGCGGACAAAGCCAAAAGCGAGTTCGCAGCCGCGGCTACACTCGACGGGTCTCACTCTTCCCGGCCATGACATGCTTCAGCGGGCCGGCTCGTCGACATGCAGTACCTGATCCGGAGCCACCGCGTTCAGCTTCTGCCGGATGCCGCTGGGCCAGAGGATCTCGATCGAACTGATCGTCGTTTCGGGACCGAGCCCGAAATGAACGCGCTTGTCGCTCGAAGACAGATAGCTGCCGGCGGTGGAGACCGTCGCCCACTGCGAGCCTCGGCCGGTGGTCAGCTTCACTTCGGCACCGATAGCATCCCGGTTGCTTCGGTGCCCGGTCAGCGCCAGTGTGAGCCAGTGACTGGCCTCGGGCGTTTCGGTCTGGTTATGCAGCACATAGGCCGGGCCGTCATTGGTGGAAACCACAACATCTTCGCGTCCGTCGTTATCGATGTCGCCGACGGCCAGCCCGCGCCCGACCCAGGTCCGGGAAAAGATGCTTCCCGAAACAGAGGAAACATCGGAGAAGCCGTTTCCGTTGTTATGCATCAGCAGCAACGGCTCTTTGTAGCGAAGCTGCGGATAGTTCAACTCGATGTTATCGATGTCATGACCCTGGGCGACGATCAGGTCTTTTCGCCCGTCGTTGTCATAGTCAAAAAAGTGAATGCCCCAGCCGGAATGAAGCAGCGTCGCTCCCCCTACGCCCGAAGTGTAACTCGAGTAGGAGAAGCTGCCGTCGCCGTTGTTCTGGTACAGCGCGTACTTCTGATTGGCAAGATTGGTAATGACCAGGTCGGGCAGGCCGTCGTTGTTGTAGTCTTCAAAGTCGACCCCCATGCCGGCATAAGTGCGACCTTCGCCGTCGACTGCGACCTCGGCAGGCAGCGCTGTTTCTTCAAAGGTGCCGTCTCCCTTGTTGCGATACAGAAACTCGAGCATGGAATCATTCGCTACAAACAGGTCGATTTTGCCGTCGCGATCATAATCCGCAAGGGATAGGCCGAGTCCCTTTCCGGGCTTCATGCCGAGCTTCGCGCCAACCTCCGTGAAATGCCCATGGCCATCGTTGTGGTAAACAAGCGGCGCAATCGCCGGGAATAAGTCGGGGTGACAGTAGGCCCGGTAACCTTCGCGATGCTCACCGCACCAGGTATCGTCGAAGTCCCACTGCACGTAACGCAGGACGACGAGGTCCAGCAGGCCGTCGCCGTCCAGATCGACCCAGGCCGCGCTCGTGGACCAGCCGCTGCCGCCCGTGCCGGAGGCCGCGGTGACATCGGTGAAAGTCCCGTTGCCGTTGTTGCGGTACAGCCGGTTGCCCCCGTAGGCGGTGACAAACAGGTCCTCATTGCCGTCGTTGTCGAAGTCACCGGCGGCGACGCCCATGCCGTAGCCGACCCCCGAAAGACCGGCCCGTTCGGTCACGTCTTCAAAGGTGCCGTCTTTTTTCTGGTGATAAAGGCGGTTCCAGTAAGCCGGACCGGTTTTGACGGGGAGGGTGCCTTTGGCCGTGGGATCGCCCAGGGGTGCCCCGTTGACGAGAAAGATGTCGAGGCGACCGTCATTGTCGTAGTCGAGCAAGGCCACGCCCGCGCCCATGGTCTCAAGCAGATACTTTTTTGAAGTATGCGAAGCTTGGTAGGCGAAGCGAACGCCGCTTTGTTGCGTGATGTCGATGAAGCGGCCCGGTGTCTCTTTTGAAATGACCGCAGAACCTGCGCTTTGCGCAGAAGCGCAGGGAGGAACAAGAAACAGAACAGCAAGGCAGAGTCCGGCAGGTTCATGAAAGAAGCGGAATAGCTGCCTCGGCATGAAGTGATCATCAAAGGAACAGCCGGCTCTGTCAACCATGCCCGGCTCGAACCGCGAACAAGGTGCAAGCCGGCGACGCTTTGTGATCCTGCTTTCGCTCCGCAGGACAGGTTGGCACGGGTAAGTGGCCGGTGACAGATAGAAAGGAACAACAAATGCCTGGTAAGTCCATGGTGACACTGATGCTTTCGCTGCTGGCGGCCCCGCTCTGGGCCCAGCAGGGGCAAGACCCGGCCTCGCGCGTCAATCCGTTCATCGGCACGGCGCACGGCGGCAATGTGTTTCCCGGGGCAACGGTTCCGTTCGGCATGGTGCAATTCAGCCCGGAGGCCTCGCCCACTCGCGCGGACAGGCCCATTGCCGCGCCGGGCGGATACGAGTACCGATCCACAAGGCTGCGCGGCTTTTCCCTCACCAATGTGGAGGGGTGGGGCTGCGGCGGGGGTTCCGGCGACGTGCCCATCCTGCCGATTGCCGAAGAGGTGGTGAGCTCTCCTTCTCTCGACTTTCGCCGGGCGTATGCCGCGTCGTTCTCGCACGCCGACGAGCATGCCGAGCCCGGCTACTACCGCGTCGCACTGGGCAGCGGCATTGCGGTCGAGCTGACGGCTACGACGCGTACCGGCGCGGCTGTCTTCCATTTCCCGACCGGAAAACCGGCGACACTGCTGGTGCGCACCTCCGACTCCGAAGCAGGCTCGACCGAGGCGCACACCACGGTCGATCCCGAGCAGCGGCTGATCTCGGGCTCCGTGACCAGCGGCAACTTCTGCGGTTACCTGGACAAGGAAGACCGGCGCCCCTACTACACGCTGTACTATGCCGCGAGGGTGGACGAGCCGATCGCCGCGACCGGGGCCTGGCACGACGACGCGGTCACGCCCGGCGCGCGCACCGCCGACGGCGGCACCGGCTTTGGCAGCAAAGGCTTCCCGGATGCAGGCCACGGCTCGGGAGTCTGGGTCAGCTTCGACAAGGCACGCGAGGTGCATCTGCGCGTCGGCGTTTCCTATGTCAGCGAAGGCAATGCGCGTGCCAATCTGCTGGCTGAAGGCGCCGGCGCGAACTTCGAGGCGGTTCGCGCACAAGCGCATGCCGCCTGGGAGAAGCGGCTGGGGCAGATCGAGATCGCCGGGGGAACCCCGGAGCAGCGCACGGTGTTTACAACCGCGTTTTACCACTCGCTGATGACGCCCACCACGGCGAGTGATGCGAACGGCGAGTACACGGGCATGGACCGCAAAACGCACCGCCTGGCCGCGAATCAGCAGGTGCAATACGCCAATTTTTCCGGGTGGGATGTGTACCGTTCGCAGCTGCAGCTGCTGACGCTGCTGGACGCAAGGGTCGGCAGCGACATTGCGCAAAGCCTGCTGAACCAGGCAGTGCAGAACGGCGGCGCGTGGGACCGGTGGACCCACAACAGCGGCGCGACGCACGTGATGAACGGCGACCCGGCCGCACCTGCGATCGCGGATATTTACGCGTTCGGCGGTCGCGATTTTGACGCGCGGCAGGCCCTGGCCTCGCTTGTGCATGCGGCGGACGTGCCCACGGCGGCGGACCTGGACCCTGCCGGCTGCCCGGTGGAGTGCGCCGGGCAGCGACCGGGGCTGGACCGCTGGCTCAGCCTGCACTACATCCCCGTGGGCGCGCCGGCCTGGGGACCGGCCGCCGATTCGCTCGAGGACGTGACGGACGAGTTCGCGATCTCGGCGCTCGCAGCGCGGCTGGGTGACGATGCTGTGAGCCGCCGTTTTCTGGCGCGCGCGCAGTACTGGCGCAACCTTTGGAACCCGCAGGCCGCGCCCGAGGGTGGCTACTTTCAGAATCGCAATGCCGACGGAACCTGGGCGCTGGTGCGGGACGACAGCGACAAGGCGCCGCACCCGTTCACGCCGGCGACCGAGGACGGCTTTGTCGAGGGCACCGCGGCACAGTATGTGTGGATGCTGCCCTTCAACGTGAAAGGGCTGTTTGCCGCGATGGGCGGCACGGACAAAGCTTCGGCTCGCCTGGATCGCTTTTTCTACGACGAGCATGGCGCGCCGGCGGTGACCGACGCCGGGCCGCTGCACGTCGAGTTGAACAACGAGCCTTCGATCGGAACGCCGTGGCTCTACGACTGGGCCGGGCAGCCGTGGAAGACGCAACAGCTGGTGCGGCAGGTGCTGAACACCCTGTGGCGCAACGTGCCGGAGGGCATTCCGGGCAATGACGACCTGGGGGAGATGTCGTCGTGGGCGGTGTTCGCGTCGCTCGGCATCTACCCCGAAATCCCGGGTCGGGCGGAGTTCGTTCTCGGTTCCCCGCTGTTTCCGAGCGCGACGGTGCACCGCGCCGGGGGCGATCTCCGCATCACCGCGCATGGGGCCGCGCCGGACGCGCCGTACGTGACCGGCCTGCGGGTGGACGGCGAGCCCTGGACGCGGACCTGGCTGCCGGAGCGGTTCGCCTTGCACGGGGGCACGCTCGAGTTCCAGCTTGCACCCGCGCCGGACAAGCACTGGGGCACGGGGGCGGGGGCGGTGCCGCCGTCGTTTGATTCCACTGATTCGGATCATGCGAGGGTGCCGTAAAAGAGGCGGCCCGGTCGGTCGCTTCGTGAAGACAGCGACCGACCGGGCCGGGGTGGCGGTTTCAGGTTGGGGTGTTCGGTTAGAACGAAACCCGGAAGTAGGCTTGGCCCTGGCGCGGAGTGTTGCCTTGGCACGCACCATAAACGTAACCGAAGTTGCCGTTAGTCAGGTCGCGGCTGTGGGAAACATCCATGTCGGTAGGTCCGCACACCTGCATGCGGTTCAGAATGTTGAAGTACTCCATCCTGAGCTCCGCCTGCACCCCTTCACCGAACTGAAACTTCTTGGCCAACGCGACATTCTCATTCGAGTTGAACGGGTTTCGCAGATCGCTCTGGTTCCGCGCCGCGTTGCCGAGAGCTGCCTTGCCGGGATCCTGGAAAGCAGCCGTATTGAAGACAGGCGTCTTGCTGTAATAGTTCTTATAGTTGAGGTGGATAGGAGCACCCGGCACTACGTTGGCTCGGTTGCCGCCAGTCAGCAACGGTGTGCCTGCAGCGCTGATCCCGAACGGGGTGCCGCTGGCATATTGGAAAACGCCGCTGACCTGCCAGCCGCCAATGACTTCCCTGCTGATCAGGCTGTTGCCGCCGTGAAAGAACGACTTGCCCGCGCCGAACGGAAGCTCATACACGCCGCTCAGAGCGATGACATGTGTTTGGTCGCTGGAGGAGACCGCCCATTCCGCTTTCTGATTAAACTTGTTCAACGCATTCGGGGTACTGGTAGTGAAACCATGATCGGAGTTCCCCATGGTTCGTGCATAAGTATAGGAAAGCAGGAAGCTCAGGCCATCGGTAAACCGTTTCTGAAGCTGCGACTGCAGGGCGTTGTAAATCGAGACTCCCTCGGTCTCGAAGTTGTTGAGAGTGTGACCGTTTGCAGTGCTCTGAAACTGCGGGAACTCCAACAATGCCTGCTGCACAGTCTGACCGGGGAAGTTGGTCTGGAAAGCGGCATAGGGCTGGTACAAGCCGCCGATGTTGGGAACCCCTACACTTTTGAGCGCCGCCTGGCCCACAGGCAAGTTCCATGGTGCGAGCAGGGACTGGCCCAGCGATAGATAACGTGGATCGACCTGGTTGGTGTCATTCAGCGCGGAGGGTAGGTGGACGCCATGATTCCCGACATAGGTGATGGCCGTGAAGAGGTTCCAGGGCAGTTCACGCTGAATGCCCAAGTCGTACATTTGCGAGTAGGGCTGGCTAATGCCGCTCTTCTGGAATGGATGCAGTACCCCTGCTCCCAGGCCAAGATCGGCGGTTAACGGCGTGGCTCCCGCACTGGCAAGGGTGCGTGCATCCCAACTTCCGTAATTCGCGATGTTGGTTCCACTTGATGGCGTTTGGTTAAGGCCAGCCAGTACGTTTCCGTAGTTATTGGCGGTTTTGTTAGTGCCGAACTCATACGCGCCGCCGTCGAGGAAGGTCAGAGCATAACCGCCTGAAAAGACCGTTTTTTGGTTCAAGGCGTATGCGAAACCCAACCGCGGTCCGACGTTTTTCCAAGCAATATCGGCACGGCTGAAACCGGCGGCTTCAGGGCCGTGACCGAGCGAGGTTGCCGCGCCGAGCAGTGGCCCATTCGGTCCGATGGCGCCCGGATTTGGCTTGTTCAGATCGAGGAACACGATGTTCCCTGGATCGTCCGCCGTGAACGGCACCATCACATCCCAGCGAATTCCGGCATTAATTGTGAGCTTCGGAGTGATTTTGATGTCGTCCATAATATAGGGCGAGATCGAGAAGTTACGCAGCCTGGTTTCAAACGCCTGCTGACGGTTCGTACTATCGACTTGGCCGAGCAGGAAGCTGGCGAAAGCAACGCCGGTGTTGTTTTCGTTAAGCATCTGTTGCGAATCTGTTTGCCCATTGCTGGTCGTCAGGCTGGAAAATGCGAAGCTGCCGGTGCAGTGTTCACACTCATGATCATCTTGGTAAGCGCGGCGGATCTCATAGCCGAAGTTGTAGGTGTTGCGGCCGTGAGTGTAAAGGTAGTTGTTCTGGAAACCGAGACCCAGCTTGCGATTGATGCTGCTGATCTCACCATCGTAGGCGCTACCCAATCCGGAAGGAGCGTTTGGAGCAGAACCCGTAAACGAGATTGTGGGAAACACCGTGCCATTTGCGACAGCGGGGAAATTTACATTCTGGTGCGCATTGAATTCATCATTAATTTCGCCCAGCCAGCCGAAACCGGCGGTGACGACGAGGTTGGGAGTTAACGAGCCGACATAGCTTAAAAAGAAGCCCGAGCCGAGGCGGGGCTCGGTCATAAGGCCTGAAAGCTCGTTGGCGTAGTAAGCGTTATTTTCCACTGTCGGCGAGTTTTGGTGGTCGTGCCACTGGCTAAAGTGGAGCGAGTGCCGCTCGTTAATGTTGTGATCAACCGTGTAACCCCAAGAGGTCTGGTTGGTCGTGATCACGCCAAGCTGCGAGTTGATATTCTGGGTCAAGGCACCGGGAATTGTCGGATCCGGAATCTGAGTCAGAACCGAAGCCGAAATCGGACTAATGCAATTGGCCGGAATGATGTTGTTGGGGAACGGCGTACCCGGGGCTAGACCGTTGCAGTTGACCCCTTGTGGGACGTAGATCACCTGCGGCACCTTGCTTGTCGCGTACTGGGAGAAGTCGCCCTGCTTGGCCAGCGCTGTCGGCACACTCATGGTCGCGGAGGGCTGCTGGTTGTACTTGAAGTATTCATCCGTGGCATGCCAAAACGTTCGGTTGCGCCCGTTGTACACGTGTGGGATGTAGACGGGGCCGCCCACGGTGAAGCCGTAGTTGTTCTCCTTGTTGACAGGCACATGCGGGTTGATTTCGACCAGACCGCGCGCGTCGAAGAAGTTGTTCCGGTTGATATAGAAAGCATCGCCATGCAGGCGGTTGGTGCCGGAAACGAAGTTATAGTTGACCGCACCCTGGCCTAGACCGTACTGGGTTGAGAAGATGGAGCTCGATACGTGGAACTCGTTCACCATTTCAAACGGCGGGTTGATATACGTCTGGTAGCCTTCCGTCTCAGCCTGGACCGCCGGGATGCCCTGGAACAAAACTTCGTTCTGAAAGTCTTCTCCGCCGGAAATATTGTGGCTGAAGGAGCTGCCGGTGACACCGGGTGCGAGAAAGATGAAGTTGTCGATCTGGCGCGCCTGCCCGCTCAACTCGTCCGGCAATGCTTCCACAACCGCATTTTCAATCGTGACCCCGACCTGCGGCGTGGCGGTCTGGAGCGAAATCGCTGAACTCTTCACGTCGACTGTCTGTGAGGTCTCCCCTGTCGTCAGCGTGCCGTCCACATTCGACGTGCGGCCCGTTTCCACGGTGACACCGGTATGCGCGGAGGTTTGGAATCCGGCCAGCGTGAACGTGACCGTGTAGGTGCCGGGCAGCAGGTTCGGGAAGGTGTAGGTGCCAGCGGATGAGGTGCGCGCGGTTGTCACAACACCGGTCGCCACGTTATGCACATCCACCTGGCAGTCATTCACAACGGCGCCGGAGGCATCGGTCACAGTGCCGTTGATGCCATTGGAGGTTTGCGCGACGATGGCGCTGGTGCATATGAGCGGAATCACAAAGAGTGATCGTCTAAAGAAGCAGGCAGGCATGTAAATCCTTTCAAGGGCAGCTTCGCGGAGGGGTGTCCGCTAGCGGGGGAAGACTTGCACGAAGCCAATGGTATGGCTTCGCATCACGACAAACGACGCCGATCTTGCAGAAAGTTCCCGGCAGTATCCAGGTGCTTAACCAGGCGCTTAACCAGGTGCTTAACCAGGTGCTTAACCGGGTGATTAACCAGGTGCTTACCCGGGTGCTGACCCGGCACACCGGTCAGGAACAGAGAGTGATACGCGGGAGGAACCAGGCCCGTCGCCGGGATCGGGTTCCTCCTGCCGTCCGGTTGTTATTGG
>CAXSBW010000027.1:29171-36087 GCA_964235795.1 uncultured Acidobacteriaceae bacterium | reverse complement strand
AAGTGCCCTTGCTGCGCGATTTGCCGTGTAGCGCTCGCGCCCCAGCACCCGCGCCACGCCGAGTCGCTGCATGCGACGCGCGTTGTCGGGCTGGTCGTGGCTGTAGGGCATCACCAGCATGGGCTTGCCGGCCAGCAGCGCCTGCGCGGTGGTACCGACGCCGCCCTGGTGCACGATCGCGGACGCGCGTGGAAATAGCAATGAATATGGCGCGTAGCCGGCATGGCAAAGTTCCGGTGAGTCAGGCGGCGTATCGCCATGCATGCCGGTCAGCAGCACGGCACGCTGCCCCAGCAGGCGCGCGGCTGCCGCGCTTTCCCGCCAAAACTCGCCGGGGTCGAGCACTGCGGCCGAGCCCAGCGTAAACACGAGCGGCGGCGGCCCGGCGTCGAGAAACGCTCCCAGATTCGGCGACAAGGCGGCCTGCCCGGCTTCGCGGTCGTAGAACACAAAGCCGCACTGCCGCGTGCTGGGCGGCCAGTCGGGCTGCGGGCTGCCCAGCAAGGGCGAAAACAACGCCAAAACCAGCGCGGGCGCGTGTTTCGCATCGAACAGCGGGCTCCTGCCCGGCGGCAGGCCGAGTTCGCGGCGCAGCGCATACACCGGTCGGCACCAGCTTCGCGTCACCAGGCGCGCAAACGGCGGCAACAGGTGCCCGGCCCCCGGCATTGCGGCCAGCACCCGCGACAGCAACGGGTAGGGCGGCAGCACCGGCGGGTCGTAGCCCGAAAAGAATGAAAACGGGGCCAGCACACAGGACGCCCACCGAACACCCGTGACCTCGGCCACCAGCGGCGCGGCGTAGGCGAGCTCGCCTGAAACCAGCAGATCGGCGCCGCCATCGGCTTCTACGATCGACCGCAGATCGCTGAAGCTGTCGCGCAGCGCGGGAAAGAGAAACTCGCGCAGCCCACGCTCGGTCCCATGTTTCCGGTCGTAGATCATGGCGATCATGGCTGCGTCGGACGGGTTCTGCTCGGGTCGCATCGGTGCAAACGTGAGTCCGGCGACGCTCGCCTGAGCGCGAAACATCTCCGGCGCTGCCAGCACCACCGAGTGCCCGCGCCGCCGGAGCTCGCGTCCGAGCCCGACCAGAGGGTTGACATCGCCAAAGGTCCCGAAGGTCGTGAGCACGATGCGCATGCGTTAAAAGCTTTGCTCAAAGACGCGAGAGCGCCGTTCGAGCTCCCACTCCTGCGCCGCTTTTTCGCTGCCATGCACCAGCACGGCGCACGCGGCTGCCGGTTGCTCCGCGCCCGTCTGCGCGCGGCAGGCGGCTACGGGGGTGCCTAGGTTTTCGGGCGTGGTCGCAGCCCACAGGCTCGCGCCGGGCAAAAAGCTGTGCTCGATCGAGGCTCGCGCCATCTGTTTGAGCTGTGCATAGGTCAGCCCATAGGTCTCGACGGCGCGCACGTACTCATGCGTCAAATCGATGCGCGACACCCCTTCATCGTCGGTCGAAAGCGCGACCGGTACCCCGGCGCGCAGATAGTCGGGCAGCGGATGATTCGCTCCGCTGATACCGAGGATCACGTCATTGCTGGTCAGGTTGATCTCGACCAGGATGTGCTTCGCCGCCATCTCCCGCAGCAGCTCGGCAGGCCGGTCTTCATACAGGGCATCGACGCCATGGCCGATGCGTTCGGCATGCGCTGTTTCGACCGCGGAGCGGATATGAAATCGAAGGCCATCGGGCGGCACCAGCCCGGGTGCGAGCTCGCCTGCGTGCAGCGAGATGTGCACCGAAGGATACAAACCGTGGAGCACATCGAGCATATGCATGTGCAACTGGTAATCGCGCATGGACAGGTAGCCGTCCTCGGGCTGCACCATGTTGAGTCCGACGACACGCGGGTCGGCCTGCGCCAGCTCAAACGCGAATACGAGTTGTGCGAAAACATGGGCGGGCGGCTGCTCACGCAATACCTGGAACAAGAAGCGGATCTCAACCGCGCACGCCGGGGCCGCACCCGTCTCGCCGCAGTGTTCTCGCGTGTTGCGGCGAGCTTCGGCCTGCGTCAGCGCGGCGCGCGCGGCGTCTACGCTTGCGGCCATGCCGGCCTGGAGCAGCGCGTCGCGAGCCGCGCGAAGGTCCGGGTTATAGCCCAGCTTGTCCGCGAGCGCTTCTGCGGCTTTCTCGTCGGGCGTGTCCATCACTTCCAGGTACTGCTCGTTCTGCCGCGCGGCGCGGGTTGCCACCTCGTCCAGCCAATCGCCGGTATGCTCCCGCCCCAGGCCGCTGAAGCGCGCAAAGGTCGCGAAAAACTGGTCGTGGCCGGTGATGCCGGCCGACGGCACAAAGCCGCGCATGGAGAAGCTGTCGATCAAGGCATCGCGCAGATGATTGTCGCGCTCGAGAGCCGCAGCCCCGCTCACCTCGCCGGGCTTGCACGCACCACGCGGCGCGGCGCGGTCCAGCGCCAGCGCTGCCGGGTCCACGCACATCCCCTCCTCGGCGGCTTCGTCCAGCAGGGTTTCGGCGTAGACGGCACCGGACAGGTGCATATGGAGGTCGGCCCCCTTGGGCATCTTCTCGAGAAACGCGTGCAGCGCCAACGGTCCGTTCGCGCGCGCTTTCTCAAAGCGTGCGCGGCGCGATTCGCCGCCGCCGGTAAGCTCCCCTGCGATTTCGGAGCCGAGGTTTGCCCACAGGCGACGGAGGCGAGCAGCAGCCCGCAGACAAACGACACTCGCCGATCGGCCCTCAAGCGGAACATGATTGCAGACAAGTGTATGGCATGGCTTTCCGGTTCGAGGCTGCAGGTTTGTCTCGATGGGGCATCCATCGGTGCTGCCAGGCGAACGGTTTCCGTCGTTTGCGGCTTTCACGGGCTTTGCTATACTACGAAAGTTGTCCGCGCTTCCCTGCGCCTGCGACAACGCCACCTGCTTCTCCCCGCAGGCTTCTTGGGACTCCCAAGGCCAGATAGCTCAGTGGTAGAGCGCGGCCCTGAAAAGGCCGGCGTCGGCGGTTCAATCCCGTCTCTGGCCACCACCTTTGCGCAACAGCCTGAGCCGGTCTGTAGCCGGACCGTTAGCCCGTCACGGCAAACAGGAGGCCGGCAACGCCTTCCCGTGCCGGTCTCGTGCAAAGGGAAGAGCAGACAACGAGGCAATGCAGCACTGTCTGGTCCAGGCTTCAGTTTGCGTGCGGATTCGCGTAATGGTAAAGCGCGGTCGCGCGTACCTTGTCCGGGTCGCAGGGCTCGTTGGCGTGAATGGAGCGGTAGCCCCAGAAGAAGTACAGGTTGCCCGGCTTCATCCTGACGCGCGTCGCCTTGCCCGGCGAGCGTTCAACGGTCCGGCGCAGCCTGCGCTGGGTCAGCGGGTTATCGAGCAGCACCTTGTCCATCGCGTTGAACAGGTAAGCCGGCCGGATGCCGCGACGGTTCGGAAACATCAGCAGGTCGCCGGCCTGGCCCTCGGACGGAATCACGATCGGGATCAGCGCTGTCACCACGTACGAATCGTAGTGGAAGATGAGCGAGTGCTTTTGCCCGGACTGTCCGGAAAGACAGCGCAGCACGTGATAAAAAGCCTGGTCGGGCGCGGACCGTCCGGTGCCTCGCTCATAAAGCCGCTTCATCAGGGTGCCGAACTCCGGCGAGTGATACAGTTCATCGAGCCCGGAGCCCGCCGTCTCGTTCGGCCCGCTGAAACCCACATACTCGTGGCCGGACCTTTCCATTGCCGCGTGAACGAAACGCTGCATGCGGCCTAGGTGATCCGGTTCAATGTAATTCGGGATGCACCCGAAGCCGGTCGCATCGATCTCCGCGGCAAGCGACGCGATCTCGGCTTCGGTGACCTGCGGAACCTGAAAAGCTGGCTGAACTGTCTGAAGTGCCATCACTCACCTGCCATGGGGTGGACATTGTGGCGCGAAACGACTGCCCCAATATCTCAGAATCAGGTAAGAATGACAAGGTTTGGGTGTAAATAGGGCTGATGCCCGTTCGGGAGACACTCTTGTGTCCCGAAGCAAGGCGCAGAAGGCAAGAGCGCCGGGGAGGTAGTCCCTCCCCGGCACTGCTTTATCTGGCGGCCAGCTCGCGGCCCTTCAGCGCTTCTTTCAAGGCCGGGGCCTTGTCGGTCCGCTCCCAGCCGAAGTCGCCGTCGGTGCGACCGAAGTGGCCGTAGGCGGCGGTCTGGCGGTAGATCGGCCGGCGCAGGTCAAGCGATTCCATGATGCCCTTGGGCGTCAGCTCGAAGTGCTCGCGCACCAGGGCCTGCAGCTCGCTCGCGGGCAGCTTGCCGGTGCCGAAGGTATCGATCAGCACGGAAACAGGCTCCGCAACCCCGATGGCATACGCCAGCTGCACTTCGCAGCGCTCGGCCAGACCGGCCGCGACGATGTTTTTCGCGATGTAGCGCGCCATGTACGCCGCCGAGCGGTCCACCTTTGTCGGGTCCTTGCCGGAAAACGCGCCGCCGCCATGCCGGCCCATGCCGCCGTAGGTGTCCACAATGATCTTGCGGCCGGTCAGCCCGGTATCGCCCATCGGGCCGCCGATGACAAAGCGCCCGGTCGGGTTGATGTGATACTTGGTGTCCGCGTCGAGCAGCTCCGCCGGAATCACCACCTGGATCACATCCTTGAGCACGTCGGCCCGCAGCTGTTCGGTGGAGACTTCCTCGGCATGCTGGGTGGAGATGACGACCGCATCGACACGGACGGGCTTGCCGGCCGCGTCGTACTCCACCGTGACCTGGCTTTTACCGTCGGGCCGCAGGTAAGAGAGCTGCCCGCTTTTGCGCACCGCGCTGAGCCGGCGCGTGAGCTTGTGCGCCAGCGAGATGGGCAGGGGCATCAGCTCGTCCGTCTCGTTGGTCGCGAAGCCGAACATCATGCCCTGGTCGCCGGCACCGCCCGTATCCACGCCCATGGCAATGTCACCGGACTGCTTGTTGATCGTCGAGATGACGGCGCAGGTATTGGAGTCGAAGCCGTACACCGCGTTGTTGTAGCCGATGTCGTGAACCACGCTGCGGACCAGCGTGGGGAAGTCGACATAAGCCTTGGTGGTGATTTCGCCGGCGATCACAACCAGGCCGGTAGCGGTCAGGGTTTCACAGGCGACGCGGGCGTAGGGGTCCTGCTGGAGGCAGGCGTCCAGGATGGCATCGGAGATCTGATCGGCGATCTTGTCGGGATGACCCTCGGTGACCGACTCCGAGGTAAAGAGAAGCTTATCGCGTTGAGACAAGGGTGCTTCCTCCAAAGGCGAGCGCAACCGGTTCCCTCCGGTTGCCGGCTCCAGGGGAAGGGAAGCGGAAAACACGCGGGGGAGCTCGGCGGGCCGGCGGCATCGGTGCAGGAAGCCGGCCCAGAGCACTGCCAGCCTTCCATCCTACCTGAGAGGAACAGCCGAAGGTCAGAAGCCGGCGGAGAGTGGGCTAGGAGCTTTCCGAGCGGGCGCGAACCGCTCTCTGGCGGTCTCGCGGCTCCAGCTTCAGCTCCCAGGTAAACAGAACAAGCGCAAGCGATTGCAGCCCGCCGAAGCCCAGCACGAAGCGGGCGTAGTTGAGCAGCAGGTCATGCGTGGTTACAAAGCCGGCCATGGTCATGTTCCAGACAACCGCCATGCTCCAGGGAAATGTCAGCAGCTCGAGCGTGGCAAATCCCGAGGCGAACATCGGGCCGCGGAGCAGGCCGACGATCCACACCCCGTGCAGCAGCGCCATGTAGGCGGCGCACACATACAGGAGCCACGGATAACGCGAGTACCGGGCGCGCCAGAAAAGAAGCCCGAGCAAGGGGAGCAGAGTGCAGGATGCGACAAGGATGGCTATATCGCGGGGTGCGGAAGGGACAAGCATGCGTGGTTAGCCTACCGGCTTCGTCCGCCGGAGCCAAACAGAATCCCGTTACGGCGATGGGCGGGCTTGCACGGTGGCGTGGATGCTGCCCGGCGCAAGCGCGGCGGAGCGTCCGGCCACATACACCCACACGTACCAGGAGAAGAAAAGCAGGATCGTCATCATAACGGCGACCCCGGCCCATCGCAGTCGCTTGTCCGGTTCCGCATCGTCCACCTTTCGCGCTTTCCCCACGTTTTCGGCGAACTCGATCCAGCCCTGGTCATCGTCCTTCAATTGCCCGCTTTGCCGGTAGGCGGACAGGTAGCGATCGATCCACGCGTCTTCGTCCATGCCGCAGGCGCGTGCATAGCCGCGAACGATCCCCTTGTTGAGTACGCCGCCGGGAAGCGCGGCAAAGTTCTCCTGCTCGAGCGCGAGCAGGTGCCGGCCGCTGATCTTGGTCACGCCCGAGATGTTGTCAAGCGCGACACCGCGCGCTTCTCGTTCCCGGCGCAGCTCCTGCCCAAACTGTCCCATACTCCGCATCCCCGGCTTTCGGAGGGCTTCTTTATCATCAACACTATTGTTCTTCGGCCAGATGCGTCAAAGAATTCAGTGACTAAAATAACCGACGGGGACTGATTGTTTCGACGAAAGCGTTTTCGATTCGGGGTACGTCGATACAAGCTGCTTTGCTAAACTTGTTTTCGCGCCCGCGGTTTACGTCGCTCCTCCTCCTATGAACAAGCTCGTCGTCGGCAACCTGCTTCATCGGCCCATGCGTACCGTGATCACCATGCTCGCCGTCGCGGTCGAGGTGGTCATGATTCTTTCGATTGTCGGCATTATGCTCGGGATTCTTTCAAATTCCCGGGCCGAAACCAGCGGCATCGGGGCCGATACGATCGTGCAGCCCGCGAATGCGAGCTTTATCTCCGCCCTCGGCGGCGCACCGGTCCCGGCCTCTGTCGCGGGCGTGCTGGCGAAACTGCCGCATGTCGCGGTGGCCTCGCCCGTCGTGGCCAACCTCAGCATGGCCGGTTCCGTTGAGACCGTCTGGGGCATCGATTACGCGAGCTATAACGCCCTGCGTCCCTTTATATTTCTCTCCGGC
>CAXSBW010000027.1:18745-29071 GCA_964235795.1 uncultured Acidobacteriaceae bacterium | reverse complement strand
GGGCATCGATTACGCGAGCTATAACGCCCTGCGTCCCTTTATATTTCTCTCCGGCGGTCCCTTCCAGGGTCCCAACGACGTGGTGATCGATGAGCTGTTCGCCCGAAGTGGAAACGGATACCACGTAGGAGACACCATTCCGGTTGTAGGGCACCCGTTCCGCATTTGCGGAATCGTGGAGCGCGGCAAGGGCAGCCGCAAGTTTGTACCCATCCAGACGCTGGCCGCGCTGATCGGCACTCCGAAAAACGCCTCACTCTTTTATCTCCGCTCCGACAATCCCGCCAACGAGCCCCTGATTGAACAGGAAGTCCACAACATGCCCGGCATGAGGGAGTACAAGGTGCAGTCGCTCACGGCGTTTCTGGCCATGATTACGCCCGCGCACCTGCCGGCTTTTACCCCTGCGCTCTACACGGTCATCACCATCGCCATCATTGTGGGCTTCCTGGTCATCTTTCAATCCATGTACACGGCGGTGATTGAGCGAACGCGCGAGATCGGCATCCTCAAGTCGCTCGGCGCGTCCCGCGGCTACATCCTGGCATCAGTACTTCGTGAGGCGGCACTGGTCACGGTGGTGGGGATCGTGCTGGGTGTCCTGATCACGACCGGGATCAAGGCGTTCCTGAACTACCGCTTTCCTACGCTCTCCTTTATGGTGCCGCCCGAGTGGTGGGTGCGCTCCCTGCTGATCGCCTTTACAGGGGCTGTTCTGGGAGCGGCCTACCCCGCCCTGAAGGCTGCGGCAAAGGACCCGATCGACGCCCTTGCCTACGATTAGCTTTCCCACGCGCCGGATCCTGCACGGGCTGGCGACCATTGCCATCGTCGCTCTCTGGGCGCTGCACTGGGTGCATCTCCGGGCCGACTTTCCGAACAACTCGCCGTGGATGGACTACAGCAAGTACACGGACGAGGGCTGGTACGGCAACGCCGCCATCCGTGCCGCGCTGTTCGGCCACGGGCTGCTGCCCGGGGACTTCAACCCTTCGGTCGCATTGCCGGTCTGGCCCGCCTTGTTGTGGCTGGTCTTTCAGGTAACAGGTGTGAGCCCGGAGGCCGCGCGCGGCCTGGCCCTGTGTGTGCTCGCGGGCAACCTGCTGCTGAGTTACGCAGTGCTGCGCGCCGCCGGGGCATCGCGCGTGGCCGCCAAGGGCGGGGTGCTGCTGCTGGCCGGCAGCGCCTACCTGTGGGCGTTCAGCCGGTTGGCGATTCTTGAACCTCTGCTCTCGTTTTGGACCCTGCTCGGGTGGTGGCTCGCCTTGCGCCTGCGCCCGTGGCAGGCAGGCCGACGTAGGGCGGCGCTGCTGGCCGTGGGGCTGCTGAGCTGCCTGGCGGTGCTGACCAAGACCACCGCGATCTTTCTGCTGCCCTCCAGTCTGGTGCTGCTGGGCTTCGCGGTGGACTGGCAGCCGCGCCCCCTGCTTCGCGACCTGTCATGGGCGACTCTCGGCGGGACCGTGCCCTGGCTGGCGTATGTGGGGTGGGCGCTTCACGCGCACCCGGTCGACTACCACTACCTGTTTGCGGCCAACCAGTGGGTGCGGCCGCCGACACTCGGCGGCAAGCTGATGGCCTTCTGGTGGGCGGCCCACGGGCTGCTCTGGGTCAACCCGCAGCTGGTTTGCGCAGCTTTGATTCTTCTCCTGATCGCGGTGGTTCTTTGCAGTTCCCTTCGCCGCTCGCCGCTTGCGGCAGCCTCCCTGCTGGCGGCGATCGGCTATATCTTCTTTACCGGCTGGCACAATAACCCGCAGCCGCGCTACTACATGGTTCTGTTGTACCCGGTGGTCTTTGTCGCAGTGGGGGCCGCCGAGGCGCTTTCAATCCGCAACCGCCGGCTTGGAGCGGTTGCTTTCGTCGTGCTGGCAGTCTTGTTCGTCCGCGATGCGCAACGTACCGTCTGGTACACCATCCACCCGCAGTACTCGTGGCAAGTCGCGGCCCGAAGTCTGACCGCTTACATCGACGCGCACCCGCGCGACGGCAAGCGCCTGCTGCTTTCCATCTCCGGCGACGAAATCACCCTGTTTACCCACCTGCCTGCTCTTTGCGATGACTTCGGCACCGACGACCTGCCGGCCCGCATCGAGCGCTACCGCCCGGGCTGGTATGCCCAGTGGAACGACCTGGACCCCGGCACCCTCGAAGACATCCATGACGCCGGCTACAAGCTTCGTGCCGTCGCCCACTGGCACGCCTTCGACGACGAAGACCGCGACGAACTGATCCTGTACCGCATGCTGCCGCTGAAAAACTAAACCGCCTGCGCGGCTCGCGCACACTTCAGACGCATAGCGCTAAGGGACGAGTTTTTATCAAGTCAAAAGCCTCCCTCGGACCATGAGGGAGGCTTTTGACTTGAACGAGGACCCGTCCCGAAGGGACCGCGAGCCGCGCAGGCGGTTTGGTCTTTCAGCGCCTCGGCGAACGGGGCGTGCCGGCGCGGTCGGGGTCGATGTGCCGGCCGAAGCGGTAAACGAGGCCGACCGAGATGCCGAACTGTTCCTTGAAATCGCTTTTGCCGGAGGAGCTGTAGTCGGTCAGGATGGCGTCGGGGGAGATGCGGAAGGCCAGCCGCGGCGAACGATTCAGGTCGATGGAGCCGCCGATGGCGCCGGCAAAGGCGAACTGGTCATCGTAAAAGCCGACCACGCCTGGATTGATTTTGGTCGACCCATCTTTCAGGTCGGAGCTGAACAGCCCATAGGTGCCGCCGGCGAGAGCATGGAGTGTAAGGGAGGCATGCTGGTTTGAGGCTAAGCGGTACTCGGGGCCGCCCAGCACCATGTACTCACTGACAAACGGTCCCTTGATGCCGTAGATATTGGGTGCCGCGCCGCTGGTGCCCGCGTAGCCGCGCACGTTCGCTGCGGCGGCCCACCTGTGAGTCAGAAACCAGGCACCCTGAATGTCGAGCCCGCCCAGGTTCGAACCCTGCAGCAGCGATGGGCCTGCGTTGAAGTGCGAGTAGGCCAGGCCGCCGTACACCTCGTACCGGTTGTTGTAGGTCACGGTGGCCAGGGTGCTGTTGGCTGCGACAACCGGCGGGTGATACTGGGGTGCCTGCGCCCGCAGCACGGGTGAAACACACGGCGCAAGGAGCAGGGCGGCAGCGGACAAGGCAGAGCGGGTGGAAAAACGGAACAACAGAACCTCCGGAACACTCCTCACAACTGTACATGGCGGGGCGGTGGCTGCTGTACCCTGAAGAGGTGAGCGATCGGGACAACACGGCACGCAAACGCCTGGGCGACAAGCAATGGAACGGCCTGGAGCCGATGATCGAGGCCTATGCGAAGGAGGCCGTAACCATCGCCCACGCGGACTTTCGCGAGGAGCTGGACTGGAGCGCGGCCTCGCTCGACCGGTTGGAGCGCATCCTGAACCGGCTTTGCCCGGCGCCCGAGCCGCTGCCCTCGGCCGACGGCGACTGGTGGACCCTGGTTTGGGGCAGCTGGTTCGGCGAGCTGCTGCGCCGCCTGCATGGAGGTACCTGGGCCATGTCGCTTTACCCGGGCAGCGACTTTGCCGTACCCACGCTTGAAATCGAGAACGGCCCGGACGGCGCGGTTTCGCGCTTGTACCCGACGGTCAAGGTGCACCGAAGGCTCACCCTGGGTGCCGGGGAAAGCCTCCTCGCGTTCTACGCGATGCTGTCAGCCCGGCTTGCCGCTGCCTCGTTACGACCCGAATAGCCCGGTCCGCGCACATGCCGTCACCCCGGTATGAGACAATCCGGATTGATGGAGGAAAGCCCCGCAAACGGTATCGCGGGCAATCCCATATGCTGGATAACCTGTTTACCCCGACGCACCTCCTGTTTGTGCTTGTCATTGCTCTCCTGGTGTTCGGCCCCCGAAAGCTTCCCGAACTGGGCAAGGGCCTCGGCGAAGGGCTGCGCGGCTTTACCAAGGGCATCAAGGGCGAGCCCGAGGCCACCGTGGTCAAGTCGGAAACCGCGAAGGCGGGCGAGACCGCGCCCGAGATCAAGTAACGTTCCCTGCATCAACCCCGTTGCAGGTGGGTGTACGGGTCCGAAAACGACTCATCCGCTCCGAAAGATTCATCTTTTCAGTTTGACGAGGCAGGACGACGAAGCTCCGCGCCTCTTCCTGCTTCATTGACGGATAGGCCTGTCCTCGTTAGCCTTGAGGACGGAAACGTATCCAAAACAGGCGCGCCCCTTCCATTGCACGTTCTTCTGCTCTTCTATGGAATCGAGAGCGCGCTCCGAGGCTGATCCCTATATGCGATTGAACGGTTTTCCTCGCGCGACCATGGTCGCGTCTGCCCTTTTGCTTGCCACCGCGACCGCCAGCCTGGCCCAGACCGTAACCGGGTCCGTCAACGGCACGGTCACCGACCCGAGCGGTGCCGTGATCCCGAATGCACAGGTTGTCGCCGTCAACACGGGAACCGGCGTCCGCACCCCGGCCACCAGCAACGATGCCGGCGCGTATTCCATCCGCTTTCTGCCGATCGGCACTTACTCGATCGAGGTAACGGCACCGGGCTTTAACAAGCTGACCGTGCCGCCGTTCGCGCTCGAGATCAACCAGGCGGCCAAGGTAGACGCGCACGTAACGGTTGGCGCGAGCACGAACGTTGAGGTGCAGGGCAATGTTGCGCCGATCATCGATACTTCAGACGCTACCCTCGGTCTGTCACTCGACGCGAACGAGATCGCGACGATTCCTTTGAATGGCCGCAATTTTTCTGCGCTGACACAGTTTCAGCCGGGCGCAGTCGCGACCGATCCGACTGGGTTGACCAGCAATAATGCCATCCAGCGGAATACGTATAACAGTGGCGTCGTTACCATCAATGGCAACCGCGCGCAGGACAATATGTACACGCTCGACGGTATCGACATCGACGAGACGCAGAATAACCTCATTGGATACGCGCCCTCGCCCGACGCGCTTCAGGAAGTGCGGGTGATCTCAGCGAACGCACCGGCGACCTACGGCAACGTCAATGGCGGCGACGTGGTTTCGGTGTTGAAAAGCGGCACCAACAAGTTTCATGGCAGTGCGTTCGACTATCTTGAAAATGAGAACATCACCGCCAATAGCTTCGGCAACAACTACTCCGGTGCCGGCCAGACCCCATTTACACAATCTATCTTTGGGGGTACGCTTGGCGGACCGATTCTGAAAGAGAAGCTGTTCTTTTTCGTGGACTATGAGGGAACCCGGCGTCATGACGGCGGTAATGGCACGGCGAGTGTGCTTTCGGCAGCTGAACGCGGGGGTGACTTCTCCGTACTCGAAGGTTTAAAGGATTCGAGTGGAAACCCCGCGCCTATCCAGCTGGTCGATCCGCAAAACGGCTACCGTCCATATGTGAACGATCAGGGTGTTCCTATCAGCAACCCGGTGGTCCGTTATCTGCTTGCCCACCCACAGTATTATCCATTGCCGAACCACGCCGCCACGGATGGCTTGGACGGGAATAACTTTGTCGGACCTACCCGTTCGTTCGTCAATAACAATCAGGGCGACGTCAAGATCGAGTTCGATCCTCGGCCGGCCGACAAGTTCACCGCCTTTTACTCGCAAAGCATTGCCACCGGCGGCAGTGTCGCGGTCCTGCCCGTCACCTTTCCGAACGCAAACTCCTATCCTGATAAGTTGGGAGGCGGCACCTGGGTACATACCCTTTCTCCGGAAGTCATCAACGAAGCGCGGTTCGGTTTTACGCGTATTCGCTGGGACTCGAATGTGCCCAGCGATTCAACAGGCGCGTTCGGTTTGAACGGCGATGCCGTAGTCGGCATTCCGACGCCGGCGCCGCAGCAGTTTGCCGGTTTCACTTACCAGGGTGTTGGAGAAATTTCCGGGGTGGGCGTACCGGGGCAAGCACAGTTGCTGCGCGACAATACCTATAGCTTGAGCGATATCCTGACTATTCAGCACGGCAGGCAGTTGTTCAGCGTCGGCGGACAGCTTCTGCGTTACCAGCAGAACTTTGCACAATACGGTAATGGCGGACAGCTCGGCAGTTACGGCTTCTCGGGCCAGAACAGCGCTCTGCCCAATACAAAAACGCTCTATGGGCCGGCCGACTGGCTTCTGAATCGTGCAAACAGCCAAAGTCTAAGCCTTTCCAACGGGTTCTTCGGCGAGCGCCAGTATCGTGTCGCGGGTTATCTGCAGGATGATTGGAAGATCACCGACCGACTTACCCTCAATCTCGGTGTTCGGTACGAGTTCGATTCACCTTACACCGAAGTGAATAACCAGATTGCCAATGTGATTTTGAGCGGCCCGCTGCAAGGCACAGCCGAGTATGCGAAGCGGATTCCGGCCAATGCTCCCGCGGGTTCGATCCTGTGTGATAACCCAGGTTGCTACGAGCCCACTTATAACGCAGTTCAGCCCAGATTCGGATTTGCGTTTCAGGCGAACCCGCGCGTGGTCTTCCGGGGCGGATACGGCACCACCAGTTTTCTTGAGGGCAGCAGCCAGTTGGCGGCGAATGCGCCTTTCACCAACTTCTCGCAGCTTCAAGCCACTGCGCCTTCATCTCAGACAAACCCAGGCACGTTCTTCGCCGAGGAGAACGGATTCCAGGTTGGGGCGGGATCTCAGAACATCAATGGCTTTACCGCTTTCGCGAAAAACTACCGCCAGGCGTATCTTCAGGAATTTAACTTCAACACTGAAATTCAACTGAACAACTCGACTTCCGCGCAGTTCGGCTATGTCGGCGAACTTGGGCAACATCTAATTGACTACCGTAACGGCAACCAGCTGACCCCGGCACAGGCTCAGTCGATTGCAGCGTTACCCAAAGGTGCAGCGATACCTGCCCAGGATGTAGCTCCACTTGCAAAGCTTGTCGGGCAGACCAATCAAGTGGAAACCTTTGATACCAACGGCATCTCGAAGTATAATGCGTTGCAGGTCACGGTGCGCCACCGATTGAGCAAGGGTTTTGAAGCTACAGTGAACTATACCTGGGCCAAGTCCATGACGGATACCAACGGAAGCTATGGCGCATCCGGTTCGGCGGGAGTCGGCGGCATTCAGGACGGCTATAACCTCCGTGGTGACTACGGACCATCCGAACTCGATGTACGGCATAATCTATCGGCGAATGGTTCTTACGCCATTCCATTTGGTCGAGGGCAGCTTTTTGGTTCCAATACCAACCGTATCCTCGACTTGCTTGCCGGCGGTTGGACCCTGTCCTCCACAGCAATTGCGTATTCAGGGCTTCCGGTCACAATTACCTCATCTCCTAACAGCAACACGAATTCCTATAGTCAAGGTACTCGAGCGAACCAGTATCGGCAGTTGCGTGTTGTAAATCGGAGTGTCGCGCACTGGTTCGGTACGGATCCATCTGCGGCTCCGTGTGGTGCGGCAGACAACGGAACATGTGCGTATGGGCCGGAACTGGCAAATACGTTCGGTACTGCAAGGGTCAGCACGGAGCGCGCTCCCGGCTTCGAGCAGGTGGACAGCAGCCTGTTTAAGGATTTTCACATCACCGAAGCGCAGGCAGTCGGCTTCCGTGTCGATGCCTTCAATGTGATGAACCTTGTCAGCTACGGCAATCCCAGCAACAGCATCAACGATGCGAACTTCGGTCGGATCACCAGCAGCCGCAACGGACCGCGCACAATCCAGTTCGCGGCGCATTACTCGTTCTAAGTTGTCGTTCTGATTGAGAAAGGCCCGCTTATGCGGGCCTTTCTGTTTGGTTCAGACAGCGATGAAGGCGACGGCGGCCAAAGCCAGGCCCATGCCCAGCAGCTGGAAGCGCGACGCGCGCTCCTTCAGAAACAGCGCAGCCAGCACAATGGTCGCGCCTGGATAAAGGGAGGCGAGGACGGCGGCGACGTCGAGTCGGCCGCTGAGGGAGGAGGCCATGTACAGGCCATTGCCGGTGGTGTCGAGCAGCCCGGCCAGCGCGGCCAGCCCGAGGACGGAACGGCCTTGAACAGCCGAGGCTTGAGCGGGCGCCAGTGCCGGAGCGGAAAGCGGAGTCAAGGCCAAAGCCGTTCCATCCCTTGTCGCTGTCGGGCGCAAAGAGGAGCAGCCGATAGACCACAGCTGGACCGCGAGCGCCACGGCCGCGCCGCCCGCGCGGGAGAGTAGCAGCGCCCACAGCACCGGGCCGGCGCTGCCCGCGGCACCTCCAGGCAGCTTCGCCGGTGTACCTGCGGAAGCCGACAGGTGGAGCCAGACCAGTTGCAATCCAAAGCCGATGCCGGCCATGGTCGCCAGCACGAGCGCGCGTCGGGTGGTTGGCGCTGCGCCGGTTGCGGAGGGCGCATACGCGATCAGCACAATGGACGCCGCGGCCATGGCGAAACCCAGAATCTGCGTCGTCGAGGGGGCACCTTGTGTTCGCAAAGCGACAAGCACCGGGATGACGGCGGTGAGCAGCCCGGCGAGCGCTGCCGCCAGGCCCATCACGCCGATCGACAGTGCCTGGTAGAACACCATCAAGGCGGCGCTGCCCGCGACCCCGGAGAGCAGCCCGCCCGCAATGGCCAGTGGCGAAAGCGTGACCGGCACATGCCAGGCTACGGCTCCCAGCAGCAGCATGCTTAGCCCGTGCGCGATGAGCACGACCCGGCTGGGTGCGGCTCGGCGCGCGGCCATGCCGCCGGCGAAGTCCGCCGCGCCCCAGGTCGCAGCGGCCAGCAGGCCCATCGGGATGGCGCTGAAGAAAGTCAAAGGCTAAGACCCCCTGCGCGGGAGGCGGCCACTTCGTGGCGTGTGCTCGGTACACCCGACGCTCCCGTTGGTCGCGACCAGCGGGAGCGCTTGTTCTTATCAAAAGACCCGCCACGAAGTGGCCGCTTTAGCTCGGGGAACCCGAGCCAGACCCGCTTAGGGGGTCTTAACGGTTCCCGTGCGCCGATGGGTAAAACCCGTCCGGGGCCACGATGTCCAGGTTCGGCACCCCTTCCACGCGCACCTCGATGGTGTGAAAGCGGCTGGCGAGCAGGTTGGTGTGGCTCACGTAGCCGAGCGTGTACTGGGTACGCACAGCGTTGGTGATCTTCGAGAAAGAGGTCTGCATGCCGTTTTCTGAAACTTCAGAATCGAGTGTGCCGCCGGTCGCGAGCGCGTACTTGGGCAGCAGGTTGTCGCGCATGGTGGGCAGCAGCGGGATGTGGAACTTGTCGAGGTAGCCGATGCCCCAGATGGCCGAGTCGCCGACCAGGGTGCCATAGACATTGATGTTATTGGTCAGCAGAAAGCGCACGACCTCCTTGTAGGAGGCCTTGGAGCCCTGCTCCTTGCCGTCGGAGATGATGTAGAGGATGCGGCGACGGCCCTTGGGCTGCTTGGCGAGCTCGGTGGCGGCAGCCAGGATGGCATCGTTGAGCGGGTGGTACTCCTTCGGGGTAATGGCGTTGCCGGGATCAAGACCGTGGTGGGGGCTGGTATTGGGGTCCAGCTGCCGCCCGTTCTGGGTGATGCCGTCGTCCATGGGACCGCCGGGGGCAATGACGCCCATGTCGCGGCCCGGGGCCTTGGCCTCGGACAGCGCGACGTTGAGCCGGGCCCCTTGCGCGCCGGTGAAGTCGGTGATCATGCGCGCGGAGCTGTTGTAGCCGAAGACCGCGACGGAGTCGGCCGGGGTGAAGGCACCGGTCACGGCTGCGAGGCTTTCATTGACGCGATTCATGACGTCGGCGGGCAGGCTCTGGTCGACCACAAAGGCGACGGACAGCGGGAAGGGGTCAGTCGTGAAAAAGACAATGCGTTGACGCGCCCCGTCTTCAAAAACGCGAAACTGGCGCCAATCGAGCGCGGGCACCAGGCCGCCTTTTTTATTGCGAACGGTGACAGGCACAAGCACTTCATTGACCGGCACGACGATGGTCGCGGTGGGGCCTTGCCCGGCAGCGGGAAGATCGGGTGTTTCCTGCTGCGGCGGCGTGGAGCCTTGCGGGGCGACGCTCTGGTCGGGGGTCGCGGAGGAGGAAGTGGCCGGCGCGACCTGGTTGGTACCGGGCGCCGCAGCGTCGGGCGCGGGGGCAGCAGCGGCACCGGGCTTGACCTGGCCTTTCAGGTCGCCCAGGCCATTGGCCCCGGCGGCCTGCGGCGTCGGTGCGTCGGGGATGGAGCCCGCTTGTTGCGCCTGCGCGAAACCCCCAAGTGTCAGGAGCAGCACCCCGGCCCATGCGGCATGATTTACGGCTTTGATTCTCTTCACGGCGACCTCACTGCAAAAAACAACAAGCGCGGCCAGCAGCACACGCGCAAAATTATTGTTGCGTTCCTTCATAGATGCGGTCCAGGATCGTTCCAGGATCGGTCCAGGGGCCGCGTTCTGCACCACTGGATGAGA
>CAXSBW010000027.1:16294-18645 GCA_964235795.1 uncultured Acidobacteriaceae bacterium | reverse complement strand
TCCAGGATCGTTCCAGGATCGGTCCAGGGGCCGCGTTCTGCACCACTGGATGAGACCCGAACACCGCTGCCAGAGTAACAGAGCGGTTCGGGACCGGGACGGCGCATAGACATGCCGGGGGCTGCCATGGCAAGGTGACTTCATCCCCATGGCCGCCCAAGGAGTTACGATTGCCGATGAAGTCGCTGAACACACTGGATCGACGCCGCTTTCTCACGTCCGCCGCCTTGACAGCCGCGGCTGCGTGCCTGCCGACCGACTCTGCCCGGGCCAACCCGCTGGGGCTGCCGCTGGGCCTGCAGCTGTACTCGGTGCGCGACCAGCTCAAGGCCGACTATGCGGGCACCCTGAAGCAGGTCGGCGCGCTCGGGTTCCAGGAGGTGGAAGCCGCCGGCTTTTACAACCAGTCGCCCGCCCTGGTCAGGGCTGCGATGGAGGGGGCCGGGCTTCGCTGTGTGTCGGCGCACTACCCGGCCGACCAGCTCGTGCAGCATTTCGACGCCATCCTCGCCTTTCACGAGGAGTTCAAGACAGCGAAGTACATCATCTGCGCGTTTCCCGGCTTTCGCGATCCGGGCCGGGCTACCGGCTTGTCGCACAAGCAGATGGTGCATGCCTTTACCACCGACGACTGGAAGTGGAACGCGGAGCGCTTCAACGAGTGGGGCCGTCAGTGCAAAGCGGCGGGATTCCAGTTCGGCTATCACAATCACACGATGGAGTTTCAGCCGTTGAACGGAGTTGTGCCGTACGAACTGCTGCTGAAGGCAACGGACCCGGGGTTGGTGACGATGGAACTGGATTGCGGGTGGGTCACGGTGGGCGGCGGCAGCCCGGAGCACTACCTGCACACCTATTCGGACCGCATCTCGATGTTGCATGTAAAAGACTTTGCGCGTGACGCGACGCATACTTCAATGGACAACCCGCCGCCCGCGGCGGAACTGGGGCGCGGCACAGCCGACTACCCGGCGATCTTCAAAGCGGTGAAGCCGGGCACGATCAAGCACATGTTTGTGGAGCAGGAAAGCTACCCGGACCTGCCCTGGGTGGAGGCGCTGCGAGTGGATGCGAGGTATATGAAACGGCTGAAAGACTAAAAACCGCCTACGCGGCCTGCGCCCACTTCGTGGGGTGTATACCTCAAGTCAAAAGCCTCCCTCGAAACCATGAGGGAGGCTTTTGACTTGACGAGGACCCGTCCCGAAGGGACCGCGAGCCGCGCAGGCGGTTTTAGTCTTTTGCCGATTTCAAGCGTCTAAGCAGCTACCATGCGCCGTTTTCTGCTTGCCGCCTTTTTGCTGTTTACTCCGATTCTCTATGCGCAGTCGGCGCCTTCGCCCGATGCGCCGCCGGTGAGCACGGCGCCGCCGCCTGCCGACGATGCGCCGAGCGGCGCGCCGGTCACGACGCTGCGCGTCAACTCCAACCTGGTTTCGCTGTACTTCACGGTGCACGATAAGCATGGCGCGCTGATTCCGAACCTGACGCGCGACGACTGCCAGGTGATGGAAGACAAGAAGCAGCAAAAAGTGCGCAACTTTGAAGCACGCGCGGACCAGCCGTTGACGCTGGGCATTCTGCTCGACACTTCGGGCTCGCAGCAGAATGTGCTGCCGCTGGAGCAGCAGTCCGGCGCCGCATTTCTCCATCGCGTGCTGCGGGCCAAGGATGAAGCGTTTCTGATCTCGTTCGACGTGGATGTGAACCTGCTGGAGGATTACACCAACAACGCCGGGCAGCTGACCCGCGCGATCAACAAGGCGGAGATCAACACGGCGGCCGGCAACGGATCGGGAGGCGGCGTGGGTGTGGGGCAGGGCACGGTGCCGACGCAGGGCGCGCCCAAGGGAACGCTGCTGTTTGACGCGGTGTACCTTGCGTCGAACGACAAGCTGCGGCAGGAGACGGGCCGCAAGGCCATGATTTTGTTGACCGACGGCGGCGACCAGGGGTCGAAGTACCGGATCCAGGACGCGATCGAAGCGGCGCAGAAGGCGAATTCGATTATCTATGTGATTCTGATCGCGGACCGGGGTTTTTACTTCGGAGGCGGCATGAACCTGGGCTACTCCGGCGACTCGCAGATGCGGCGGATGGCGGCGGAGACCGGCGGCCGAGTCATTGACGTAGGCAACAACGGCAAGAAGCTGGAAGATGCATTTCAGCAAATTGAAGATGAGCTGCGGACGCAGTACGTGGCCAGTTATGTGCCGCTCAACTCGGATTTTGACGGCAAGTACCGCACGGTGGATGTGCAGTGCAAGGGCGATGGACTCAAGGTGCAGTCGCGGAAGGGCTATTATGCGATCGCACAGACGGAGGACGGGCAGTAAGTCGGCCTGACACCG
>CAXSBW010000027.1:13748-16194 GCA_964235795.1 uncultured Acidobacteriaceae bacterium | reverse complement strand
CGACAAAATCTTCAGCAAGCTTCCGCCCCAGGGGAACGGATAGCGCTTTCCGGCAGCAGCTGCGGTGCTTCGCTGGCGAACATCCTTAAGCGCTGCGCGGGCCTCCTAACGGCGTGTGCGGCTCCCTCACCTTTACGGGAGAGCCGAGGAGGCCTATGTTTCGTTGGAGTGCTCTCGCCTTTGCCGTCTTTCTGCTGCCGCTCCCTCGGGCCCGGGCGATCTCGCTTCCCTTTCTGCATCCGAGCACCGTCACGGTCGAATCGGATCGTTCTGCCGCACTTGCCCGGAGAAGCTATTCGTGGGGCGATGTGCACCTTGCCGTCGCGCAATACGACGGCACGGTGAGAGCTGCCGTCGATAAAATCCTGGCGGCAAAGGGCTGGCAGCTCGTGCCGTCAGGCGGCAGCGCGACCTTGTTTGCGGTGGGTGATGTGCGCGGTGAGGCGCAGCTTGTCGAAAGCTACAGCAAACAGGGCGGGGGCTGGGGAGCCGGGCAGTGGGGGTGGCAGGGGCTGGGCGCCGGTTGGAAGCCGCAGTTCGGAGAGGCGACGGTCAATGCCCTGGCGACCGCTGAAAGCCATCTCGTCGTCGACGTCTTCGACACCGCAAGTCACAAGCTGCTGTTCCGCGGCGTCATGGTCGAAGACGTTTCCGGGACGGAAAAAGCGAACATCAAGGGCCTGCAAAAAAAGCTTAAGGCGATGTGGAAGAAACTGCCGCGGAAGTGAGATCGGGCCGGGCGGGAGGTCCCGATAAGAACTATTGACAGGTGATAAGGTTTCTCCCTACACTTGCTGAGTGCACCAGGAAGCCATCACGTCATTTCGCGGGGTTTGTGAGCAGGCCGGGTTGCCTGTCACGCACCAGCGGCAGGTCATCTACGAGGCGCTGATCGCATCGACTGGCCATCCCAGTCCGGAAGAGGTCCACGCCATTGTGCGCGAGCGCGTGCCGTCCATATCGCTTGCGACCGTGTACCGCAACCTCCATCTTTTTATCAACGCGGGCATTCTGCGCCAGGTCAGCCTCCATCACGGCTCCATGCGGGTGGAGACCAACCATGCCGCCCACCATCATGCGGTCTGCACCCGGTGCAAATCGATCACCGATGTCGATGCTTCGCTGCTTGTGCCGGCCGCGGGGCAGGCTCGGCTGCCGGGCAACTTTCCCGCCGACTTCCTGGTGCAGCGGATCGCGGTCGACATTCTCGGGTTGTGCTCAGACTGCCAGTCCGAGCAAGCCGCACAACCTGCAACGCAGCTTCAGCCGGTGTAACCGCCGGCAACCACCCAGGCCGGAGAGATTGTGCCGCTCCGGCCAAGCGTAGTTCTCACTCCCCCCAACCCGTTCAAGGAGCTTCATTCATGCTTAGCGTAGGCGAAAAGTTTCCGTCCTTTTCCGTGACCGCCGTTGTCAGCCGCGATAAGGACAATGCATTCCAGACCATCACCGACCAGACCTATGCCGATAAGTGGAAGGTGTACTTCTTCTGGCCCAAGGACTTTACGTTTGTATGCCCGACCGAGATCGCTGCCTTCGGCAAGCTGAACGGCGAGTTTTCAGACCGCGATACACAGCTGCTGGGCGGCTCGACCGACTCCGAGTTTGTGCACCTGGCGTGGCGCAACAATCATGCCGACCTGAAAGAGCTGCCGTTCCCCATGCTCTCCGACATCCGCCGCGACCTGTGCGAGCAGCTCGGCATCCTGGACCTGAAGGAAGGCGTGGCGCAGCGGGCGACCTTTATCGTCGACAACGCAAATGTGATCCGGTTTGTGTACGTGACCGATCTGTCGGTCGGCCGCAACCCGCAGGAGGTCCTGCGTGTGCTGGACGCGCTGCAAACCGACGAGCTATGCCCCTGCAACTGGCAAAAGGGCGAGCAGACGATCGACGCCTAAGTCGCCGAACAAAGAATGTGGGCTCGCGGTCTATGTGGACGCGGGCCCACTTGTGCCTGCATAGACCCACGATGTACAGCCGCGTACCCAGAAGGACATACCATGCCTATCGACACCCTGATCGACACTCTCCCCGACTATGCAAAGGATCTGAAGTTGAACTATTCCACGCTGGTGCGCCAGAACACCGAGCTGACCGAGCAGCAGCTGTGGGGCACGGTCGTGGCCACCACGATCGCGACTCGCAATGCCCGGCTGACCGAGGCTGCGCTGCCGGAAGGGGCCTCTCACCTGTCCGCCCAGGCCTTGAACGCGTCCAAGGCAGCGGCGGCCGTCATGGGCATGAACAACATCTACTACCGCTTCCTGCACCTGAGCTCGAATGAAAAGTACGCGACCATGCCTGCGCGACTGCGCATGAATGTGCTGCGAACTCATGGGGTGGACCCGGTGGATTTCGAGCTGTGGTCGCTGGCCGTTTCGGCGGTCAACGGCTGCGGCAAGTGCGTGGATTCGCATGAAAAAGTGCTGCTGGGCAAGGGCGT
>CAXSBW010000027.1:0-13648 GCA_964235795.1 uncultured Acidobacteriaceae bacterium | reverse complement strand
TGCCCGGCGGTTACAGCGTTTTCTTCGACAGGTACCAGGTTTCCACCTGGAGGCCTGCTCCGCCGCCATTGGTGCGCTTTTCAGCGTCGGCGACCGTGGCCGGGCTGGGCACGATCACGGGCTCGCCCGGTACCCAGTTGGCCGGGGCGGACGTGCCGCTTTTATCCGTCATCTGGATGGCCTCAAATACCCGGACGAGCTCGTCGACCGAGCGGCCCAGCTGCGGTGGGTAGTAGATGAGCGCCCGGATGATGCCCTTGGGGTCGATGGCGAAGACAGCCCGCACCGCCGCGGTGTCGGAGACAGCCTCATGCACCAGGCCGTAAGCATTGGAGACCTTGAAGTCGAGGTCGGCGACAACAGGGAACTGAATCTTGACGCCGGAAATCTGCTCGATGTCGCGGACCCAGGCGATATGCGAGAAAACAGAATCGATCGACACGCCGATGGGCTGGACATTCAGCCGGTCCCAGTCGGCCTGCCTGCGGGCAAATTCGATGAACTCGGTCGTGCACACCGGCGTAAAGTCGGAAGGGTGCGAGAACAGCAGGACGTACTTGCCGGCGGATGTGTAGTCGCTCAGCTTGATGACGCCATGGGTGCTTTTCGCTTCGAAGTCAGGGGCTTTCTCAAAGATGCGCGGGATACGGGATTCAGCGGTGATGCTCATGCAGTCTCCAGGGGTGGGCGAAATCGGCGCGGTTGTGAGGCTGCTTTCGCCTCGGTCGTGATCCGGGAACAGGCGCTATGCAGAGAGATGCGGCGGAGCGCCGAACGGGTCCGAAAGTGTGCGGAAGCGGGCGCCGGGCCACTCAAGGCGGAACGAGGCCGGCGACCGCATCGTACAGCGCACACAGCCGGCAAAGGCGAGCGATGCCGAGGGAAGCGGACGACAGGGCGGAGCGGCAAATGAGCTTGATCTCGAGTTCGGCATGGCCTGGCTTGTTTGCACTTGAAACAGTTTGCGATGAGCCCCAGCGTAGCACAGCCGGCTCGCTGAAGGGGTGAGGAGGGCAAGGATGCGGGAGTACCGGTACTGGCTGTTGGATGTGTTTACGGAAACACCCCTGGCGGGCAATCCCCTGGCCGTTTTTCTAAACGGCGCGGGCCTGACCGACGCGGAGATGCAGGGGATCGCCCGCGAGATGAACTTGTCGGAGACGACATTCTGCTTCCCCGATGAGCCGTCGGCTGAAAAAAGCGGGCCGGGGGTGCGGGTCCGGGTGTTCACCACAAGCGAGGAGCTGCCGTTTGCCGGGCACCCGACCCTGGGCACGGCAACCGCCCTGCGTCTGACCCTGCCGGCCCTGCGCCATGCGCCCGAGGTGGTGCTGCAGCTGCCTGTAGGGCCGGTCCCGGTGCGTTTTGCGCCGACCGGGGCGGAGGAGCCTCGATCCCCCTTCGGGCAACCGGTGCGCGGGGAGATGGAGCAGCCCCTGCCCAGCTTCGGGCAATGGCACGACCGGGAAGCGGTTGCAGCGGCACTGGGCCTGCCTTTGGCGGCCTTTGACCCCGACAGGAATGTGCAGACCGTCTCCACGGGCATCCCGTTTGTGGTGGTGCCGCTGATCTCGGTCGAGGCGCTGGGCAGCCTGCAGCCGGCACGCGTCATGGCCGAGCCGTATCTCAGGGAGACGGACGGCAAATGGTTTTACCTGATCGCGCCCGCGGACGTGAACGGGATGCGCTGGCAGGCGCGTATGCCGCTGTATGGCGGCGAAGACCCGGCCACGGGTTCCGCTGCCGGCTGCGCGACGGCGTACGTGGTGCGGCACGGCTTTGCCCCGCCGGGCACGCCGCTGCTGATCGAGCAGGGGGTCGAGATGGGCCGGCCGAGCCGGCTGCACACCCGCGCGGTGGTGTGGGGGCAGGGCGGTGCCGCAGGCTGGGACGCCCGGAGCTATGTGCGCGTGGGAGGCAGCACCGTTCCTGTGGCAGAAGGACGTTTTTTCCTTCCGTGATGCACATCCGTTCCACAGGGCGAGAGCCGCACAGGGGGCGGCTTTCGTCGTTTCGGGGCAACTTTTCCTTCCTTTCATGCGCGGCCATGCGGCAGTTTCGCCTGAGATTCGCCCTTGCGCCCACCCCTGCGGGTCCGTAGTCTGAGCAAGCGTTCGGGAGCCATGCACCACGGCAAACGATCGCAACTTTCGCCTTTTACCGACAACTGAACGAACCGGAGCCGAGGGAGTAGCCAACGGCTTGCCGCGATCGATGGGTCCCGAGGGGGCGCATCCACCGCGCGCAAGTCGCCCAAACCGAGGCTTTTGTTCCCCGTGTCCCCCTTCGCCCGGCGCTGATCCGCGGGCGAGCCGGGGCGCCATCTTCCCGCGTTTGCGCGCGTCCGCCAGGGCTTTGCCTCGGCCAGCGCCCTTTTCGCGACGGCGCCCCCGCTCGTCCTAAAAACAGCTCCCGGCGAAGAGCACGGCCAATGGAACCCCCTCCGGGGTGCATACGCCCGGTCTTTGCCCAAAAAGGCAGAACCGGGAAGCAAGGACAAAGAACCAGGATGCGGCCCAGAAAAGTGATTCTTCTTGTAGACGGCAATGAGCAGGCCTTGAGCGTGCGCAAGTTTATGCTGGAAACCCGCGGCTACCGCGTGGTGGAAGCGACTGGGGCCGCCGGTGCGCTCGAGCGCTTCGCCGAAGGCGGTATCGACGTGGTGGTGAGCGACCTGTTGCTGCCCGGCATGGACGGCAATGAAATGGTGCGCCGAATGAAGGCTGAAGCGCCGGAAACGCCGGCCATGCTGGTGAGTGCAACCGTGAAGGACTTTGCACGGGCGGACGCGGCGGACGCGTTTTTGCCCAAGGGCGCGTCGACTCCGAGCGAAATGGTGGAGCGCATTCGGGCTTTGCTGGTGCGCAAACGCGGACCCAAGCGCGCCGCGGCCGGCCACGACGCCATGCCGGCATTCGGCGGCGGCTTCGGCGCGCATGCCTGAGCCGGACGGGAACCATGCCCTAGAATCCAGGATATGGCTTCAAAGACAGCACCCATGATTGAGGCCGAGCATCTCGGCAAAACGTACCGGGCGGGCAAGCTGCAGGTGCCCGCGCTGGTTGATGTTTCCTTTGCCGTGGCACCGGGCGAGTTTCTCTCGATCGTCGGCCCTTCAGGCAGCGGCAAGTCGACGCTCTTCTATATATTGGGCGGGTTAACGCGGGCAAGCTCCGGTCATGTACGCGTCGCCGGAGTGGATTTCGCGGCGCTGGGCGATTGGGAACTGACCCGCATGCGTAAATCGAAGATCGGGTTTGTGTTTCAAAAGTTCAACCTGCTGCCGACCCTGACGGCCATGGGCAACATTGAAATCGCGCACGAGATCGCCGGGGCAGGTGAGCCCCTCGATCGCAGGCGGCTCGATGAACTGGCGGAGATGCTCGGCATCGCCGGCCGTCTCGGTCATCGGCCGTCGGAGCTGTCGGGCGGCGAGCAGCAGCGGGTCGCGATTCTGCGCGCGCTTGTGACCAAGCCGGCGATTATCCTGGCCGACGAGCCGACGGGCAACCTGGATACCAAGAATTCGGACGCGGTGCTGGGGCTGCTGCGCCACTCCAACAAGCAGTTTGGACAAACGGTGCTGATGATCACCCACAACCCGGAAGCCGCGGCCTACGCCGACCGGACGCTGCGCATGCGCGATGGAGCCATGCTGGAGCCGGAAGCGCGCGTGTAGCCGTGTTTGCAGCGGCAGGCCCGGCTCGACCAAGGAGTCGGCACCGCCTCCGTTTGACCGCTCGGGCGCACGTTGGTAAACTTCAACCTGTACCAAGCGGGAGTAGCTCAGTGGTAGAGCATCGCCTTGCCAAGGCGAGGGTCGCGGGTTCAAGTCCCGTCTCCCGCTCCAGATGGCTGCCTCCACTGTCCGGCAGTCTTGGTTACAAGACACAGCCATGGCGCGGTACCCAAGTGGTAAGGGAGAGGTCTGCAAAACCTTTATGCGCCGGTTCGATCCCGGCCCGCGCCTCCAGATTTTCCATCCGTTTGAAGCTGAAGGCCGGTCCGTGTCGGATCCGGTTTTAAGGTTTCTCGAGCAGATGACGCACGACTTTGACCAGCCTGGCCGGTCCCGCGCCGCTATCCAGGGCTTCATCCACCAGATCGCAAACATAGGCTGCTCTTGCGTGGAAGCAGGTGGCGAGAAGCCTTGTTTGCGGATAGCGGCTGCGAGCCAGAATGGCCAGTGCGGCAAGCTCCTTATCCGCAAGGCTATGACCCAGCACGACCAGGCAGAACTGCCGGCTTTCAAGCAGATGGGCAGCCTGCTCAGGCTTCGCGGAGATCACCCGGCGTCCGGTCAGGGCTAGAACCTGAGCTCGTGTCGACAGCAGTTGATCGTCGTGACCGACTGAAAGGATGAAGTCGCCGCTGCTTGTTGCCGCGTTCTGCCTTTCAGTGCCGGCGGGTACATGGATTGAGCTTGATGGCAGAGGCATGAGATTCACGTGAACATTCGGTCCGAAAGCAATCGGTCCGGTGAATCATCATGCCAATTGGAGACCTCGAACTATTGTTCGCTGCCGAACAAACATTCGAATTTGTTTAGTACGCCCAATGCCTGCCCCGGGAGTCACGGCTGCGACACATCGGCATTTTGCCGGCCGAGCCGGTCGTGGAACAGCACGGCATTGAACACCAGCGCGTAGGAACCGACGGTTTCGCCGCGGTAGATGGGGTTGGTGGCAAAGAGCAGTACCTGACCATCACCGAGTCTTGCATTCACGACGGCAGCATGAGCGGCGATCGGATCCGGGTTGTCGAGCAGGCCTGACAGCAACAGTTGCTTCGCATCGGCAAAGCGCAGCAGGACCTCCGGTCGCTGCGCAGCCGGAATCAGATAAGGGTTGTTGCGGGCCTGCTCCTCATTGAGCGGCGTGGCCTGCCAGAGCTTGGGACTGGGCAGCGGCGGCAGCGACTCCGGCGATCGATCTTCGGGCTGGTCCTGCTCCTCGGGGCCACCCCGTCCGGTCACGCGATGAGTGCTTTTTTCGACGGGAAGATGTCCGCTCCCGGTGGTGACATCGCTCACGTTGAAGGCGAGACCGGACTCACTGTAAACCGGCAGGGTGCCGGCATAGCCGTCGAGGATGGGCGAGCCCGTCGCGACCGGCAACGCGGCCAGGATGGAGCCCGTGAGCCTGACGTTACCCGGCGGCGCGACGGAAACACCGGGAGCCAGGCCGGTCTCGATCGCGAACTCGGCTGAATCCTCAGAGGTGATGAGCAGCCCGCCCGCCCGGACAAAGGCGCGAAGATGCTCGACGCCGGACTCGCCGAGACCGGGGCGCATGTCGGCGGTTTCGTCGATGCGGCCCAGGTTGGGCGTGAGCGCGGTGGTTTGCCAAGGTTGAGGATGGCCGTACATAGGCAGACCGTCGATGATTTGCCGCGCGGTGGTGTGTCCCGTCACCGGCGCGAACAGGATGACGTCGTACTTCGAGCGCAGGTCGGCGTCGGCTGCGGCGGTTTGCGTGCTGATGTAGCTGTAAGGAATGCCGAGTGAATCGAGCGCCTGGCGCCACCAGCCTTCTGTCTGGGTGGCCAGCCAGGTGTGCATCATCGCGATGCGGGGCCGGTGGTCGAGCGGGTGCATGCGTGTGTTCGGCATCGCCGGCAAGGCGGTTGCCGTCAGGTCGAGCCTGGAGAGCGCGGCCGCGAGCTTCGGGCTGTTATTTCGAAGGATGAGCGATCCGGCGGAAAGCGTCTCCCTGCCGGTGACGAAGGGCTCATCGAGCAGGCTCATCTGCGCGTCGGGCAAGGCGTACACCAGCGCAAGCAGGCCGATCTGGCCGGTGTTGTTGATGGCGAGCAGCTCGCCGTTCGGTTGGGTGTTGCCTTCGGCCAGCGAGGTCACCGGCGACATCTTTGCCCCGAGCACAGCGGGGTCGGCGACGCGCGTGACCCTGGCGTTGAACAGGAGGCTGAACGACCACGCGGTGTCGTCATAGGGATGCTTCTGGGGGTCTTCCGGGGACCAGAACTGGCGGTCGAGCAGGGCATCGGCCACGCGGGAGAACGGCTGGTCCATGCGGATGACCCACGAGCCCGCGGGAAATGTTTCGCGGACCGGCGCCTGGGGCTCCTCTTTGCCGGCAGGGATGTCTTCCGGTTTGGCTGCAGCCCCGCCGCCCTCGGCCGCATGGTCGCTCGCCGCCACTGAAACGGTCGCCGGTTCCGTCAGCAGCGAGATCTCCACATGCTGTTTTTGCAGAGTCCGCAAAAGGGCAAGCTGACGGTTGCGGTACGCGGGGTCGGCCGTGAGTACATACGCGGCAGGCCCGGCGGTGCCGGGTTTGGCGACAGAGCGCTTCGCCTTGACATACACGTCGTCGAGAAAGTGTTCGCGGTTCTGGGCAAAGTAGCTCAGGGTTGTCAGCAGCGCCGACTGCTCGTAGTTATTGTTGTCGCGTTGCGACCACATCACGCTGGGGAGCGGCGGGTTCTGCCGAAACCACGTCCGGCTGTACTCGTCCGGCGTCAGGATGCGCCGCAGCGTGTCCGCGCCGCCGTTGCCGAAGGTCTCGTACAAGCGGCTGATGCCGTTGTGCATGCCGGCCAGAAACATCAGGTAGCCGGGCGACCAGGTATCGAAGTCGCCGTGCGTAAACACACCCGGCATGCCGAGCGACTGCATCTGGCCCACATTGTTCCAGCCCAGCGCAGCCCACTCGTCGGCAAGTATGGGGTCGATCCACGCGTTGTACGGCCCGTCGCCGACGGTGTTGTCGTAGAGAAACGGTACAGATTCATGCAGGTCATGCAGGACCGTCGCATGAAACTTCAAAAAGGTATCGAGTACGTGCTGCGTGAGTTCGAGCGTCATCGCCATGGCATCGCGATTGTTGTCGTGCGCCACATAGTGGCCCCAGTACAGCAGACGCGGATACGTTTCGCCCGGGTGCGCCAGGTGCCACTTGTACAGGTCCACCATGCGATCGCGGCCGTCGACCTCGACCACCGGCGTGATAAGCACGACCATGTGCGTGCGGATGTACTGGATGTACGGGGAGTCGTCGACCGCGAGGCGATACGCGAGTTCCATGAGCGCGGTGGGCGCGCCGGTCTCGGTCGAGTGGATGGTGCCGGTGATGTAGTAGACGGGAAAACTCTGCTTTGCGAGCGCGGCGGCCTGTTCGTCGGTCAGCGCGGGCTTGCCATGGCCGGCGCGCGGGTCGGCGAGCTGCGCCAGGCGTGCGTCGTTCGCGTCCATGCCCTTCAGCAATGAGGCGTCGCCGATCGCGGCGGCGATCATCTCGCGGCCTTCCTCGCTTTTGCCGATCGAGAACACCTTGACCCGCGGCGTGTGCGCTCCGAGCAGGCGGAAATATTTGTATACGTCTTCCGCGTAGGGCAGCATGCCGGGCGCGCCGGCGATGTCGCCCAGCACCGCGGCCGGTGTCGGGACCCCGGTTTTCGAGGCCGGCAGGAAGTCGGTCAGCGGCGAGTTGAAGTAGGGTTCGGTCGTATCCTTTGCAATGGCCGCGGTGTACTCGCGGTCGATCGGCTGATGCGGGTCGCGCGCGTACTGGCCCAGCATGGAGGCAGGGACGGCCGGGGCCGGGGTTTGCGCGGGGGCTGCGAATGCGGCGAGCAGGATCAGTACGGGGGCCAGATAGCGGTGCTTCACATGAACTCCTGAGAGGATGGAGGATCAGGCACAATCACGAGCGCTCATCCAGAAAGGCGGGGATATCTCGTGCGCCATGAACGATTGCTGCTATTTCGACTTGCTCGTTCTCTGTCCGGTATACGACGAAGTAAAGTCCTACCGGCCAAAACGGAACAGGGAGCGGCGTGAGATCGGAGCGACTGTGACCGATACCGGGCATTGTTCCAAGAGTGTTGAATGCTTCGAATAGCCTGTGGATGAGTCGGGCCTCCGCTTCCGGATTGTCCGCGGCTACGTACTCCTGAATGGAGACAAGATCGAACTCCGCCTCGTGCGAGAGCCGGTATTGCATCATGCTCCGCGCGGTTTAACCGCTTTCAACCTTTGCGACAGGCGTTTCCGAACAGCGACCGGATCAGCGTACCTGCCTTCATCCAGGGCGCGAAGCCTGCCGGCCAGTTTCTCATTGAATGCAGTCAACTGCGCTTCGCGTATCTGGTCCTTTTCCTCAAGAAGTCGAAGCGCTTCACGAACCACCTCACTCGCGGACGTATAGCGACCACTGGAAACCTTGGCTGTCACAAATTGGTCGAGTTCCGGTGTTAAAGAAACATTCATAGAAGCACCCCCGATCCAAATCCTGGATCGGATAACAGGAATTGTCAATCTTTGCTATCGGCAAATCATCATTGAGCAGCCTCAAGCCCGAGGTACCTGTCGTACCAGCCGAACCAGCGCACGTAGCGATCGCGGATAAACGACGGCCTTGTAAACCCGTGAAACTGGCCCGGGTACACGATCAGCTCGGCCGGGGTGCCGACGCTTTTCAGCGCCTGGTACATCTGCTCGCCGCCTTCGACCGGCACATTGAAATCCCGGTCGCCGCCCATGAACAGCGTCGGCGTCTTGATGCGGTCGGCGTGGAACAGCGGGTACGAGAGCTTGAGGTAAAGCTCGGGGTTCTTCCACGGCGGTCCGATCTCGTTGTCGTATTGCAGAATGTACTGGTCGATGCCGTACAGGCCCAGCAGACTGCCCATGCCGGCACCGCTCGACGCGGCCTGAAAGCGCGTGGTGCTCGCGATGGTGTAGTCGGTCAGGATGCCGCCGTAGCTCCAGCCGCCGATGGCGAGCTTCGTGGGGTCGACCTGCCCGGTCGCGACCGCGCCGTCCACCGCGGCCAGCAGATCGACGACTTCCTTGTGGCCCCAGTCGGCTGAAATTGTGTGCGAGTACTCGAACCCGCGACCACTGGAGCCGCGATAGTTGACTTGCAACACCGCGTAGCCATGCGCGGCAAACAGCTGGCGCGAAAGGTCGAAGCCGTGCTCGTCCTGCGCGGTAGGGCCGCCGTGGATCCACAGCAGCATCGGCGCCTTGGTGCCGGGTTTGCCGTTCGGCGGCAGTGTGAGCAGGCTGCGGACCTCGTTGCCGTCCTTTGTTTTCGCGGACAAGTCCTGCGAAGGGGCCAGCGTCACCGTTGCAAGCAGCGCATCGTTGTGATGCGTCAGCAGACGCAGAATGCCCCCGCTGTCGAGCGCGTACAACTCCGGAAGCGTGGTATCGGTGGACCGTTCCAGCGCGGTGTGGTTGGCAGCCGAGGCCACTGCGGTCACGGCACCGTTGCCGGTGGTCAGGCGCTCGGGCGCGCCGCCTGCAAGCGTAAAGCGCGCCAGGTACTGGTTGCGGTCATCGGTGACCGTTGCGAGCAGCGCCGAGCCGTCGGCGCTCCACTGCGGCGCGCCGACAGGTCGGTCGAGCGAGCCGGCGAGCCGTTGCGGCGGGCCGCCCGCGGCCGCGATCACGGCCAGTTGCGCCTGGTTGTAGATGGAGTAGCCGGGCAGTCGGGCCTGCCGGTAAGCAATGCGCGTGGAGTCGGGGCTCCAGGCGAGCGGCGCTTCATCGGGACCGGCGAACGTTGTCAGTTTGCGCGGAGCGCTGTTCGGGGTTGCGTCCACGACGAAGATGTCAGGATTGTCAGTGCGGTCCGGGTCCGGCGCATCCTGACGGCTGACATACGCGATGTGTTTGCCATCGGGCGACCACTCCGCCGCGCGCTCTTCATGCGCGTTGTCATTGGTCAGTTTTGTCAGCTTGTTGCCGGCAATCTCGAACAGGAACAGGTGGTCGCGCTTGTCCGTGACATACCCTTCCACGTCCTGCTTGAAATGGTAGCGGTCCAGTACGACCGGTTTGGGCGGCACTGGTTTGCCATCTTTCTTTTCGTCTTCCGGCTCGTCCTTTTCGCGCAGGGTCAGCAGCAGTTGCCGGCTGTCGGGCGACCAGCGATAGTCCCCTAAGTCCTGTTTCACATCGGTCAACTGGCGCGCTTCCCCGCCGCGCCGGTCCAGCACCCACACCTGCGAACCCTTCGCCTTGCCGGGCCGGCTCGATGTAAATGCAAGGTAGCGTCCGTCGGGGCTCCAGCGCGGCGAGCCCGCGCCTTCGGTGTCATAGGTCAGCTGCACATCCTGCGATCCGTCCCAGCTCACCATCCATAACCGGCTTACCGATTTGTCCGCTTCCGCATCGGTGTGGTGCAGCGTGTAAGCGATCCATCCGCCGTCGGGCGCGATCTCCGGGCGGCTCGGCTGCAGCAGCTTGTTCGCGTCATCAAGCGTAAGGGGATGGCGCGCGGGCACCTGGGCAGGCAACACGGAAGCGAGCAGGGGCAGAACGAAAAAAACGGCCAGGCGCGGCAACATATGCGGGAGTGTAGCATCCGGTTTTCCATGCATCGTCGCAAACTCCCTGGCTGGGAGCGGTAATCCAGGCGCGGGTTACCACGGATGCGGCGAAGAGTGGGCAACACTTCATCCTGTTCTCACCTCCCAGTGCACACGCCGCTTACTTTGGCAGGATGAAAGAGGAATTCTGATATGCATGGAATTATTTGGTGGATCGTTGTTGGTTTGATTGCGGGCTGGTTGACCGGCAAAATTATGAGCGGCGGCGGTTACGGCGCAATCATGGACATCATCATCGGTATCGTCGGCGCGCTGATCGGCGGCTTTATCATGTCGCATCTCGGCTTCGCGGGCTCCGGCGGCCTGATCTACTCGATAATCGTGGCCGTTTTCGGTGCTGTGATTCTCACGTTTCTTCTGCGTCTCATCACGCGCGGTCGCACCCAGCAACTGTAATCTCCCGGATGGAAAAATGAGGAGGCTCCGGCGCATCGCTGGAGCCTTTTCTGTTGCACGGCAAGGCGAGTAGCATGCAAGCCATGAGGTTTGCTCCTGTTCTTGTGGTCTGCATTATTTTTACAGGCTTGCCGCTCGCGTGTTTGGGTGAGCCGGGCACGCAGGCTGCGGCAGGCGCGCAGCTATTTCAAAGTACGGGCTGCACCCACTGCCATGGTGAAACGCTGGGAGGCACGGAGACCGCGCCGACCCTTCGCGATGTGGGCCGGCGTTTGAAGCCGGAAGCCATCGCCGACCAGATACGCCATGGCGGCCAGGCGATGCCGGCGTTTGGCGATGTGCTGACCGAGGACCAGGTGACGCAGTTGGTGGCGTACCTCAGGAAGCAAAAGGCCAAAACCCCGAAGATCAACACTGCCCGCGCAAGCGGCGCCCCCGGCGGGCCTTGAAGCGAACCTGCATGCGTAAGATGCTCGCGCAATGGTATGCTCCCATCGAACCGCCGCGACGGTTGACGGGGGAAGAGTGCGGACGCGCAAACAGCAACTGAACCATCTTTCAAGGCGCGCCATCCTGGCGTTGCTGCTCGCAGGCGTCCCCAGCCTGCAGGCGTCACCGACTGATACCGGCGCAGCCACGAGCAGTGCGGCAAGGGTAAGCGCCGGTCCGTGGTGGAAGCATGCGCTGATTTACGAGATTTATCCACGCTCGTTTCAGGACTCGAACGGCGACGGGATCGGCGACCTGAACGGCATCACGCAAAGGCTGCCTTACCTGCGGCAGCTTGGCGTGGATGCAGTGTGGCTGACCCCGATGTATCCTTCGCCGCAGGTCGATTTCGGCTATGACATTTCAAACTACAAAGATGTGGACCCGCAGTATGGCACGATGGCGGACTTTGACCGCATGCTGGCGGAAGCAAAGCGCGACGGCATCCGCCTTTGCCTCGATTTCGTGGTCAATCACACCTCTGACAAGCACGCCTGGTTTGTCGAGTCGGCCAGCTCACGCACCAGTCCGAAACGCGACTGGTATATCTGGCGCGACCCGAAGGGTTATACCGCCGACGGCAAACCTGTCCCGCCGAACAACTGGCAATCGCTGTTTGGGCATTCGGCCTGGCAGTGGGATCCGCACACAAAGCAGTTCTACTACCACCAGTTCTACGCGCAGCAGCCGGACCTGAACTGGCGCAACCCGGCGGTTGAGAAAGCGATGTTCGACGTGGTGCGCTTCTGGCTCGACAAAGGGGTTGCCGGCTTTCGGCTGGATGCCGTGCCGACGATGTTTGAAAACCCCGCATTGCCCGACGCGAAGTTGCTGCCCGGTACCAACAACTACGGCGACCCGAACCAGGACACCGGCGAGTACAACAACCTGCCGGAGGTTCATGACGTCATGCGTCGACTGCGCGCGCTGGTCGATACCTACCCCGGCGACCGGGTGCTGATCGGCGAAACCTACCTGGACAGCCCGGCCGACCTGAATCGCTGGTACGGCGGGGCGAAGCACGATGAACTGCAACTGCCCATGGACACGCAGGTCGGCCTTCAAAAAACACTCGATGCGGCCACACTGCGCAGGCGCATCGACGAGGCAGAAACGGAGCTCGACGGCAATCAGCCCTTGTTTGTTTTCGATAATCACGACCAGGCGCGCAGCTGGAATCGCTACGGCGACGGAGTGCACGATGCCGAGATCGCGCGTGCAATCGCGACCGTGCTGCTGACAACCAAAGCCACGGCGCTGATGTATTACGGCGAAGAGCTCGGCATGGTGACGAGCACCCCGGCGCGGGTCCAGGATGTGCAGGACCCGATCGGTCGCATGGGCTGGCCGAAGGAGAAGGGCCGTGACGGCGAGCGAACCCCCATGCAGTGGAGCCCCGGTCCGCAGGCCGGGTTCTCCACAAACCCGCACACCTGGCTGCCGGTGGCGAGCGACTACAAAACCGTGAACGTCGAAACCGAAATGGGCGAGCGGGCTTCGCTGCTGCGCTGGCATCGGCAGCTGATCGCGATGCGGCGCAACAACCCGGCACTGCGCGACGGCTCGCTGACTATGCTCGACACGGCCAATGCCTCGGTGCTCTCGTATGTGCGCAAAAGCAGCGGGGGCGCGTCTGTGGTCGTCGCTGTAAACTGCACAGCGACGCCGCAGACTGTGTCGCTTCAGGCATCGCTTCGGGCCGCGGGCACGGGCGGGCTTCCCCATGCGCCGGCGCGTGTCAAAACGCTGCTGACCGACGCGCCTCCCCTCCGCTTACAGTCGTCTTTGAACAAAATCACGTTGCCGGCATACGGCACATGGGTGGGCTCCGTTGAGTAACAGATACGGCTTGCGAACGATCGCTTTTGGGTGTGTGCTGGGCTGCGCCGGCATGAACGGGATGGTGGCGGCGCAGATGCCCGCGGGTCCGGCAGCAGCGACGTCGCCGCAGAAGGAGGGCGCCCTCAATCGCGATGCGGCGTCGAAGCTGGTGCCGCCGACCGTGTTTTTCGCGGGCAAGGTAGCCCCCGTGCAGGAGCGAAACAGCGGCGGTGCCAGGCTGCCCGGAGGCGTGGTGCTGGCGGCCCTTGTGGACACCTCGGGCTACAGCAGCGGCATCCAGGATCGCTACCAGGCTTACCTGCTGCTCGACACCCCTGTCCAGTTCGCCGGCAAACATCTGGAGCCGGGCGCGTATGGATGCGGCGTCGTAGGCGGCCAGTTCGTTGTGCTGGACCTGAGCGCGAAAGCGCTGTTCAGCGTCCCGGCTGTGCACGACACGGCACTGGCGAGGCCCACGCCGCTCCAGGTCCTGCCTGACGCGGCAGAGGGCTCCTACCGCCTGTACCTCGGGCGCAACTACGTGGCCTTTGGTGCCGCCGGGCCAGGTGCGGCGAAGTAGCCG
>CAXSBW010000026.1:21026-36513 GCA_964235795.1 uncultured Acidobacteriaceae bacterium | reverse complement strand
CACGATCGTATCCCGATGCACCCCGGTCCATGCGCTCTATGGAGCGCATGGAGGAACCCTCGGTGAGTGCTGCGACAATGCTGATCTTCTTGTCGGTGCCGAGTACGTTTGCCATATCGCCTCTCTGTGTAATTACAACGATACGGTAATGGGATAGTTATTGTGATATGTTAACCCCAAAATGAGGTTGAGACTTTGCCGGATACAAAGGACCCCAGCGAAGAGCGCCGCGGAGTAGAGGAGCTAAAAATCCCGCCGTCGGGACCTGGGCGGGGCGTCGATCATTTTGCACCCGAAGTAGTTGAAAAAGCTGCCGGCGAGGAAAGCGAGACAACCGCAGCTAAGGCGTCCAGAAGAACTGCTTATGCGACGATCTGTATCGCTATGTTCACGGTGGCACTCGCCATCGTCACTACCCTTGAGCTCAAAGAGATAAAAGGTGAGTTCAGAGCGTCCCATAGGCCGTGGCTGAATGTTTCCAGTGAAATCACAACAAAGGGATCCCTTGTTATTGACTCCCACGATGTCCGTATACCGGTTTCCTACACGCTCAAAAATGGAGGTACAACCCCTGCGATCGGCGTATTGATCTTTGGAGGTCATTTGGTACTTCGCGACCCAGGTCCGATGCTTGACCTGGAGCCAAAACACCTGGTGGACTGCGATAAGCGAAATGAAATAAGCGCTTCTTTTACCAATGCCGCGGACAACGCTGTTGGGTTCTTGATTCTGCCTGGCGACACCAAAACGATCGATGAAATGGTCCGACTGGATAAGTCGCAGGACATCACGTCTATCGACTCGAGTAAGGAGGTCCTTTTTCCTTTGTGCGTCAGGTATCGCGATGACATCGGCGAATCTCATGGGACTGGCGTGGTCTGGGAGTTTTCTTCTGACGACGGTGCAACCGTTATTCCAGGAGTTGGGACCTATGTGGGCAGCTTCAAACAGATTGGGATGGGCAGCGTTAGCTACTGATCGGCACCTAGCAGGAACACCGCAGAAGCAACAAACAAATCAGGACACTACCCTTTCCAGGCCCCGCTTTTGTCCATCCCCCAAACGATGTACGCTACGGTACCGAAGTACCGTAAGGACTGCATACTTATGCATCATCGATGAATACTATACATTTGCATTTCTGAAACGGTACAGTTTGCGCATGGCGCAAGCAGCAAACAAGCGTTGGCACATCGCGGTTCTTCTCGGCCTCGGCGTCCTCATCAACTTCCTTGATCGAGTCAACCTGTCGGTCGCGCACGGGGCCCTCCAGAGCGCCTTCGGCATGTCGGACGTCTTCTTCGGCTACATGCTCTCCGCCTATAGCTGGACCTACGCTGCCCTCCAACTGCCCAGCGGCGCCCTGCTCGACCGCTTGGGTGTCCGCCGCGTCATGCTGGGTGCCACCGCCCTGTGGACCCTCGCCTCCGCGCTCGCCGCCGCCGCGCCCTCGGCCATCTTCCTGTTCGGCGCGCGCCTGCTGCTCGGCGTCGGCGAGGCCCCCGCCTTCCCCGCCAACGCCAAGGCCATCGGCCTTTGGTTCGGCCCGCGCGAGCGCAGCGCCCCCACCGCCATCTTTGACGCCGCCGCCAAGCTCTCCGTCGGCCTCGGCACGCCCCTTCTCGGCCTTGTTCTGCTGCGCTACGGCATGCGCTTTTCCTTCGCGGCGACCGCTGTCCTTTCCCTCCTCTACACCGCCCTTTTCGCCCTCGTCTATCGCGATCCTCGGCCCCACGAAGTCCCGACAGACGAAGCCCTGCCGCATGCCCCGCAGCCCGGCAGCGCCGATTCTCTCAGCGATCGGCATCCCACCGCACCGGGGCTTCCGATCCGGGAGAGCGCTCCCCGGCAAGCGCCCGGAGCCACCCAGGCCCACTTCGCCGCGGGCTCACTCGCGCCTGCCCTCCAGCCGGCTACGCAAGCCGCTCCAGCCGGCAAGCCTCTGCTTCCAGACAGCTCAGCCGCGTCTGCTGCCGACAGCGACCCGTCTTCGCCCACCCCCATCCGCCTTGCCGACCTGCTCCGCAGCCGCAAAATCCTGGGTGCCGCCCTCGGCTCCGGCGCCTATAACTACTGCTTCTATCTCATGCTCACCTGGCTTCCCGTCTACCTCGAGCGAGGCGTCCACCTCACGCCGCGGCGCGCCGTGCTGCTTTCCGGCATTCCCTGGCTTGTCGCCGCGGCCGCCGACTTCTTCATCGGCGGCCTCCTTGTCGATGCGCTTCTGCGCCGCGGCCGCGATGCCGACCGCGTCCGCCGCTCGGTTCTGCTCGGCGGCAGCGCCCTTGGCCTGTTCATTTTCGCTCCCGCTATCACTCACGCCTCCATCGCTGTCGTCGTGTGCCTGAGCCTCGGTCTCGGCGGTCTCTCCGCTGCCGCGCCCATTGTCTGGACGCTGCCATCGCTGCTCGCGCCGCCCGGCGGCTCCGGCCGCGTCGGCTCCATCCTCAACTTCATGGGGCAGATCGCCGCCATCACCGCCCCCATCGCCACCGGCTACATCAGCCGCGAAACCCACTCCTTCACCCTGGCCTTTGTCGTCGCAGGTACCATCCTCCTGCTCGGCCTCGGCAGCTACTCGCTCCTGCTGGGACGGATCGAGCCGATCCGCTAAGCCCCTCTGCGCGCCTCATCCAGACTCGAAGGCCTGCCCCTCCGCGTCATGCCCCGAGTCGGTTTCGGAGTCGCTTCCGGAGTCGATCTCGGAGCCAATCAGCGACCGCCCCGGTCTGCGTACCTGAAGGCTATGGCGGGTCCCATGCTCCAGACATGATGCGTGCGTACAGAGGCTGCCGGCAGCAAACCAGGGTGTCACGATCCCTGAACGATGGCCTGTTCTAACCCGTGGACCGGTTCCGGGCGAGCGCGGCTGTGCTTTCAAGAGCGCAGCCCCGTCCAGGCGAACCGGCGCGGTATGGTGGAAGCTTTACCGGCCGAACCAGGCAGCGGCGAGCGGGAGGTGGACCGGCAATCCGCACGGCGTCTACTCAGGCGCAGAAAAGCCTCCATTGGCTTGCCTCCTCCCTGGAGCGAGGGCGAAGGCGCTCGTATGCCTTGAGCCGGTCTTCACCGCGGCACTTTGAACATGTCTGCCTCTGGTGTGCTCAGGCGTTCGGCGAGCCACTCTTCCGCGATCAAAGTAGTGGCGGAGGCCGCGTACGGCAGCAACTCGCCCCAGAGCCGGGTCTCGACAAGCAGCCCATAAAACGTCATGAACCCCAGCCAGACACCAAGTCCAGGCAGCCAGCCGCGTAACACCGCATCCGGAATGTGGCGACGAAACACAAGCAGCGGCAACCACAAACACCCCAGGATCCCGGCAAGCTGCGGCCATGAGAGCGGTACCAGCAGGCTGCCCAGGTTAACCCCTGCGTGGTGGGCGCTCACACTTGGATTGCCGCGAAAGTGATCGGCAGCCCACATGTGGAAACCCAGCCAGTACAGGAAAAGCAGCCCTCCCAAAACGATTGCCCGCTTCCGTAAGCCGCCCCTTTGCTGCTCGGCCAGGGCGAAAAACACGAGCAGCAGCAGCGTCGTTTCCCGGTTCAGCGTTCCCACGATGAAGACCGCTGCAAACGCCGCGACCGGCCAAAGCTCCCAGCGGTCGAGGTGGATCAGCCAAAGCCCGACTGAGAAAAACGCCATGGCCGGCAGGTCGTAAACAAAGCGGACACTATGATGCGCCAGGCCGATGTAGGTTATGAAGCACAAAACCAGGAGCAGCGGACTGACCAGCCAGGGAAGCAGCAGCCTTCGCGTGCAGCGACTGTACAGCGCTGTGGCCGCACCGCAGGCAACTGCGACGGCAACGCAGTCCGCCGCGGCCTGCAACAGTCCTTCCGGGCCGACGCCACGCGGAAACCATGCAGGCAGACTCGAGAGCCGCCGCGCCCAAACTCCTAGAATGTCCGATCCGTGCGCCCACCGCAGCGGCGCGGCCAGCAGCAGACGCGACTGGAAGGGCATACGCTCCAGCCCATGTTCATAAGCCGCCAAATGGATTGCTGACGGAATCCGGTACAGGTAGCACCAGACGAACTGCAACACGCCGAGCCATAAAAGCAGGACGAATGCGTGTCTCTGCCACGGCGGCAGCGGTTCCCCGGCCACCGTCTCCGTCGCATCCGGCGACGATCCCGTTTTGAGCAGCTGGCTCATGCTACGGCCGAGCTCCGGCCGGTAAGCGCTCCAGCAGAACGGCTGTTCCATCCTGGTAGTCCACCCTCCATCCGGGACTCCGTCGCAACAGGTACACGAGCGGCGTATCCGGTTGGAACAGAACGTATTGAATCTTGTACTTGTCCAGAATCGCGAATGTGTCGTCGATCCGGACCGCGTCCAGGTAGTCGCGCAACACGCCCCTACGCTCGAAGATGTCGGTCCGCGAATCGATCATGACGGGCAGGCCGGGTAGCCGCAGCTCGAGGTAGCCACCCCAGTCGTAACTGTTCAGCAAGCGCGCTTGCGTGGGAAGGGCTGCCAGCGCCGACAACGCCTTCTCCGGATATTCCGACTCGCTGGCGACAGCGGCCCATCGAGCCCGGCACGCCAGCAGCCCGCACACGACCATGCACGCCAACAGAACAGCATGAAACAGTTTCCGTGGCGCCTCGCCATCCCGGCTCTTTCCGGGCAGGTTAGCAGCAAAGTAGGGAAGCAAAAGAATCCCGGCAAGGAACAGAAAACGCTGATACGTCATCGCCGCGTACACACCAACCCCCACAAAGGCGAGCTCATGCAGCTTCCATCTCCTCGGCTTGAGCAACTGCGCCGCAAGTTCCAGGACCAGCACCACAAGCAAAATGCGGCCGCGGGCCGAATGCCAGTCCAGTGCCTGCCATTCCTGAACTGAAGCTATGTTCAGCTTCTGGTGAAATGCCATATCGAAGGGGTATGCCACCAGCCTCCAACCGTAAGGGTTGACAAAAAGACTGCCGAAACAGGCTGCCACCACCGGAACAATGCTACGAAACTCCTCCTTGCTCCAGCGGATGCTTTCTATCGACCCTTTTTGGAAACCGACCAGTCCGCAGCCTACATAAAGCAGCAGCAGAACAAAGCCGATAAGCCAGGAACCATGAAGATTGACCCAGCATAAAAAGATCGGCGGCAGCCACCACAGAGGAGATACGGTCAACTGTCTTCCCCGCCTGCCTGCCCAGCTGCGCTCTTGCTCAAATCGTGCCAGCACGATGACCTCAGCCACCAGCGCCGCCCATCCGAACAGCAGCGTTCTTGGCGCGAAGCTCACCGTGCCGAACAGCACGGCAATGATGGATGCTGCCCACGCCGCGTTCAAACGCCGGCTTGCGAGCCATGACAGGTAAAACACACCGACGAAAATTGCTTCAAGAACAAGAGCGCTGACCAGCAGCAACCCACGGGCGCCCCCTAATCGCCAGCCAATCTCATAGGGGATCTCCGCCAGCCACTCATGATCGATCCATGGCATGCCAAGCGTGGAAAACGAATACGCGTCCTCGCGAATAAATCTGTGCGTATGCAATAAGAACTCGGCGTTTCGCAGATGCCAGCCAATATCAGGATCTGTAGCCGGCCTCAGCGCGAGAATCAAAACAATCAGCATCAGCGAGCCGCAAAGAACAGCCGGGTAGCTCAACCCTCGCGACAAAAGCGTGAAAGTTCGTGGCCGAGCCATTTCGAATTGGGAAGTTGCAATCATCAGTCGTCAGGCAGTGCCGCCACGGCAGAATGGCATGACCGCCGTGTTTTGAACCGGGTTGGGCCGATTCTAGCCCGCACGCTCCCCGGCAAAGCCGCTTCATCCATAAAAATCAGCACGGAAGTACCGAAGTGGAACGCCACCCCATTTCGGGAAAAATCACGCGTCACATGCCGACGAATGATCTGCCACTCATTCCCGGCAAAGTTTGCAATCTCATTACCTGGGTCATCTAGAGCGAACCGGTCCACAGGACGATAACGGGTGTACAGCCCAGCTTCAGCAAGACTTGCCACAAAGGACGCCGGGGCTCAACAAAACTGAAACGGAATGGAGAAAACATGAAAAACCTGAAGAAGCTGGCGGCCGGCTTTGTACGTGATGAATCCGGGCAGAGCATGATCGAGTACACCCTGGTTGCGACCCTGATCGGCCTGGCCGCGGTCGCCGCGATGACACCTCTCGGCACAGCGATCGGAAGCGCGTTCAACAAGATTTCGAATCAGCTTAACGGCGTGTAGCACGATGCCCCAACCGGGCATCCAGCGCTTTTCGGGACTGCTTTCAGCGACTCGGGCGGGCGCAGCATATGGTCACTCAATGCCGAGAGAACGGGGCACGTCACTGGCTCCGCGCAAACGGTTCGCGAGCATCGAGCACGACTCAAACCCACTCGTGATGCCGGTAATCTGCACACCTGCGTTCACGGAAAACTTCGCAGATCGGCTTGAACGGCCATCTTCACAATCAGGATGATTCATGTTCCAGGCTTCGCACCAGATCATCTATGCCGGCCTCGCTCTTGGGTGCGCCCTGCTCGCCACCGTGCCCGACGTGCGCGAGCGCAGGATACCCAATGTCTTGACAGGAACTGCGGCGATTGCCGGCATGCTGTTGCATACAGGGTGGGATGGCTGGAGTGGATTCGTCTCTTCCGTGGAAGCAGGATTTCTTGCCGGTGTTCTTTTCTTTCTTCTGCACTTGGCAGGCGGAATGGGTGCCGGCGATGTCAAGTTGATGTTTGCCATTGGTGCCTTGAATGGCTTGTTTTCGCTCCAGTCCGTGTTGATAGGCACCGTGTTGAGCGGAGGTTTTGTCGCGGCGGTGTTCTGCTTGACCGGTGGACGGCTACGACAGGCTTCAAGCCAAATCAGCGCATTTGCAGGTTTCTTAAAGCCTGGTCGAGTTCGCGCGCACGCCGAAACGTTTGCGCCTTCTGATTCTCTCCGTATCCCGTACGCGATCCCCATCGCGGCGGGCTGCCTGCTCAACTTTGCAGGGCGGATGCGATGAAAACGCAACGCTTCCTGCTTGCCCTTTGTGTTTCGCTGGCGATTTCCGCCGCATTCACATTTATGCTGAGCCGTCATTTGCAACCGGCAAGGCCGAGGCTCGATCCGACCGTCACCTACGTCGGGCCATCTCGCAGCCTGGAAGCCGGGGAAGTTTTGAAGCTTGTAGACTTCGCCCCTGTCGCATGGCCCAAGTCACTGCCTGTTGCGAACAGCTTTACCAACCCTTCCGACCTGGTCGGTCGTACTGTTCTGCTTCCCCTTGAGAAGGGCCAGCCGATTTTGATGCGTGATGTATCTATCGTCGGCGCGGGCGCCGGTCTGGCCGCGAAGATCCCGAACGGGATGCGCGCTATTGCCCTGCGTTCCGATGAAGTCATGGGTGTTGGCGGTTTCCTGAGCCCCGGATCCCATGTCGACGTTCTCGTAACGTACCGGCCCGGCATGGCGGACCAGCCTATGACCGCAACGGCTCTTCAGGATGCCCAGATTCTGGCTGCCGGCCAGAAAGCAGAGCCGGATCCCACCGGCAAGCCGCAATCCGTCACGGTTGTCACGCTGCTCTTGACTCCGGACGACGCGGAACGAGCGGTGCTCGCAAGCACCCAGGGGTCCATCCACTTCGTCCTGCGCAACGGCTCGGACGCAAGCCGCACAACGGCAGCTCCTATGCAGCTGTCCAGACTTGCCGGAGTTGCGCCTGCAACCGTGTCTCGCCCGCATGCCGTAATTGCAAAGGCACTGTCGAAGAGCAACCAGCCTCAGCCTGAGCTGGAGATTGAAACCGTACTTGACGGTGCTCCTGAATCTCCAGAAGCCAAAGCACGAGGAACCAAGTGATGCGCAGAGCTCATTACCTTTTACTCTCCAAACGGCGCGTCCTGCGAATCGCCTCCGCTGCATTGCTGTGTGCTGTGGTGACCCCGCCAGGTCCCGCGCAGACAAAGGGCACGGATTTGCCGACGGCCCTTGACCTGCAGCAAAGTCAGTCCAATGACATCATCCACGTCCCGGTCGGTCATACTGCTGTACTCACTTCCGCAACTCCGCTCAGGCGCGTTTTCGTCGGTGATCCGACAGTGCTTCACTCGTTCACCTCGGGCCAACACGAAGTGCTGATTACCTCGAAGGCAGTAGGGGTCAGCAGCCTGGTGCTCTGGGATACGGAAGGCAAGCATCGGCTCTACACCGTTTCCGGCGATCTCGATATGGTGTCACTTCGCGACTCGCTGGGCGAAGTGTTGTCGGACTCCGCCGTACATGCCGATTCCATTCAAGGAAAAATCGTTCTGTCTGGGACGGTCGGATCCGACGGAGCCTCTGATACAGCTGCGAAGTTGGCAGCCTCTTACTCGAAAGATGTAGTCAACAATATTCATGTCGTCGGCAATCACGGTAAGCAGGTTCAGCTCAAGCTCCGAATTGTCGAGGTGGACCGTACCAGGCTGGAGCAGTTCGGCCTGAACTTCTTCACTGGCGGTCCAAATACGTCCGGACTCACGACTCAGCAGTTTGGGTCGACTAGCTACACCCCAAGAACGGGCACCGGGGGGGCAAATGTCACTACCGACCCACTGAATCTGCTTTTTTTCAGTGCCAGTAGCGGAGCCGGTGTGAGTGTGAAGGACCTGGAGCAAAAGCAGGTACTGCAGATTCTAGCCGAGCCGACTTTGACAACCTTGAGCGGACAAGCCGCACGGTTCCTCTCCGGAGGCGAGTTTCCCTTCCCTGTCGTGCAGGGAGGTGTCGGCTCCTCAACCGCGATCACCATCATGTTTCGGCCCTACGGCGTCAAGGTCGACTTCACCCCGGTTGTCAACGCCGACAACTCGATCCACCTTAAAGTAAGCCCGGAGGTCAGCGCGCTCGACTACACGAATGCCGTTACCGTTTCCGGCTTCACCATCCCGGCTCTTTCCACGCGGCGGGCTGAAACCGAGATTGAGATCAGAAACGGTGAAAGTTTCGTTGTCTCGGGCCTTCTGGATCATCGGACAACCGAAGCTCTCAGCAAAGTGCCCGGGATTGCGGATTTGCCGCTTCTCGGACAATTATTCCGCTCTCGAAACATCAACCACTCCGTAGTTGAGCTTGTGGTTGTCGTCACGGCAACGATCGTCGATCCACTGGCCGCACCGCCCCCGGTGGTGGAGCCCAGGTTCACAGTGCCGAACATGTCCAGGGATCATTTTGATCAAGCCTATCGCGATCCTGGAAAACTCAATCCCTTCCCGCCGCCAGTAGAGAAAGGCACCCCATGAGTCCTTTAGGAGGCAGAGCAGGCGAGCCACTCACGCAAGCTGTCTTCTGCGTCTGCACCGATGACGCTGTAAGTGCCATGGCAAGTGACGCGGCTGCCGAGATCGGCGGAGGAGCCTTTCTGGGCGAATTCCGCGACTACATCACGGCCGAAAAGCGTCCCCAATTTTCACCCTTGTTGAAGAATGCGTTGTCGTGTGTCGCTATCGTTGATTTCGATAAGGATGCAGAACTGGCGCTTCAAACCGCGGAACGGCTTCAGCAGATCTTCGCCCAACGAGTGAGTATCGTCGGCGTCGGAACCTTGGTCGATGCAGCCTTGCTGCTGCGTGCCATGCGAGCAGGATGTGTAGAGTATCTGTCTCGGCCCGTGCGACTGGCCGAAGTATCCGCCGCTCTGCACCGTTTTCAGGAGAGTGCCGCGGCGGGTCTGCAAACCCAGGGAGCGTCTGGACGCGTTCTGTCCATGTTTGGGGCCAAGGGCGGTGTCGGTACAACGACACTGGCAGTGCACCTTGCCACATTCCTGGTGCAACAACACAATAAGCGCATACTGCTGATCGACCATAAGCAGCAGCTTGGACATGTGGCTCTTTACCTTGGGCTCAAGGACACGCAATACCATTTTACCGAACTGCTTCGCAGCGCGGACCGCCTTGACCGCAAGCTGCTCGAAGGATTCGTTTTGAAGCACAAGAGCGGACTGGAAGTCATCGCCTCGCCTGAAAACGCGATGTTTCACAGTGGGAGTAAGCGAGGCGACCTTGAGCGAGTCATGGAATTTCTCAGAATGGAGTACGACTACATCCTGGTCGACTCGGTTGTGGGGTATGAGGATACCCAGTTATCTCTCCTCGATCAGGCCGATGAGATCTATCTTGTGTCTACCCCCGACGTTGCTGCGCTTCGTGACCTGGCTCGACTGGTTGAAAACCTGAGCCTGGGCGAAGAAGGTATGAAGAAACTGCGCCTGGTGATCAATCGGGCCACGGCAGACGATTCCATTTCGTCTCAGCAGATTCAGAAAGCGGTGCGCTTTCCTGTCTCCTTATCGATCGGAAACAGCTACTTCGAAGTGATGCGAGCCATTAACGCAGGCGAGCCGATCAGGCCGGAGGGAAAGTCGCACTTCAGCCAGCAGATGTCCGGCTGGGCGCACCGGATCGCGGTCGGGGAAGCGCTGGAGGTGAGACCGACCCCTAAAAAGAGACGGTTGCCTTTCTGGCGTCCCCTGGTGATGGAGGCGGAGCATGGCTGAAGAATCGCTCTACATGACTGTGCCCTCGCGCACCGTCACAACTGCTGAGCAAAAGTCTGGTTCAGGCCTCACCGACGCGGCGCACCATACGCTTAAAACAGCCGTTCACAACGAACTTCTAAAGCGAATGGATCTCGACAAATTGGTCAACCTCCAGACCGATGGACCCGGCGGCCGCGGCAGGCTCATGGCGCTGATCCTTCAATTGATCGGTGAACAGGGGGTCCCTCTCAGCAATGCGGAGCGTGACCGTCTGGCCCAGCAGGTGCTGGACGAGGTTTTCGGTCTCGGACCGCTCGAAGCACTTCTTCAGGATTCGACGGTAAGCGACATCCTGGTGAATACGTATGAAACAGTGTTTGTGGAACGGAGAGGGCTGCTTGAGAAGACAGATATAGCCTTTCGCGATAACGCACACCTGATGCACATCATTGAAAAGATTGTCTCGGCTGTCGGACGGCGTATTGACGAATCCTCACCGATGGTCGATGCACGTCTGCTTGACGGTTCTCGCGTCAACATTGTCATTCCTCCGCTGGCCGTCGACGGCCCCCTTCTATCCATACGCAGATTCGGCAGCAAGCCGCTTGGCCCGGAAGACCTGATCCGTAACCAATCGCTGACCCGGGCTATGCTCACGTTGCTTGAAGGCGCCGTGAGGTCACGTCTAAACATCGTTGTCTCCGGAGGAACCGGCGCCGGCAAGACCACTCTTCTCAACGTTCTTTCAAGCTACATCTCGCAAGGCGAACGTATCGTCACAATTGAGGACTCTGCTGAACTCCAGATCAAGCAGGAACATGTAGCGCGCCTGGAGTGCAGGCCGGCAAACCTGGAAGGCGCTGGGGCCGTGCGGCAGCGTGAGCTCGTCATTAACGCGCTTCGCATGCGTCCGGATCGCATCATTGTTGGCGAAGTCCGCGGCGGAGAAGCGCTTGACATGCTGCAGGCCATGAACACCGGCCACGACGGTTCGTTGACCACTGTTCACGCAAATACACCGCGGGATGCAATTGCACGGATAGAGACCATGGTCCTGATGGGCAATGTCGCGCTTCCGGAAAAAGCGATCCGTGCTCAGATAACATCCGCCGTAGACCTGATCGTCCAGGTCTCTCGGATGAGTGACGGCACGCGACGGATCACACACATCAGCGAGATCACCGGTACCTCCGGGGAGGTGATCAGCATGCAGGACATTTTTGTCTTCGAAAAGCGGGGTCTTACTGCGGATGGCAAGGTCAAGGGCGGCTTTGTTTCAACCGGCATTGTGCCGAAGTTTGCCGAAAGATTGAAAGCCGCCGGGTTTCCCTTGCAGCTTGAACAGCCGGAGATAGCAGGGGGTTTGTGATGACGGGTACGCCGATGTTATTCGCAGCCTTTTCGTTTGTTGCTGCGCTTACCTTTATGTTTGTACTGATGGGTGTTTCGGGTGGTAAGGCACCAGACATCTTCAGTAAGCGCCTGGCTGCCATTCAAAAGGTCAGCCTTGCGGGCTCGGGTCAAAACGATGCCCTCTCCTTGTCCGGAAGAGCAGCCCAGCTTTCCGGTTTTGATCTGGAAGCATGGATCAAAAAAACGGCGGTCGGTCGTAAAATCGATACCCTGATTCTGCAAAGCAACAGTCGCTACCCCCTTCGCCACTTTGCGATCGCATCCCTTGCGCTTGCATTGGCTGCAGGTATCAGTGTTGCACTTATTATCGGCGGATGGCCACTCGTCGCTTCTGCTGCCATCCTGGCCGGCATTCTGCCGTATGCTGTGCTCCGCCGTCAGCGCCTATGCCGGCTTCATCAGTTCGAGGCAGCGCTACCTGAGGCCATCGCATTGATGGCTCGCTGCCTACGGGCGGGCCACTCGATTGCCTCCGCTCTGGAGATCATCGCGGACCAGTCCAGTGGGCCGCTTTCAAGTGAATTCGCCAGGGTTTCTCAGCAGCAACGTCTCGGTGTCATGTTTCGCGAGTCAGTTCTGGAGCTGGCAGGGCGTGTTCCTTCACAAGACCTGCAATTCCTTGTCACGGCTATTCTGGTCCAGCGCGAAAGCGGGGGCGACCTGACCGAGATTCTAGACGGAGCTACGCGCGTCATTTCCGACCGAATGCGGATCGCTGCTCAGGTGCGAGTTCACAGCGCACAAGGCAGGCTTTCGGGCTGGATTCTGAGTGCATTGCCTTTTGTCTTGTTCCTGATGACAAACCTGCTCAATCCCGGCTATTCCCGGCTTTTGTTTTCAGATCCGACCGGGAGATTGCTGTTATATGGAGGATTGTGTTCGATTGGCGCGGGTATTCTGATAATTCGCAAAATCGTCAACGTGAAGGTGTAATGTGAGCGTCCTGCTGTATTTCCTCACATTGTCCGCGGTCTTCACTACCGCCACGCTTGGCATAGTCTGGTACGCGGGGCGCGAGAGCCGCAGTGCCGTTCGCCGGCTGGCATACATGACTCGCAAGCGGAGCCAAACTTCGCAGGACCTCTCTTCGCGGCAGCAAGGCGAGCAGAGACAGCAGGATAAGACAGCATTGCTCACGACAAAGCTTCAGGTTCTGCGGGGTAGATTGAACCTGAGCTCGTCATGGATGGCTGTTGTACAAGGCCGCCTGGCAAGCGCCGGTTTTCGGGAAGCGAACGCCCTGGATGTATATCTATTGACGCGCGCCGGTGCCCCGGTTTGTGCCGCTCTACTTGTTGCACTTGTCTCGCACGATCGCGGACTCGGGGCAGTCTCGGCTTTCGCGTTGTTCTATTTGTTACCCGATTTGATTCTGCGCCGTATGGCAAAAGCACGCAGACATCGCATTCAAAGGAGCCTTCCTGATGCGGTCGATCTGCTGGTGATTTGTGTAGACGCGGGACTAGGGCTGGATCAGGCGCTGGTTCGTGTAAGTCAGGAATTGGGAGTCAGCCATCCGGACCTTACTCTCGAGTTCAAACTGGTTGGCCTCGAACAGCGAGCGGGAAAACCGCGCCTGCAGGCCTGGCAAGCCATGGCCGAACGTGTCAACCTGCCGGAGCTCCAGAGCTTTGTAAACATGCTGATGCAAACAGAACGGTTTGGAACCCCGATCGCCAAAGCATTGAGTACATTCGCCAGCGGGTTGAGAGAGCGTAGAAACCAGCAGGCAGAGGAGTTAGCTGCCAAAACAACGATTAAAATCATCTTTCCGCTTATCTTTTGCATCCTGCCCAGCATGTTCATCGTTCTTCTCGGCCCGGCAATGATTACACTTTTCAGAAACCTTCCCATGCTGGGTAAGTAAGTCGTTGCGCGATGAATGGATTTTTAGTTGTTAGCCATCCGGCAAAGACGTGTCGCGACTGGAGCGGAAGAGGAGCAAGCGATGACAAGACGCTGGACACAGCTTACAGTGGCGAACATGACTCGGTCGACGATCGTCTGCCGGAACGCAAGGCTCGCCACATCTCTGGTGGATCGCATGCGCGGCCTGCTCGGCAGGGAAGAGCTCGATGCAGGAAGCGGCCTGCTGATTGACCCCTGCTCGGGTGTACACACGTGGGGTATGGCATTCTCACTCGACATCCTTGCCCTGGATCGCGCGGATCGGGTGATCGGCTTGTGGTCATTTGTGAGTCCCGGGCGCATCCGAGGCATGAGTTTTCGCACCAGCCGCATGCTCGAACTTGCCGCCGGTGCGCTTGCTCCATCGGGGACGTGCCTTGGTGATCAGTTGAGGCTTGAAGAGCACAGTGCCGGTCTGGTTGACCTGAACCCAGTGGCGGCGCTGCCCAGTCTTTCACGTTTCCTGCCATTCGGTCGCAGGCTATCAGCTGAGTCAGTGAATAATGGTCGTCACAGCTGTACTCGACAAGGTCAGACTTGAGTTGCTCAAGAAAGGCAAAGGCGAGGGATAACTGACGCGAACGTTCACCGTTACTGTACTTCCCACTGTGTTACCCGCGTTCCAGGTTGCGGGGCTGGAAAGCTGTCCGCCATTCAGAATGGGGACGGCTGACTGGACGATGGTGTTGATGTCAGCTTGCGAACACGGGGTGGCGGTTGCCGTACTTCGTACCGAGGCAAAACGGGTTGCCGCCCGTCCGGCGTACGTGATGCTGGAGTAGACGAAAAGAAGAAGAGCGGCGGTGATGAAACCAAAGATCAACATGGCGTACAAGGGCATGACAAAAGCGAGTTCGAGCACGGAGGACCCGTCCTCACTGAGCCATGATTGCAGAAGTGCTCGTCTCATCAGATCAATCTTTCGTATGTTCTGGTCTTCCAGGCGTTGAAACTGGTGAAACTCCTGTCGCAGGGCAGGCAAGGGAATCGAATCAATTTAATGAACGCGAACGACCGAAAAGCCGCTTAAAGAAAAGCCGGCAGGGAGTCCTGGATACCCCAGCAAAACCGGCACTGTAGCGGTTGTCGTGACCTGAGCGTATTCCATCAAGCTCCCCCCGCTACAGGTGATGGGACAGCTCAGGTGAGTCCCACCCGCGCCACAGCTGCACCAGTTTGTCGCGGAAGCATTGAACGACGATAGGCTGCCCGCTGCGGCATTCGCCGCGCTCTTCATCCCCGCTGTGTCGGACGATTTGCCGGGCAGGCTGCTGTAAGCGGTTCCAGCATGCGCTGCTTCAGAAACCACAATCGCCTGTTGCACACCCAGGCCCAGGTCGGCTACCCCGACCAGCAGGAGCACTAAAATGGGCAGCATCAGGCTGAATTCAACCAGGACGCTTCCAGCCTCCGACGATCGATCGAGATTGTCTTTCCGGTTGAAATTCATTCGGCGCGAGCATGCAGACATGTGTGTGACACAGCCTTTACTGACCATCCAAGATTGACGACAACAGGATGCAAGCCGGACCCAGCTGATCCTTGATGGCTGATCGCTCTCGTACTTTCTACAACGCCACGTTAACACCAGCGCTGTCTCCCGCCAAGAGCACCGAAGTACTCTTCCATTCGAAAAGACATGCTACGAATCTGTTACCAGTCCACCAACCTTCTCGAAACGTGCGAGATGGT
>CAXSBW010000026.1:19157-20926 GCA_964235795.1 uncultured Acidobacteriaceae bacterium | reverse complement strand
GAAAGCATGATTTTCAACGCATAGCCCTTTGCACCCCTGCGTCTCTGCATCGAAACGAGACGGAGGGCAAATCATGCCTGAAAGCATCGATCTAGAAAAAGTAAAGACAACCCTGGCAAAGCTGGTCGACGTGTTGCGAGACAGCCATGAAGGTTTTACGGAGATCGGCAAGCACATCAAGGATGATGGCGCGCGCCGGTTTTTTATGGAAGAAACGCAGGCGCGGGCGAACTTCGCGGGTGAACTTGAGAATGAGCTGCACCGGCTGGGCGTCAAGGATGTCCACCAGCACGGCATGGTGTCCGGCAAGCTGCACCGGTTCTGGGGCGAGCTTAAGGCCAACTTGGGTGGGGGCGATCACACGCTGCTGGCGACCTCGGAGCAAGGCGAAGACGTGGCCAAGAAGGCCTATGCCGAGGCCCTGTCCGAGCACTTGCCGGCGGACATTCGCGATGTGCTGACTGGGCAGAATGCTCACATCGAGGCTTCACACAACAAGGTCAAGGCGCTGCGGGACAGCAAGACCGCATAGTCGTTCAGCCCGCACCGGTGAATGTGCGAACCGGCACGGAGAAGCCCCGCCTGCAAGGCGGGGCTTCTCCGTTTTCGGAAGCAAGCGTTTGCAAAAATTAGAGAAAAAGCCCAGGTCCCTCGGGGAGCAACGCGAATTTGTTACTCAGCCGGATCAGCCACGCGCTCCAGTACCGGATGCTTTACCCGAGCCACTTGGGATTCTGGATGGTTCCGTCAAAGTGCGGAGTGGTTTTAAAAAGTTCAAATTGCCCGGTCATGGCCGCTTGCTCCGTCCGGCTTAACAGGGCTGCCGTCTCTGGCCCGGTCATCGGTTGAAAGTTCTTTACGGCAGCCATGGCCTGATCGAGGATCGGCATGGAATCGATTCCTGTGATGACGACGGAGACCGGCTGCGACAACCCATACCGCAGTGCCTCGAGCGGCTCCACCGTCTTGCTGTCCAGGATGAAGTGGTCGCCAAAGGTCTTCATGGCGAGCACGCCGATCCCTTGCTGGATCGCGATCGGCATGACCTGCTTTGCAAACGAGCGGAAGTGCGCGTCCATCACGTTGACAGGCATCTGCACGGTATCGAAGTGGAAGTTATGTTGCTGCGCGACCTCCAGCATGCGAAGGTGAATGGCCGGATCCTTGTGACCGGTAAAGCCGATATAGCGAATCTTGCCGGCCTGTCGAGCAGCCACGGCTGCCTCCAGGGCACCCCCCGCTGCAAAGATCCGGTCGGGATCATCCATGCGGATGACTTCATGAAATTGCACCAGATCAATCACATCAGTCCGCAAACGGGCGAGTGACTGGTCCAGTTGCCGGTTGTACTCTTTCGCCGAGCGGCCATCCATCTTGGTCATCAAAAAGACTTTGCTGCGATAGCCGTTGCCGAGTGCCTCACCCATGCGCAGCTCGCTGGTGCCTTCGTTGTAATCCCAGCAGTTGTCCAGAAAGGTGATGCCGCGGTCGATACCCGCGTGGATCAGGCGGACACTTTCCGCTGCCGTGTCCTGCTTGCCCACGTGATAGCCGCCCATGCCGATCGCGGAAACCTTTTCGCCGGTACGCCCGAGTTCGCGGTACTGCATGTCGGGCGAGGCAGGCCGGGACGCGGAACGGGTCTGCGCCCCGCCGGTTTGTGCTTCAGCAGCTGTGCGGAGGTTGCTGACCGCGGCTGCACCGGCGACTGCTGCTGTTTTCAGAAAATCCCTGCGTTCCATGGCGGTTCTCCTCCTGCGTCTCCGTCA
>CAXSBW010000026.1:17929-19057 GCA_964235795.1 uncultured Acidobacteriaceae bacterium | reverse complement strand
CCTGCGTCTCCGTCATTGGATGCGCGCAGGAGCCCCTTATCGGGCGGGTGCGAGTGACCAGGCGGCGACCGCGGCCTGCATGACCTGTTTGACCGGAACGCCGTGCCGGGCCGCCGCGGCGCGACAGTCCTCAAACTCCGGCGCGGCATTCCATTCATCGCTGTTGCGGGTGCCGGTCTTGATCCTGATTTCACCGAACGCAGTGTCCACCGGCGTATGGTGCCGGTCGAGGCAGACGCGACGCTCCTCGTGCAGGCGTACGCCAAGGGTCGTGGTTTCGCGCAGCAGCAGGTCTTCCATGGCCGAAGCATCCGGCGGGTCGGCAAGCACGGTCATCAGGGTGCCGGGGCGGCCTTTCTTCATCAGAACCGGCGTCAGCATGACGTCGAGCGCGCCCAGGGCCAGGGCCCGTTCCGCCACATGCGCCAGCACCTGCGGGGTTGCATCGTCGAGCGCTGTTTCCAGCACGGTCACGGTTCCAGGCCGATGCTCGTGCCGAGCTTCATTTTTGAACGCACGACCAGCCTCGACAGCGTGGCCCAGGCTCAGGCGCAGCACATTCGGGAAGCCATGCGGGTTGCGCGTCCCTGCACCGTATCCGATCGATTCGACCGCCATGGGAGGTTGCGGGCCGAACTCGGGATGGAGCATGCGCAGCAACGCCGCGCCGGTGGGGGTGACCAGCTCTTTCTCCACGTGGGCCGCATAGGTCGGCATGCCGCGCAGCAGGTCCGCCGCGGCAGGTGCCGGTACGGGGAACAGGCCGTGCGCGCAGGCCACCATGCCGCTTCCCACGTTGATCGTCGAGCAGTGCCAGGCAACCGGGTCTTCCCCGATCAGGTACTCGACCCCGGCGCAGCCCGCCACGATATCGACGATCGCGTCCACGGCGCCGACCTCGTGAAAATGGATGTGCTCGACGGGCACGTTGTGAATTTTGGCTTCGGCGTGGCCCAGCAGCTCAAAGGTGTCGATCGCACGGCGCCTTGTGCCTTCCCTTAAAGGAGCGCTCCGAATCAGCTCGCGGATGGCCGACAAGGAGCGCCCGTGCACGTGGGGCATAGGGCCCGCGGCCTGCGGATGCTCGTGATCCTGCTTGTGGCCGGCGTGCTCGTGCGGATGCTCGTG
>CAXSBW010000026.1:0-17829 GCA_964235795.1 uncultured Acidobacteriaceae bacterium | reverse complement strand
GCTTCGCTGTGAACGTGAGTCTTTTCGTGGGGATGAGGGTGCTCATGCGGGTGAGCATGCGGTGCGCCCTCGGCCGGCTTGCCATGCTCCAGCACGTGTACTTTGGTTGAAGAGATTCCGCTCCGGTCGACGGTTTCGACCCGAAGCGAGGCACCGAGGCCGAGCGAGGCCACGGCCTCCTCCAGCACGGGCAGGGGCACGCCCGCACCCAGCAAAGCGCCCAGAAACATATCGCCGGAGATGCCGGCAAAGCAGTCGAGATAGGCAATCCGCATGGCAATCCTTTAAGAAAGACGAAAAACGAGATCAGCTGGCCGGACGAAGTGCCGACACCGGCAGCACCGCGTTCATGGAGCCGGAACGATAGCCCTGCGTGTCGAGCGTGACATACAGGAAGCCGAGAGGGCGCAGGGCGGCAGTGATCGCGTCAAGGACCGCGAGCGAGAGCGCGCGCGGCAGGTCCGCGCGATCGATTTCGACCCGTGCCAGGTCGCCATGGTGACGCACCCTGACCTGCGGAAAGCCCAGCCGGTGCAGCGCGGCCTCAGCCTGCTCCACCTGCTGCAGGTTTTCCGGGGTGACAGGGCGCCCGTACTCGATGCGGGAAGAGAGACAGGCCGACGCGGGCTTGTCCCAGACGCGGAGATCGTGCGAGCGCGCCATCGCCCGGATCTCTGCCTTCGATAACCCTGCGGTGACCAGCGGCGCCTGGGCGTGGTGCAGGGCGGCGGCCTGCTGGCCGGGCCGAAACTCGCCGCGGTCGTCCAGGTTCATGCCGTAAGCCAGGTGCGCGAAGCCCAACTCCATCCGCGCGGCCTCCATCACGGTAAACAGCTCGTCCTTGCAGTGGAAGCAGCGCTGGGCGTCGTTGCGCGCGTATTCAGGCTTTTCCATCTCCGCGGTTCGAAGCGTGTGCGTGGGGATGCCGTGTTCGGCGGTAAAAGCGAGCGCGGCCGCAAGCTCGGCGCGGGGCAGGGAGGGCGAATCGGCGATGACGGCCAGCATGCGGTCGCCGAGCGCCCGGTGTGCCGCATACGCCAGGAATGCCGAGTCCGTGCCGCCGGAGTAAGCCACCAGCACACTGCCCAGCTCCCGGAGGGTCTTCGCCAGGAGATCTGCCTTTTGCTCAAGATCGCTCACACTGGAATGGTAGCGCAGCGCGGCCACCCGCCGCTGACCGGATCCCGGAGCGGATCCCGGAGCGGATCCCGGAGCGTTATCCGGGAGCGTTATCTCAAGCGTTCACCGGACAGCCTACCGCACAAGCGGTGGCAGCCGGTCGCTCGCGCCAAGGATGAAGACCAGCCCGATCGCCAGGCTGTACGCCGCTGTGAGCAGCGTGACAAAGGACTGTACGCGCGGACGATGCATGCTGCCCGCGAAGATGCCGGAAGCCGAAGCGGTCATCAGGGTATTCATCAGCAGCAGCCCGCCGATAAAGCACAGCAGCCCGAGGATGCCGCGGCTGGTGCCGCCGAGGTGGGCGGCCAGGAGAAACAGCACCAGTTGAGAAGGGGTTTCAGCCCCGAGACCATGGAGGATGCCGACGAAAAACACCGACCCTTGCCCATACTGAAAGGTAAACGGCTCAGGCCGGGCCAGCACCGGGTTGCGCCGCCGCCGGATGCGCCAGCGCAGGTGCTGCGCCCCGCGAATCAGCAGGGCCACCCGGCTGACCGGGTGAGCGTGCTCGCCGGGAGCACGGCGAAAAAACGTGAGAAGTACGTAAGCGGTCAAAACGAGCAGGGTCGCCCCGACCACCCGCTCGCCGAAGGCGTCAAGATGCACCGGCAAGGCCAGCCGGAAGACCACAACGGCCACGCCCAGCACTGCGATCGTAAAGGCGTGGCCCAGCGCATACAGCAGGCCCAGGCGCATGCCCTCGCGCCAGCCGCGCTGCACGCTGGTGATGTCGGTGATGGCGGCCAGGTGGTCGTAATCGAAACCGTGGCGCAGCCCCAGAAGGGCGCATGAGAGAAGAGCCAGCTGGAGGGTTCCCGACATACGTACCACCATACCGAGTTGGGAATGCGGGGCACAAAGCGGGGGTCGGGGCCGCGCCGGGCCAGGTCCGGGTTAGGTCCGGGTTATGTCCGGGTCAGGTCCGGGCCAGCCGGCAAAGGCCCCTCTATAATCAAAGGGATGGTTCGTGACGGTTACTTCTATGGCGGTTCGCTCGTCCTGGTCGCGGGTGTGCTCGCGGCGCTCACCGGTGTTTGGTGGTGGAGCCTGCTGCCGCTCGCCCTGGCTGCCTTTTTTCTGTGGTTCTTTCGCGACCCCGAGCGCGCCATTCCCCAGGCCCCGGGCCTGGTCGTCTCCCCGGCCGACGGCAAGGTGACGAGCATCGAGCGAATCACCACGCCGGCGGGCGAGCGCACCCGTATCTCGATCTTTCTCAATGTCTTCAATGTTCATGTGAACCGCGCGCCGGTCGCCGGGGTGGTCCGTGAAGTGCGCTATCAGAAAGGCTCGTTCGTCAACGCGATGGATGCGGCCTCGGCCGACCGAAACGAGCAGAATATCTGCGTGATGGAGGCCGAGGACGGCTATGAGGTGGTCTTCAAGCAAATTGCCGGGCTGCTGGCGCGACGCATCGTGTTTCGCCAGAAAGCCGGCGACCGGCTTGTTCGCGGTCAAAGGGTCGGGCTGATCAAGTTCGGCTCTCGAACCGACCTGCTGCTGCCGGCCGGCACGGAGGTGCGCGTCGAGCTGGGCGCGATTGTGAAGGGGGGCAGCACGGTGCTGGCGTTTGTTTCGCCCGCGGTTGCCGTATCCCGTCGGGTCGCTGCCGAAGTGCCGGGCCTGGAGCCGGTGCGTTGAGCGAAGCGCCCCGGCTCGTGCCCATGGCCGTCGATGCCGAACGCGCGCCTCGCCCGGCCCGGCAACGGCGCAAGCCGCGCGGCATGTACCTGCTGCCCTCGCTGTTTACGGCGGGCAACATCGCGGCCGGCTACTTTGCCATTACGCAAAGCCTTGAGGGCTCCATGCTGGAGCCGCAGCACTTCAACTACGCTGCCCTGGCCATTGGCTTCGCCATCCCGTTCGACACGATCGACGGACGCATCGCGCGCATGACGGACACCACCAGCGAGTTCGGCAAGGAGCTGGACTCCCTTGCCGACGTCATCACCTTCGGCGTTGCCCCGTCGCTGCTGGCGTACTGCTGGGGGTTCCAGATGCTGCCGCACGGGCTGGGCGACCCGCTGCGCCGCAAGCTGGTCGATCTGGGTGCGCTGGTGTGTTTCCTGTTCCTGTTATGCGGCGCGGCGCGACTGGCCCGGTTCAACAGCATGGGCAATCCCAAGCCGAAAAATCCGGGCCGTCCGGGTCGCAAGTATTTCGTCGGCATGCCGATTCCGGCGGCGGCCGGGGCAGTGGCGGCGGTGGTGCACTTTTTCAGCGGCGTCCCGGTTGCCCTGTCCTGGGTGGCCTGGGTTTGGGGCGCGTATGTCGGCTTTCTCGGCTTCCTGATGGTCAGCACCTGGCGCTTCTGGAGCGGCAAGGAGATGGACCTGACCCACACCCATCCCTTCCGCTGGATCGTGCTGCTGGGCGCTTTCCTGTACGCGCTTGTGTTCTTTTCTCAGTATGTCCTCGCTGCCATCGCGCTGGTGTACCTGTTTTCCGGGGTGTTGGCGAGGCTGCTTTACGGTTGGCAAAGAAAATCCGTGCGCCTGGGCCAGGCTTAAGGCGGGTCATCGAAGCCGGCGACCCCGGCCAGTCGCTGCATTGCGGGAGCCCGCAGGTTTATCGCTCGCTTGAAGCGGGATAAGGAAACAATGTCAGAGCAAGTAAGGATCGCAATTGTAGGAGCCGCCGCGTTGCGCGGCAAGGAATTGACCGAGGCCGTGGAAGACAGCGCGCTCGCCGCGGCCGAGCTGCTGCTGATGGACGACGATGAGGGCCTGGGTCAGCTGGAAGCCGTCGGCGACGAAATCACGATCGTTCAGACCATCGACGACGACTCTTTCACCCGAGTGGACTATGTTTTCTTTACGGGTTCTCCTGCGCAGGCCAGCCAGCACTGGCAGGCAGCCGTCGCCTCGCACGCCAGCGTCATCGACCTGACGGGCGTGCTGGAAGGCGAGCCGGGTGTGCTGGTCGCCTCGCCCTGGGTGCGCGACGCCATCGACAACCCGGCTACCCCGGCCCCCGACCTGCACACCCCGGCGCTGGTGCCGGCGCATGTCGCGTCCACCGCGCTGGGCCTGTTGATGGCCCGTTTGGGCGATGTGGGCGCGGTGCGCTCGGCCTGGGCGACGGTGCATGAGCCGGCTTCAGAACATGGGCGCGCCGCGGTGGATGAGCTGCACCAGCAAACCGTGACCCTGCTCAATTTTCAAAGCATGCCCAAGGACGTCTACGACACGCAGGTCGCGTTCAACCTGACCCCGGTCGCGGGCGAAGCGGCAAAGGTGGATATCCCGGTCGTCGAGGCACGCATGCGACGCCACTACGCGGCGCTTTCGGGCGGCCGGCTGCCGCAGCTCGGCATCCAGCTCGTACAGGCGCCCACCTTTCACGGTTACGGTATCTCGCTCGGTATTGAGCTCGAGCGAGGCGTCGCGCTCGAACACCTGGAAGCCGCGCTTGCCGGCGACCATGTCGATGTCGTCATCGGCGACGGCGACCCGCCCAGCAACCTGAGCTGCGCCGGGCAGGAAGACATCCTGCTGCGCGTGCGCCAGGCGGATGCAAACGAGGCCCTGTCTACCCGGTTCTGGATCTGGGCGACTTTCGACAACCTGAAGCTTTCTTCATTGAACGCGATCAGCTGCGCCGGCGAGCTGGGACGTTTGCGGCCCAAGGGCATCGTGCAGTAGGGCGTGACGGGGTACCCGGGCGGCCGCGACATCGTGTCCTCAGCGAATGCCACCGTCGCTACTTCAACCTGGCATGCTGCTGCAGGGCGAAGCTGTCCGTCATGCCCGCGATGTAATCGGCAACGACGCGCGGGGCCGGCTCGTTTCCGCCGAGGCCGTCGATGCGGCTGCTGTAGCCGGGCGGCAGCCGGGACGGATCGCGGGTCCAGGTCTGGAACAGGTCGCTGATCACGGCTTCGGCCATGGCGTGATCGCGCTGGAGCGCCGCCGACCCGTAAAGGTGCGTGTACAGATACTCCTTGGCCGCGCGGCGATCGCGCTCCATCGACGGCGAAAAACTCACCAGGCGCCGACCCGCGGCGCGGACATCGGCAAGGGTGCGGACCCCGGCTGCGCGGACGCGTTCGGCAGTCGCCTCCAGCAGGTCGCCGACCAGCGCGTTGAGCATGCGCTTGAGCGCTTCGTTGAGGATGAGTTTTTCCGGCACTGCCCCGTGCGTCTCGTCCAGGGGCGCGTAGAAGCGCTCGACCAGCGGCAGACCGGCACGCAGGCCTGGCAGTTCGAGCAGCCCGGCTTCCATGCCGTCATCCAGGTCGGCGGTCAGGTAGGCGATCTCATCGGCCAGGTCGATCAGTTGCGCTTCAAGCGGCGGCTGCCGGTCGAGCAGGTAGGGCGCCAGCTGCGGCTGCTCGACCGCGGTGTAGTCGCGCGAGTGTTTGATGATGCCTTCACGCACGGCAAATGTCAGGTTGAGGCCGCGAAATGCGGCATAGCGCAGCTCGAAGTGCTCAACGATCCGCAGCGCATGAAGGTTGTGGTCGAAGCGCAAACCATGCTGTTGCAGGCAGGCATCGAGCGTCCGCTCGCCCGCATGGCCGAACGGTGGATGGCCGATATCGTGAACCAGTGCGAGCGCCTCGGTCAGGTCGTGGTTCAGGCCGAGCGTGGAAGCGACGGTGCGCGCGATCTGCGCGACCTCCATCGTGTGGGTCAGGCGCGAGCGGAAGTGGTCCGACGGCTCGCCGGCCTCGCCGCCTGCCGAAAAAACCTGGGTCTTGCCTGCAAGCCGGCGAAATGCCCGGGCATGGATGATGCGGGCGCGGTCGCGTTCAAACGGAGACCGGTAGGGGTGCTCGGCCTCGGAGTGCTCACGCCGGGCCAGCGAATCGGCCGGATCGCCCGAGGCAGCGCAGGTCTGGAGCGAAAGAGGCATCGCTTTCAGGATAGCGTGGGGGGAAGCCCTTGCTGTTAAAAGCGGTGAGCAGGATGAGGCTTCCCTCAAACTCGTATTGGTTCGCCGATCGCTCGATTTGAAAAGGGCATCTAGGGATGCTTGCCGCCGCCCGGCGGCGTTTCCTTCGCGAGCTTTACCCGCGCCGAGTCCAGCTTCTTTTGCAATCTCGGACCTTCGCCCGGTTCAGCGTCGGCGGGGTCGGTTTTCGCATAAAGGCGCAGGGACTCTTCCCACTGCGAAGCCGCCTGCTTCAGGCGATCCGTCTTCTCGTACAGGTCGCCCAGGTGTTCGTGCACGGTCGCATCCTGCGAGCTGTGCTGGCTGGCCTTCACCAGGTTGTTTTCGGCCAGCGCGTACTGGCCCAGCTTGAAGTAGGTCCAGCCGAGCGAGTCCAGGTTGGCATAGTTTTCCGGGTCGAGTTTTACGGCTTTTTGAATCATCGAGAGTGCGTCATTCAGCCGCGTCCCTCGGTCGGCCAGCATGTAGCCGTAGTCGTTCAACACGGTGCTGTTGTTGGGGTCGAGCGCCAGCGCTTTGCCGTAGCTCCCTTCGGCAGCATCGTAGTGCTTTTGCCGGTCCTCGACAATGGCGCGCTCCAGGTAAACGCCGAGCTTTTCCCCATTCGACGTACTCAGCTGTTCGGCCTTGTCGAGTGCTTCGCCTGCTTCCTTCCACTTCTTCGCGTGCATGTCCATCTGCGCCAGCGACAGGTACACTTCGCGATCCTGCGGGGTATTGTTCAGCAGGCCGCGGGCCATGCTCGTGCCTTCATCGAACTTGCCGGTGGTTGCGAGCTGATTGGCCAGCGCGAGCTTCAGCCCTCGATTTTTGGGGAACTTCCCCGTCGCCTGCTCAAGCAGCGCGGTGGCCTTGTCATACTGGTGGGCCTCGCGCAGCACGTCCACCTCGGAGCCATACGCGCTCAGCGCGTAATCGCCGCCCAAAGGGACGAGTTTGTTGTAAGTCGCGATGGCGTCATCGGTCCGGCCTTCGGTCTGGTACACGTTCGCCAGGTGGTCGACAAACAGGGCATAGTTGTTCTTTTCGCCGGCGGAGTAATCGCCGGTGGAGTGCTCGGCGTCGGCGACCATCTTGGTCAGCAGGCGCTCGGCCTCGCTGCCCTGGCCCAGCTGCTCATAGACCAGGGCTTCGTTGTAGCGGATCTCAAGCGAGTCGGTGGCCAGCGGCGCAGCCTTCTTCAGGTTCGCCAGGGCTTCGTCGGGGTGTCCTTCGTTGCGCTCGATCTCGGCGGCGTGCAGGTAGGCCGACGCGTCCGTCGGGTCGCCGTCGATCACATCGTTATAGGACGCCAGCGCGGCCTTGTCCTGCCCGTCGCGGTGCAGGGCATCGGCCAGCGCGCGCTCCACGTCCAGGTTGTCCGGCTCCAGCGCGAGCGACTTCTGGTATGCGGTGATGGCGTGTTTTGTTTCCTTCGCCTGGTCATAGCTCGCGCCCAGCGCGTACTCGGTCTTGGCGGTCTGGTCGGCCTCGGGCAGGGCGCTCAGCACCGCGATGGCACCGCGCATGTTGCCTCCCTCGGTATCAATCCGTGCCATGTTGAGCACGACCTCTTCCGAGTGCGGGTTGATCTTTTGCGCGGCTGTGAACTGCTCCTGCGCGTGCGCGGAGTCCTTGGCAAAGGAGTAAAGCTGTCCCAGCAGCAGGTGATCCTCGATATTGTCCGGCTCAAGCGCCACGATGCGGGTGTACTCGGCGATAGCGAGCTGCAGCATGTCCCTATTGCCGCCTGTGTTGCCGCCGGTGTTGCCGGCGGTCTGCGCATCGCCCAGCGAACGCAGGTAGATGCGGCCCAGCAGTTTGTGCGCGTCCAGCGAGTTGGGGTCGCGCGCGATCTGCGCCTGCGCGGCCTCAATCGCGTCCTTCACACGTCCAGTGCGGAAATACAACTCGGCGAGGCCGTTGGCGAGTGCCGGGGAGCCGGGATCGGCGGCAAGCGCGGCCTTGTACTCGTCGATGGCTTTGTTCGCGAACTCGGGCTGTCCGCCCTGCACCGCCTGCTCCTCGTAGCCGTGGGCCAGCATGGAGTGGTAGTAGGCGTCTGCCTTGTCGGTGACCGGGGCCGCCGGTTTGCCTTGGGCCTGGCCGGGCACGGCGGGCAAAAGCAGGGAAGCGCATGCAAGCAATGCGAGGGAAGCGGGCGAACTGACGGAATGGTTGGGCATGCGGCGCAGGGCAGCCTTTCAGTCGACGCACGCGTCGGCTTCTATCAGACGATTGTACCCGGCCCTCGGACTCGCCGCGCCATGCAGCCCATTACCGTCGTGCGAAGCACGAGTCAGTGGCGGAAGTGGCGAACCCCTGTAAAGACCATGGCCAGGCCGAGCCGGTCGGCCGCCGCGATGACCTCCGGGTCGCGCACGGACCCTCCGGGCTGGATCACCGCGGTCGCCCCGGCCTGCGCCACCACTTCGAGCCCGTCCGGAAACGGGAAAAAGGCGTCCGACGCAGCGACGGTGCCTGCAAGCGGCAACGTCGCTTTCTGCGCGCCGAACCGCGCCGCATCCACCCGGCTCATCTGCCCAGCGCCGATGCCGACGGTTTGCCCGTCGCGCGCGTACACAATGGCGTTCGATTTGACGTGCTTTGCGACCTTCCAGGCAAACCGGAGCGCGCGAAACTCCTCCTCCGTGGGCCGGCGAGTGGTCGCGACCTCCATCGCCGCGTCCGGTGAGCGATCGGCGTCCTGCACCAGCAGTCCGCCGGAGATATGCTTAAGCCCGTGCGCGCCGCCCGCGTGCTCGATCTCGATCAGCCGCAGGTTCTTTTTGGCCGCGAAGCGATCGCGTGCGCCAGGGGTGTAGCCGGGAGCCACGATGGCCTCGACAAACAGCTTCGCGATCTCCTCGGCGGCTGCTTCGTCGATCTCCGTGTTGACGCCGAGGACGCCGCCGAAGGCCGAAACCGGGTCGGCCTCCAGGGCTTTCCGGTAGGCCTCCAGCACGGTCGCGCCGGTAGCCGCCCCGCAAGGGTTGGTGTGCTTGATGATGGCGACCATGGCCGGTGCATGGGGCTGGTGCAGGCTGTGCGCCGAGCCCGGCAGGAACTCGCTCGCGAGCTCCCAGCAGGCATCCAGGTCGACCAGGTTGTTGTACGACAGCTCCTTGCCCTGGAGCTGGAGCGCGCCGGCAACCCCGCGTTTGGTGCCGTCGGTGTACAAGGCCGCGCGCTGGTGTGGATTTTCGCCGTAGCGCAGGGTTGCTGTACGGGGCATCACGATGCGCAGGGTCGCCGGCAGGTCTTTCCCGTTCGACGTGGCCGGGACTTCGGACGCGGGCGGCTCGGCATCCATCCGGTCCAGCGCATTGGCGATCGCGACGTCATAGGCGGCCGTCGTGCTGAAAGCCTGCCGGGCCAGCCGCCAGCGGGTCGCGCGTGTCAGCTGCCCGCTGTTGGCACCTAGCTCCGCGATCAGGGCCTCGTAATCGCCGGGGCTGGTCACGACCGCAACATCCTCAAAGTTCTTCGCGGCCGAGCGCAGCATGGAGGGGCCGCCAATATCGATATTCTCGATCAGCTCACCGAAAGGAACACCGGCGCGCGCGGCGGTCTTCTCAAAGGCATACAGGTTTACAACGACCATATCGATCGGCTCGATGCCGTGGGCCGCTATGGCCTCGCGGTGAGCCGGGTTGCCGCGGATATGGAGAATGCCGCCGTGTACCCCGGGGTGGAGCGTCTTGACGCGGCCATCCAGCATCTCGGGGAAGCCGGTGAGGTGGTCGATGTCCCGGACCGGCAGGCCGGCCTCGCGGAGGGCGCGAGCCGTGCCGCCGGTCGAGACCAGCTCGACCCCATGCACGGCAAGGCCGCGGGCAAAGGGGACGAGTCCGTCCTTGTCGGTGACACTGAGCAGGGCGCGGCGGACGGGCTTTAAACCATTCAAAGTGCGAAGTCTCCTGGGTCGGGCTGCTGTTTTGATTGTACGAACTCGTTTTGTCCGTTGTCACACAGCTGGACAGACTCCACACCAAAGTGATTTGCAGGCGAGGGAAGGAGCGGCTACCGTAGAGCCATGACCGAGCAGGGCGCGCGCGAAGGACCGGAGCTGCTGCCGCCTGCCGCAACGTTGTCTTCCTCATCCAGGGAGGAAGCGGCCGAGGTGCTTGCGCCCGCGACCACTGGAAACCGGATGCGGCAGGCGAGGCAAAGCTGGGCCGCCGCGCCTGCCACTTACCTGTTGCTGGGCATCAACTGCGGCGTCTTCCTGCTGATGGTTCTGAGCGGCGTTTCGCCGGTGTCGCCGCGTGCCGGGCAGCTGCTGCACTGGGGTGCGGACTTCGGCCTGCTGGTGCTGGGGCAGGGGCAGTGGTGGCGGCTGGGCACTGCCATGTTTCTCCACATCGGCGGGCTGCACCTGCTCACCAATATGTGGTGCCTGTGGAACCTGGGGCTGCTGGGCGAGCCGCTGCTGGGCGCGCCGGGGCTGGTCGCGGCCTACCTGTTGACCGGGTTTGCCGGCAACCTGCTGAGCATCGCGACTCACCCGGGCCTTGCAGGCGACGGGTCGGACGCGGCGATCGGGGCCGGGGCTTCCGGCGCCATCTTCGGGCTTGCCGGGGTGCTGATCGTGCTGCTCAGTTCGCGCTGGCTGCCGCTGCCCGAGCCGGACCGCAAGGCCCTGCGCAAAAGTGTGATCTGGTTTGCGGTGTTGAACTTCGTGCTGGCGTTCGGCGTGGACCTGGGCGGGTTTTCCCTGCGGGTCGACAATACGGCACACTTCGGCGGCTTTGTAGCCGGGTTGCTGCTGGCCTTGCCCATGGTGCCGAAGGCCGGTGCGCCGCCGGGGCTGTTTCGGCTGCGGCGCAACCTGGCGGTGGCCGGCCTATTCCTGCTGCTGCTGCTGATTGCGGCCGGGGTGCGCGCGTTCTACCTGCCAGCGATCCGGAATGTGTCGTTCTAGATCGGAACAACGCATTCCCAGGCATGAGCCTTAAACAGGCATCGGCTGGCCTGCACTCGCGAACTTCTTGACCATCGCCAACAGCAGCTTCTTGTCACTGTCGTTCAGGCTTGAAGAGTAGCGGCGGATCTGGGTCAGGAAGCGGAGCTCCTCGTCTGAAACCCGGGTTGTCGGCAGTTCCCGCGCGCCATCCTTGCCGGCAAAGAACTGGGCCAGGGGAATCTCCAGCGCCCCCGCGATCTTGGTCAGCGTTTCCAGTGACGGCACGGTGTGGCCGTTTTCGACCCGCGATAGGTAGCAGCGAAGCAGCCCGGTGCGCTTCTCAATATCTCCTTGCGACAGGTTGCGCTCGAGGCGCAGGGCACGGATCGTTCCACCGATTTCGGTTGCGGCAGTGTTCACTCATCCTCGTTGGCAGGCCAGAGGGCCGGGACCGGCGGGGGACCGTCCAATTGCCTTAAGAGTTAACATGACTCAGCCCTGGCGTCGACAGGAAAAAGCAGGTCTGTCTTGTTTTGGGTCTATCAGCAAGCAGGTTTCAGTCAGCGTTTGCCTTCATCAAAGCCCGCAGCACGGCGATCGCCGGTCAAGGTATGCCGATTCCGGCTGCGGCGAGTAACCTGAAGGCAGCGGCAAAGCGTTCCAGACGGACAAGCGACCCGCCCGGCGACCCCTGCATCCTAACCGCTGCCGCGAAAGCCCGGGCATGGACACCTCTACCGACTCCCCCTTTCCGTGCGGTGCAAACGAGGCAACATATGGCTGCAAGCGCATCAGTTCAGGTCAAGCGAGCCGTCGGCGGCATTGAAAAGATCCCGCGGCTTTCCGTCGTTCTTTTTAACGAAGTCATGCGCACGCGCGTTCTGACGATCGGCGCCGCTGTCGCTTTCTACTCGCTCATGTCCCTGGTGCCGCTGCTCATGGTCGCCTCCGCCCTGCTCAGCGCGCTGCCGGTGCCGGACCTGTTCAACCAGCTGGTGGCGATGTTGTCGGTGCTGGTACCGCCTGACGCCATGAAGTTTGTGATCGGGGCCGTCAACTCCATCCAGACCGCCCATCCGGCGAAAATCCTGTCCATCGGCATCCTGAGCTATGCGTGGGCGGCATCCGGCTGCTTTTCGTCGTTGATTGAGGCGCTCAATATTGCCTACGACGTCAAGGTCGAGCGCTCCTGGTGGCGCGACCGGGTGCAGGCGCTGCTGCTGACCCTGTTGTGCGGCGGACTGGCCCTGACCTCCTTGCTGCTGGCACTCGCCGGCCCGCATGTCATCAGCTTTTTGGCGCGTGTTTTGCCCATCCCGTATGTGTTCACGGTGATCTGGTCCCCGCTGCGCTGGGCGCTGATCTTCAGCACGTTTGTGACCAGCGTGATGCTGCTGTACTACCTGGGGCCGAACCGCAAGGTGAGCTTTCGCTCCTTGCTGCCGGGGGCCATGCTGGCGGTGGGCTGCTGGTTTCTGGGCTCGGTGGGGCTGACGTTCTATATCAGCCACTTTTCCGATTACAGCGCGACCTACGGCTCGCTCGGCGTCATCATCATCCTGATGCTGTGGCTGTATCTGACTGCGGTCTCGATCCTGGTCGGGGCGGAGCTGAACGCGGAACTGTGGAAGCAGAAGAACCTGCCGAATGCGATGGGGGCAGCCGGCGCGATGGACAACCTCCCCGCGGCACGGAGCCCCAACGCCGCCTGAACCCAGCACGACGCGCTACTGCATGTACAGGCCGCCGTTGACGTCGAGCGTGTGCCCGGTGATGTAGCCCGCCATGGGCGAGCACAGAAATGCAACTGCATGGGCCACCTCGGCCTCGGTCCCGGTCCGGCCCAGGGGGATGAACTGCAGGTTGGCTGCCTTTTGCGCGTCCGTCAGAACCCCGGTCATCGCGGTCTCGATATAGCCGGGCGCGACCGCGTTCACCGTGATGGAGCGCGATGCAACCTCGCGCGCCAGCGACTTGGTAAAGCCAAGCAAGGCGGCCTTGCTGGCGGCATAGTTGACCTGACCTGCCTGGCCCGCCTGCCCGACAATGCTCGCGATACTGACGATGCGGCCCCAGCGCGCCTTGATCATAGGCGGCAGCAGGGCCTGCGTCAGCAGAAACGTGCCGGTCAGGTTGGTCGTCAGCACATCATCCCAGTCGGCGCGCTTCATGCGCATCATCAGGCCGTCGCGGGTAATGCCTGCGTTGTTGACCACGATCTCGATCGCGCCATGGTCGGCCAGCGCGGCTTTGGCGGCTGTTTTGATGGAGCTTTCCTGCTGGATATCGAGTTCGTAGGGGTGCGCCTCGCCGCCGGACGCAGCGATCTCGGCGGCGACAGCATCGAGTTTTTCGCGGTTGCGAGCCATCAGGACGACCCTGGCTCCCTGCGCGGCCAGCGCGAGAGCGATCGCGCGGCCAATCCCTTGCGAAGCACCTGTGACCAGGGCGGTTTTGCCGGCGAGCGGCGCGGCAGGCGGTGTATCAACCACGGCGATGGGTTCTCACTTTCGGGAGGTTTGTGGGCTTGCTTGCGAGTGGCTGGGCGGCACGCGCACCCAGGACATGCCGGCTGCCTGCGCCGACGCGATCCCCGCGTCCGCGTCCTCAAAGACCAGGCAGTCCGCGGGAGCGACGCCGAGCCTTTCGGCAGCGGTCAAAAACGGTTCCGGATCGGGCTTGCCGCGGGTGTAATCCTCGGCCCCGACCAGCAGTTCGAACCGGTCGAGCAGCCCGAGCGTGTTCAGCGTCCGCAGAATCGACGCACGCGGCGAGCCGGACACAATGGCGAACGGAATACGCCCGTGTTCGGCGTGGATGTGTTCGACCACGGCAGCGATCGGCTGGAGCTCATGGAGCATGGACAGGTAGAGCTCTTCTTTGCGCCGAACGATCTGCTCCGGTACGAGGCGGTAGCCAAAGCGCTCGTTCAGCATTTCAACAGTTCGGTGCAGGGGAATGCCGCCCCAGGAGTAGAAAAGCTCCTCCGGAAAGGTGCAGCCCTGCTCGCCCACCGCCGCGGTCCAGCAGCGGTAGTGCAGCGGCATGGAGTCGGCGACGGTGCCGTCCAGATCGAAAAGGTAGGCGCGGAAGTCGCCCGTGGGCAGAACAAGAGGTGTGGCGGCGGGCATGCCTGGGCGCGGTCCTTTGTTGAGTGGAAACTGTTGGGTGACGGCTCCGCTCCAGACTACAGCAGGGAGGTGCGGCTTGCGATGGGACTGCCGACCGGCTGAGGCTGGCCGGCCGGCGCCGTGGCGGTCTGGCGGCCGGCTCGCTCCAGCGTCCACACATACACCAGCAGTTCGCGCGAGTAGTGCAGCACCGGCGGCCGGTCGGGCAGGTGAAAGCCATGCGCGGCGGGCAGGTCGTTGCGCTCGAACTCGGCCTCGGCGCGCTCAAGCGGCCAAGGGAGGTGGTGGATGTCGCCCCGCAGCAGCCCGCCCGAGCGGGTGCTGGTGTAGAGCGAGTAGCGCGCTGTCAGGAAGTGCTCGAGGGGCCCCTGCGCCAGCTGCCCCAGGCCCCGGTACCGGGCGCGGAAGGTCGCTTTTTGCGCTGAAAACAGCCGTTCGCTCCGGTAAGCGATCTCGCGGGAGCGGCCCGGCTCCGGCCCGTAGCTGAGGCCCATCCGGGCCCAGAAGTAGGGCAGATGGAAGACCGACCGCGCAATCGCGACCGCCAGCGGATTGCCGGCGTCGAGCGAGTAGAAAAAGACGCCTGCGCGATTGGTACCGCGCTCGCGCACATAAGTGCGCAGGTTCAGCTCAGGAAACGCGCGCGCGCCAGGCACGCTGGGCAGCCCATGGAGCCGGATGCCGTCCATGGCAAACGGCACCACGCCCAGCCAGGCCGAGCCGTCAAAAGTATCGGCGACCAGCCCCGCGGGCAGGGTGCGATCCACCTCGGCCGCGGGTACCGGCCAGTGCGCGAACAGCAGGTCGCTCCAGCGCTGCCGCATGATCCAGGGCCGCTGGGGCAGGGGACCGGGCCGGTGCGCCAAGGCTCGCAGGACAGCCTCTTCGGACTCGAGCGGTCGAGCCTGCTGGTGTATCGGGTCAGCCATGGCTTCTATTTTCTCTCACTTGCGGGCGAACGCTCGTGAAAAGCCGCCGTAGCGTGCGAGGCGCTATGCTGGGTAGGCCATGGAACCTACTCTGCCCCCCAGCGATGCCGGCGGAAAAGCCGGTACGGACGTATACGCGGTTCACGGGGCCGACCCGGAGGTTCTGGCCTATGCCATGGCGAAATACTCCCGCTCGGCACTGTCGCTGAAAGAGTCGTTGCGCGAGATCAGCGCGCAGCGGGCCGAGCAGTTTCTCAACACGTTCTATTTTCAGTATGGCCATCGCTCCATCGCCGACCTGGCACACCTGGCCTTCGCGGTCGAGCGATTGTCACTGCTGGCCGCCATCGTGCTGGTGGATGAGCAGCGCTGGGATGGGCAGGAGCGCTCGACGCGTTACCAGGATTTTGAGCGCAGCGGCTGGTACACGCCGGCGTTTGAAGCTGAGGGGGACCGTGCTGCCTACGACAGCGCGGTAGGTGCTCTGCTCGCGAGCTACCGCGAGGTTTCGGACGGGGTATTTGCCGGCTTGCAGGCCGGCACCGCAAGGCCTGCCGAAATGAAGCCCGATGCATTCGACCGGACACTGCGGGCCCGCGCCTTTGACGTCGCGCGCTACCTGTTGCCGCTGGCCGCGAACACGTCGTTGGGGCAGATCGTGAACGCGCGGACGCTGGAAGGGCAGGTTTCCCGGCTGCTGTCGCATCCTTCGGCCGAGGTGCGGGCGCTGGGCGAAGCGCTGCGGTCGGCGGCCGGCGGCGAGGCCTGGCGGCCGGACGACGGCCCGGCTGTGCGGGTCGCGCCGACGCTGGTCAAGTACGCCGTGCCGAACCGGTACGCCATTGAAACGCGCGCCCTGATGGGGGAAGCCGCGGCGGCCCTGATGGGCGATACAGCGATTGCGCCCGCGCCGGTGGTCGACCTGATCGATGACGCGGATGCGCTGGAAGTGGACCTGGCCGCAAGCCTGCTTTACTCCGCCTGCCACTACCCTTACCGGCAACTGCGCGACCACGTAGCCGCCCTGCCGGAAAAGCAGCGCGACGAGATCGTCGACCTTGGGCTGCGCGAACGCGGACGGCATGACGAACTGCTGCGGGAGTTCGCCGCCGGGCATCGCCTGCGATTTGACCTGATGATGGATCTTGGCGGTTTCCGCGACATGCACCGGCACCGGCGCTGCGGGCAGTTGTTGCAGGCCTTTACCGGGCGGCACGGGTGGGAAACGCCGGAAGGTTTAGGGGCCCTGGAGCCGGTGTTTACGCGGGCCATGGAGTCGGCGCGAACGGCTTCAGCAGGGCTGACCGGGCAGGGCGAAGGTGCCTGCGCCGAGGCCGGGCAGTACCTGCTGCCGCTGGCGACGCGGACCCGCGCGTTGTTCCGCATGGACTTTGCCGAGGCCCTCTACATCGCGGAGCTGCGTTCCGCGCCGCAGGGGCACATCTCGTACCGGCGCGTGGCCTGGGAGATGTACCGGGCCGTCGCGGCACGGCACCCCGGCCTGGCGCGTCACTTCCGCGTCACCGATGTCAATGCTGCGGTGGATCTTCTGAAACGTTGAGCCGCTTCGGAGTCGCGCCCCAGCGTGGCATGGACGCTTTAGCTGAACGCGTCGAAAAGTGCCAGCGGATTCTTTGTCTCGTCAGCACGAAAGGCACGTGACGATAGTGTTTGCATTTTCTTCGCCTTTCGGCGCACGGAATGCTAATCTATACGCAGCCTCTGTTCCAGTTTCGGACATCATCGCCGGGGTCGGTCGACTCACCCCAAGGCGTCTTGCGAGCTGGTTTATGCGCGAATCTTGGGGGACACACAGCGTGGCGGAAGAACGGTCTCGGGCAATCGAAGCGGCACTCGCGCAGTTGGACAAACAATTCGGCAAGGGATCGGTGATGCGCCTGGGCAGCCGGGACAAGCTGGAAATTTCGGCGATCTCGACCGGCTCGATCTCATTCGACGCGGCGCTCGGTATCGGCGGCGTCCCTCGCGGGCGCGTGATTGAAATTTTTGGGCCGGAGTCCTCCGGCAAGACCACCATCACGCTCCAGATCATCGCGGAAGCGCAAAAGCTGGGCGGCCTGGCTGCATTTGTGGACGCCGAGCATGCGCTCGACCCTGTTTACGCGAAGAAGCTGGGCGTCGATACGGACAATCTTCTGGTTTCGCAGCCCGACTACGGCGAGCAGGCGCTTGAAATCGTCGAAGCCCTCGTGCGCTCCAATGCGGTCGATGTGCTGGTGGTCGATTCGGTTGCGGCGCTGGTGCCGAAAGCCGAGCTCGACGGCGAAATGGGCGACTCGCACATGGGCCTGCAGGCCCGGCTTATGTCGCAGGCACTTCGCAAGCTCACCGGAACGGTATCGAAATCGCGGACCTGCCTGATCTTTATCAACCAGATCCGTGAAAAGATCGGCGTCATGTTCGGCAACCCGGAAACCACGACCGGCGGCAAGGCGCTCAAGTTTTACTCGTCGGTACGCATCGATATCCGGCGTATCGCTGCCGTCAAGGAAGGCGACGTCGTGGTCGGCTCGCGAACCAAGGTCAAAATCGTCAAGAACAAGGTTGCCGCGCCCTTTCGCGAGGCCGAGTTCGACATCCTGTACGGCGAGGGCATCTCGCGCGAAGGCGACGTGCTGGACCTCGCGGTGACGCACAATGTGGTCGATAAGTCAGGCGCCTGGTACAGCTACTCAGGCGAGCGCATCGGGCAGGGCCGCGAAAATGTGCGTCAGTTCCTGAAGGACAATAAGGATACTTTCGCCCGCATCGACACGGCGGTCCGAGGAAAGCTCGGCATTGCCGGTGC
>CAXSBW010000025.1:26035-36912 GCA_964235795.1 uncultured Acidobacteriaceae bacterium | reverse complement strand
GCAACAGCGCGCCTGGCTGAGCTCGCGCCTTCGCCGCGTTCCATTTTGAGACACGCGGCAATTCTGCACCAGATTGGGAATGGCACAGCAGCCGAGGATACGATTTTGCGCGGGCTGGAGCTGTTTCCGTTGTCTGATGAGTTGCAGGCGGCCAGACACGAGCTTGCGCAGGGCAGTGCGCTGGCTACGGCTTGAGAGCTGAAGCGAATGGCGCGAGCTGCCGATAAGCAGTGCAGTGCCGGCGGCGACGAGGGAGACACATGCGGAAACTGGAAAAAGGAACGGTTGGGGGCTTGCTGGTGGCGGCAACTGCCATCGCACTCGGGTACTCGCTTGAGGGCGGGCACATTACGCAGGTGCTGCAGCCGACGGCAGCGATTATTGTGCTCGGCGGCACGCTGGGCGCGGTGCTGGTGCAGTTTCCGCTTTCGGCGGTGCGGCAGGCATTTCTGCGCGCGAGCCATGCGTTCGGCGCCGGGCGGGTGGACCACGCGGGCCGCATGGAGCAGCTGCTGCGCTTTGCACTGCAGGCACGCAAGGCGGGCATCCTGTCGCTTGATCCCGAATTGAAAAAGATGGACAGAGACCCGCTGTTCCGCAAGGCGCTGATGCTGGCGATCGATGGGATCAGCCCGCGCGAAATCCGCGAGATCATGGAAATCGAGCTGATGCGCCTGGAAGAATGGGACGAGCAGCCGGCGCGGGTCTGGGAGGCCGCGGGGGGCTTTGCGCCGACGGTCGGCATTCTGGGCGCGGTGCTGGGGCTCATCCAGGTGATGCAGAAGCTCGACAACATCGGCGAGGTTGGCCAGGGGATCGCGGTCGCGTTTGTGGCCACACTCTATGGTGTCGGCCTGGCCAACCTGCTGTTTCTGCCGCTGGCCGGCAAGCTGCGCCTGCGCGCGCAGGAAACGCGCATGCTGCGGGAGGCCACGCTCGAAGGTGTGCTGGCGATTGCCGAAGGCACGAGCCCGCGGGTGATGCGTGAAAAGCTGGGCATTGCCAACGCGGAGCGCGGGCCGGCCCGTGTGACCCGCATGGCGGTGGCGCGATGAGCATGGGAGCAGCCCCGAGTGCCTGGCCGAGCGGGCGCAGGCGACGCAACCGGCACCAGGCGCTGGTCTCGCAGGATCGCTGGCTTGTTTCGTATGCCGACTTCATGACGCTGCTGTTCGCGTTTTTTGTGGTGCTGTTCGCGGCGTCGCGGCACAACAACGATTCGCTCGGCAAGCTTTCAGGAGCGATCCACTCCGGGTTTTCCGGCAAGGAGTCCGGCCCGGTCGCCGTCGCTTCGCAAAATCATCCCGGCCGCGCCGGGCAGTCCGCCTCGGGCGGGCATGGAGCCATGGCTGAAAACCTGCCTGACCTCGATCTGCTGACACAACAGCTGCGTGGCGTCCTCGGGAACTCCATCGAGAAGCACGAGGTATCGCTCGCGCAAACGCCGGACGGCCTGGTCATCTCGTTCGAGGAGCTGGGTTTTTTTCACTCCGGCGAGGCGAATCTGCTGCCTGGTCAAGCCAACCAGATTGCCCAGGCGGGATCCATCCTGAAACAGCACGGCCTGGCCTTACGCATCGAGGGTCACTCCGACGACCAGCCGATCCACAACGCCGCCTTTTCGTCCAACTGGGAGCTGTCAGCTGCACGCGCCATGGCCGTACTGCGCTTGCTGGTCGACCAGGCGCAGTACGACCCGACAAGACTGGCTGTGGCCGGCTACGGGCCTTACCGTCCAGTGGCCGACAATGCGACGGCCGAGGGTCGCGGACGCAACCGGCGGGTCGACCTGGTGGTGGTTCGCGACATGGTGCCCGCCGTCGGTCCACACCCTTGATAAGGAACAGGTAAGGAGTCGAAACGGGTTTGCTGGCGCATCTTAAGAGAAATGAGTCACTCTGAAGAGCCGAGTCTTGCCCTGCCCAGACCCTGGGCGAGCTGCCATCGGGAGCGCGCAGCCTTCGAGCACACACTCAACATGTCGAAAGCACCTCTGCTCATCTGCGATTACGACGGAACCCTGGCACCGTTCCATCGCGATAAGATGAAAGCCCTCGCTTACCCCGGCGTAGCCGAGCGGCTTGCCGCGATCGCCGACGGGCCCACAAAGCTGGCGTTTGTCTCCGGCCGGCCTGTCAGGGAGCTTCTCACCCTGCTGCCGCTGGCCAGCTCCGTGGAGCTTTGGGGTATGCATGGACGCGAACATCGCACACCCGACGGCAGGATCACCCTGTTTGAACCGACCGGAGCGCAGCGCGAAGCTCTGGATTGCGCCGAGCGGGAGCTGTCGGAAGCAGGCCTCGGTGCCGTGACCGAGCGCAAAATCGCCAGCGTCGCTCTTCACTGGCGCTCCTTTGAGGGCGACCTGAACCGGCTTGACGAGGTGGAAGCGTTGGGCCGAAAGGTTTTCACACCGTATGCCGGCCACCACTCACTGGGCCTGCTGCTGTTTGACGGCGGCCTGGAACTGCGGGCGACCGACCAGACCAAGGGCCATGCCGTCGCCGCTCTGCTGGCCCGCTCCACTCCCGAAGCCTCGGCATTTCTCGGGGATGACACGACCGACGAAGACGCCTTCGCCGCCATGAACGCGCAAGGTGGCCTCGCCTGGCTGGTACGCGAGCCGGCCCGCCCGTCTCAGGCTCCATTCTCCTTAAGTCCACCCGAAGAACTGCTCCATTTCTTTGACTTCTGGCACGGAGCCGTTGGCACTCGCAGCCGTGTAGCCACAACACACACCCGTACACTGGAGAAGGCCTAAGGAATGAAGCGCGAACTCGTCATCGTATCGAATCGCCTGCCGCTTTCATTTGAAAAAGGGACGGATGGACTACGCGCCAAGCAAAGCAGCGGCGGCCTCGTGACCGCGCTCGAACCCCTTCTGCGAGAACACGGAGGCATCTGGATCGGCTCCACCGGCACCGAGCAGGATCCGGAGGCCGCCCGGCAAATCCGTGAAGAACTGGCCTCCCTCGCACAGGAGCATCATTACCGGTATGAACCCATTGCGCTGACCCCGGAAGAGCAGTCCAAGTATTACGAGGGCTTCTCGAACGAGATCGTCTGGCCGCTCTTCCACGACCTTCAGTCCCGTTGCAACTTCGACCCGACTTACTGGGAGTTCTACCTCCGCGTCAACACGCGCTTTGCCGAGTGTGCTGCCAGGGTGGCCGATAAGGATTCCCTGATCTGGATCAACGATTACCAACTCATGCAGGTCGCACCTACCCTGCGGCGGCTTTCCCCTGAGGCGCGGCTGGTCTTCTTTCTTCATATTCCGTTTCCGCCACCTGACATCTTTGAAAAACTACCCTGGCGCCGGCAGGTGCTTGAAGGCCTCCTGGCGCATACCGTGGTCGGCTTCCAGACCGCCCGCGACGTTCGTAACTTTGTCGCCTGCCTGCGTGCTTTTCTTCCCCAGGTCACGCTTTCCCGCAAAGCCGGTGATATGCGAATCGCCCGGACCGGCGGCCGTGAAACCCTGATCGGGGCCTTCCCGATTTCCATCGATTTCGACGATTTTGAACATGGGTCGGACTCCGACGACGTGCGCCGGCGTGTGGCCGCGCTACGGGCACAGCAGACCAAGGACATGGTGACTGTTCTTGGCATCGACCGGCTCGATTACACCAAGGGGATTCCCGAGCGCCTTAAAGCCTATGGCCTCTTTCTGCGTCAGCATCCTGAGCTTCACCGCAAAACCCAGCTCATCCAGATCGTGGTGCCAAGCCGAGAATCGATCCCCGGCTATCAGATTCTGAAGGCCGAGATCGAGCGCCTGGTCACCCAGGTCAACGGCGAGTTTGCCGAGCCCGGCTGGGTGCCTATCAACTACATCCATCGCTCCCTGGCGCGTACCGAGTTGCTCGCACTCTACCGCACGGCTCGCGTTGCTTTCATCACTCCGCTCAAAGACGGCATGAACCTGGTGGCCAAGGAGTACTGCGCCTGCCGGCATGAAAACGACGGCGTGCTCATCCTGAGCGAATTTGCCGGTGCGGCCACCGAGCTGAAACTCGGTTCCATCCTGGTCAACCCTTACGACCAGAGCGCCGTCGCCTCCGCTCTGGCTGAAGCCGTGACCATGGACCTGCCCGAGCAACGCCGCCGTATGACCCGCCTTCGCAACCAGATCCGCAAAAGCAACCTGTCTGCCTGGCTTGGCTGCTTTATCGCGCAAATCGAGGGTGTCGAGGAGCGAGCCGCTGTCTAAATCACCTGCCCTGATCCCGTGTAGCGCAGGCAGCTTCCGGGAAGAGTCGCGTTCGCAGCCGGGGGCCCATGGAGACCGCCAGGGAGAGGGTTCCGGTACCGCGCCGACAGCCATCGCGCCCAGGCCCGCTTTCGCCTACCTGGCAGACAGCTATATCTTCCACTGGAAGCTTGCCTCCTTCCGCACCGACTGGTTTTTGGTACTGGCCGTCGCCGTGTGCCTCTTTGCCGGCATCGGGGCAGGCCACCCGGCCGCGGGCATGATCGCCGCCGGCGGTGCCATGACGGCCGGCTTCGGTCCCAAGCAGCACATCGACGGCTCCCCCCTTTTGCCGGTCCTGTTCGTCTCAGTCGGCATGGGCTTTTGCACGTTCATCGGTATGGTTGCGGGCCACACCAATTGGACGCTTACATTGATTGCCGCCTCTTTCGGTTTCGGCTACGGCATGCTGTCCAAGCGCGAAGCAGGTTACAGCTGGGTCGGCCAACAATGCGTTGTGACCCTGCTGGTCGCCTCCGCGTTTCCGTTTTCGCCGCACGAGGCCGCGGTGCGCGCCCTGCTGATCTCAGCAGGCGGCCTCCTGCAACTGCTGCTTTCCGCCACCATGCTGCGCGCGCTGGGCGATCTCAACAAGCGTCTGCGCGATCTCGCCACCTATGTGCACCAGGAGCAACAAGCGCTTCGCAGCACCTACCTTGCCGCTGTCCTCTCGCTCAGGCACCGTCAGCTGCGCGACTCCGCCCTGCCCTACGCCCTGCGCCTGACCGTGGTGCTCGCCATCAGCACCGAGATTTACCGGCAGCTCCACTTTTCCAGCGGCTACTGGATCCCCATGACGGCTCTGCTCGTTCTCCGTCCCGGCATCTCCGATACCGCCAGCCGCGCGATCGCGCGCACGGTCGGCACCCTGGCCGGGGCCGTGCTGTCCAGCATTTTCCTTTTGTACGTCCATCCCGCTCCCGCGGGTCTCGCCTGCCTGGTTCTCCTGTTTACCTGGCTTTGCTACAGCGTGCTTAACGTCAATTACGCGCTGTACTCACTCTTCATTACGTCCTACATCGTATTTCTGCTCTCGCTCAACAACATCCCGGGGCCTGAAATCGCGCAGCGCCGCTTTATCTGCACCGCGATCGGCGGGGCAATCGCCTTGTCCGTCCGGCTGGTTGTCCTGCGCCTGCGCCAAAAGCAGGATCGCGAATCGGTACAGAAGCTCATGCGCCGCTCGCCCGCCCTGGCCGGGCAGGAGAGTGTACGGTAAGCAGCAGTGGGCCCATATCGGTCAGCCTGCAAACCTTTGCAGCGGGTCGCATCGTTTGCGCCCAACCGCGGCCCGGCGGCATCCAACCCGTGATTCGCTCCGACGGAGCCTTACACCTACCGGCGCGAGCGGCCCCGAGCTGCTACAGCGTCACTTACAGGAGATAGATCGCACATGGCCGAAAATCAGCCCACCGCCCAGCCCGACACCGTGCTGATCGCGCACGTCACGGCTTACCTGAACGACGGCTCGTCGTTTGAGCTTTACCCGTTCCTCGACGACAACGATGTCAAAGGCAAGGTCTCCGAGCTGGCCGAAGGCTGGGCCACCTCCGGCTTCCTGCTCCGCGACGCGTACCTAGTGCCGTGGCACCAGGTCAAGGTGCTTGAAACCACCTCCGTCGAAGAAATCCCCCGCGAAATCGTCCAGTCCCGCCTCAACGCCTGGCATGCCGAAGACCAGCGCCGCGCCGTTCAGAACTTCTGGAAGACCAAGGAGAAAAAGCAGGAAGGGAAAGATGGCGACAAGTCGGAGGGAGACAAGGACGTTTGATCAAGCTGCACCCAAAAACAAGAGGCCGCACAAAGCGGCCTCTTGTTTTTGACCTTCACAATCGGTTAGAAGTTGACCTTGACAGCAAACTGGCCGAAACGCCGCTCGTCATACTGTCCGCCATTCACTCCGCCTTTCTTGCCCTCAATGACCGGCTGCACGGGAACTCCCGTATTAGGGTCGTTGTAGCCGAAATTGGCAACGTCATTGTTCGGTCCGTTCACGTACAGGTTAGCGTGGTTCAGGATGTTGAAGCCCTCGGCGCGTGCCTCCAGCGACAAGCCTTCCCGGATCGGGAAACTCTTGGAAACAGCAAGGTCCAGGTTCCAGGCTCCGGGTCCGGTGAATGCATTTCTTTTCGTCATGGTCGTCGGGTATGGACCGAAATCTGAGATGCCGACTGCTGCCGCTTGTGCCGCTGTAAAGTTTGAGTTCGGGGAAGGTCCGTATGCTGGATTGCCAAACGCGAGTGCCTGCGGCAGTGTATCGATGACGAAGTTATTCGCTACACCCTCGAAGTTGCTTGACTGAATCTTGGTTGCCCGCAGCGGCACCTGCCCACCCGCGGTCGGGGTGTACCGTACGATACCTTGCCCGAAACCTGCATTCAACGAGTTCGAGCTGTCCGAGACAGTAAACGGAGTGCCTGAGCGCACGGTGTAAATGCCGGAAACGTTATACCCGCCCAGCGCCTCACCCTTCAAGCCATGCTGATTCTTGAACCACGGCGTATTCCAGATGGGTGCCAACACAAACCGGTTGCGAATGTCGAAATCGGAAAGACCGCGATCCAGGCCGGGGTTATACGGGTTCAGGTATCCCAGGTTACCGACACCGTTGGAAGCGCTGTTGCTTTCGGAAAAAGTCGAACTTACATCGTCGATCGACTTGCCCCAGGTATAGTTCGCGACGAGGGAGATACCCGTGCGATGGAAGTTGGTCGACTGGAATTGTACGTTGAGGGCCTCGTAGTACGAGTCCCCGTTCGAACCGCGATTGTTAATAGAACTGTACTGGTTGTTCGGGCGCGAGTAGTTGAAACCCGTTGAGCCCGGCGGGGTGAAAGGATCGCCGAGTTGAATATTGCCGGCACCAAGCTCGTTGTAGTTCTTGATGTCGTACAGGTGAAGCCCTCGTGCAGCTACATATTGAAAAGACACAACCGTGTTGGAGGCAAGCTGCTGGTCCACCGCGGCGGACCAGAACTGTGTTTGTGCTGTGCGGATATTCTGATCGATGTTACGGACGGAGGTCGGAGGAAGGGGGACCGCACCGCTGGCGGCCCCCAATGGTCCGGCGTTGGAGCTCGTTAAAGGCTGATTGCGGACCTGGACGACTGCGTAATTCGGTGGATTCTGGATGACGTTGAAGGTCACGTTTCCAAAGTTGCGCTCGTACGAAACTCCATAGCCGCCGCGGAATGCAGTTTTTCCTGTACCGAAGACATCCCAGGCAAAGCCGACGCGCGGCGCGACCGTGCCGTAGCTGGGACTGAAAAGCTCCTTAATGGGGCTGTTCGGCACGGTCAATACCTGCCCGTTGCGTACTTCGTTCGAGATACCCGGGCCTGCGCCGTAGTAGAAGTTGGAGTCCAGGTTGGCTTTGTTGTTATGCTGCACGCCGTAGTACTCATAGCGGACGCCGTAGTTCAACGTAAGTCGCGACGTGGCCTTCCATGAATCCTGGGCATAGGCAGCCCAGTCGTGAAAGCGATCGGACCGTGCAAAGTTGGGCTGCGTGGCGGGCAGGTTGATGGTGCAGGCAGGAGTCTGTGTCAACTGGAGCGTGACATAGTTGCTCGCGCACGGCAAGGCACCGTTCGGATTGACTGCCGCCGAGAACGTCGTCACGGTGCCGGTCAGGAAGTTATTCAGGCCGCTTCCAATCGCGGTGCCGAGCAGGTTGTTTGCCTGGGCATAAGCTCCATAGGCTATGTTCAGCTGAATGTACTCTACCTGGCCGCCGAACTGCATGGTGTGCGTACCCTTGCTGACCGTCAGGTCCTGGTTCCACTGGATCGTGTTTTCAGGGCCGCCGTACGGGAGTCCGCCGCCGCCCGTGGTCCGGGAGTAGAAACCGGGCGTCTGGACCTGCGTACTCGCATACGTCGCGTTATTGAACAGGAAGAGCGTAGGCGTCTGCTGGAGCGACGTGTCGTAGCTTTGAGCCAGGTTGAAACGTGTAAAGCTGAGCTTGGTATTGGTCAGCACAGACGGACTGAAGATATGCGAAACATTCAGCAAGATCGAATTGTCTGAGTTCGTATCGCCCACGTTGTATTGCGAGTAGGCCGAATTGTAATCAGTTCCGCTGAAATCCGATAACTTCTGAAGAGCATACCGCGCATAAATCTGTGTAGCCGCGGTCGGGTTGTAGTCCAGTCTTCCGTTGAGGTAGTACGTGTTCTGCGGCGCACCGCCGCCTGCATCGGTTGCCGCGGTGTAGGAAACCTTGTCAAAAACGGGCGTATCCCCCGGCAGGGCCCGAACAGGACTGGTCAGACCTATCCCGGCAGCTTTATCGCTGGCGATGCTCGCGGCCGTGATCACACCGTTGCTTGCGGCAGGTTGACCTTTACCGTAAGCGGCAAAAAAAGCCTGGGTAGCAGGCGAACTGGCCGCGATAAAGGCTGGATCCATCACCAGGGCCGATTGGTTGGCCGACGAGCGCACCCGCAGCCACTCCGTCCCCTCGTAGAAGAACAGCTTGTCCTTCTTGATCGGGCCACCCAGCTCAAAGCCGAACTGGTTGCGGGTATAGCCGCCTTTTGCAATACCCTTTGCATTGTTGTCGTAGGTGTTGGAGGTATAGGCCGACAGCCGGTTGAACTCCCAGGCTCCTCCGTGAAAGGCGTTCGTCCCTGCCTTGGTGATCACATTCACGACGCCGCCGGAAGCGCGTCCATACTGAGCGGTGAAGTTGCTTGTGGTGACCCGGTACTCCTGGATGGTGTCGAGGGGCACAACCTGACCGACCGCGTCGGCGAAGGGTTCAATGTTTTCAACACCATCCAGCAGGATTTCAGTGCCGGAGGAACGCTGGCCGTTGATGTTGAAACCGATGCCGCGTGTGGCGGAGTTTTGCTCCGCATTTTGCGAGGAAGCATCGCCCGAACTCACATTTCCGGCAATTGCAACAAAGTCATAAGGATTTCGCGTCAAGGAGGGCAGCTGTGCCACCTGCTGCTGCCCGACAATCTGCGAAACTTCCTGCGTTTCCGTATTGACCTCGGCTCCCCCGGAAGCAGCCGTAACGGTCACCTTTTCAGTACCCTGGCCCACAGAGAGTTTGACGTCCACGGTTGCATGGCCGTTGACCGTGACCTCGACCTGCTGTGTCAGGCTTTGAAAGCCGGGCGAGTTGACGGTGATCTCGTAGATGGCCGCCGGCAAACCTGTGAACACGTACGCGCCATTGCCTGTGCTTGTGATCGTCCGGGTCGCGTTTGTGCCGATATTGCGCTCCGTCACCTGGGCATTTCCAAGAACGGCGCCGGACGGATCGGTCACTGTTCCATTAATCTGCCCGGTGTCGATCTGGGCAAAAGCAGCGGCACTGGTGAGGGGAACAAGGGCCGCAAGGGCGAAATAGCGTATCTGTCTCAAAAATCCTCCAAAGCTAAGCTTCGTCGAAAGTATGGCATTTGAAATGCCACTATGGCTCTCTACCGCTAAACCGTTGTTTCGGCTGTACTTGCAACCTGAAAAAGCAGACAGGTCATCGTCGGACCACACCCAGAGACAACAATCTGTAGGCTTTCTATGGGAATCAGTAGACCTTGAAGACTTCCCCGCATTACAGCTCGATATTCACGAGCCCTTCCGCGGAGCCGGGCGATGCGGTTCGGTCCTGCGGCGCGCGCCAGTGGTCGATGTAGGAGATCTGGTGGACGCAGGAGACCGTGCAGTGCGGGGCGCAGGTTTTTTCCGTGCGAAACTCGCGGCGCAGGTCGGCTTTCGTGTACTCGGCCAGCGGCACGCCGGGGTAGCCGCGCTGCTGCGAGCAGTAGTGCACCAGCCCGTTTTCACAGATGTACAAATAGCGCGACCCGGCCCGGCAACGCCAGTCGTTCGGCTCCGCATTGGCGATCGCCTCCTGAAACCGGTTGAAGCGCGAGTAGTTTGTCTTTTTCCAGCCGCGCATCTCGTACCAAACGCGCCGTTCCTCGCCGCCCAGCGGCTTCAGCTGTCCGTCGCCGTCGTGAATGATCCCGATCGTCGAGGTAAAGCCGAGCTCGATCGCTCGCCGACCGATCGTGATTGCGTCCTGCGGGTTTGAAATCCCGCCGCCCACCACCGAGTTGATATTGACGTGGAAGTCGGCGTACTCGCGCAGCATCTCGAGCTTGCGGTCCAGCACCTTCAAGCTTTTCTTGCTGGTCTCGTCGGGCATCACGTTGTCGATCGAAATCTGCATGTGGTCGAGCCCGGCGCGGTTCAGGCGTTCAATGCGTTCGGGCATCAGCAGGTAGCCGTTGGTGATCATGCCGGCGATGCGGCCATGCCGGCGAATGCGCGCGATCACCGCGTCGAGCTCAGGGTGGGTAAGCGGCTCGCCGCCCGAGATGGTGACGATGGAGGTACCGAGGCGAGCCAGCTCGTCGATGCGACGCAGCATTTCGGGCAGCGGCGTCGGCTCGGAAACCTTGTCGTACTCGTTGCAGTAGGTGCAGCTCAGGTTGCAAAACCGCGCCGGCACGATCTGCGCCATGACCGGGTGCCGGGTGGAAACAAGCGCATGGCCCACGGTCGCGAGCTCGCGAATACGGCGAATCACGGCCTTCCAACGGCGTCGCGCGGGGTGCTTCGGCCTGGGCACGCCACCGGTGCGGAAAACAGCCTGCGGCTCGGTCTG
>CAXSBW010000025.1:21129-25935 GCA_964235795.1 uncultured Acidobacteriaceae bacterium | reverse complement strand
TCCCTTGCCGGCTTACAGCTTCCGTTTGCCCGGCTGCAGGCTCAGCACCAGCTCCTGCCGGTTACGCAGCACGGCAACCGGGACGGCGCCGCCCCGGCCTTTGTGCAGGGCGCGTGCCAGTTCGCTGCGAGTGAGCACGCTTTTCTCGCCGGCTCTCAGAATGACATCGCCGGCGGCAAACCCCGCGATCGCCGCGGGCGAGCCCGCGCTGACGGCTGTGACCAACATGCCGCCGCTTGCATGCAGCCCGAAAAACGCCGCGAGCTGCGGAGTCAGGGGATCTACCTCGAGCCCGGTATAGGTGGAGGCCGGCATAAGCGCATCGAACAGCGTCGATGCCATGCCGTGGCTGACCGTCACTGTCGGGGGAGCCGGGGATGCTGGAAACGGTGCCGCGAATCCGAATCCCGGGGCCGGACCGCCGTTGCCCGCGGTTCGCAGATGAAGGCTCAAGGCGTTTTGCGCGATCAGGTCCTGGTCGCCGAGCACCATGGCAAAGCTCATGTCTTCGCCTCGACGGCGCACCCGCAGGGTGATCGACGACCCGGCGTAGCACTCGCGCAAACGCCGCCGCAGCGCATCGACTCCGTCCACCGGCTGCCCGTTCAGCTCCAGAAGCACATCGCCCGGCCGAAGGCCGGCGGCCCATGCCGGCGCATCCCGGTCCACGGTCACGATCATGGCACCCATGGCGCCGTGCAGGTTCAGCCGCGTTGCTTCGGCACTGTCCAGGTCGCGCAGGCTCACGCCCAGGTAACCGGGGCGCTGCATGGCGTGCTGGGGGCCATGCTCGGCGTCCTGGGGTGCTTCGGCTCCTGTACGCGCAGCCCCGGCTCCTGCCTGCGCGTCCATGGCAAGCAGGCACGCGGCGATCACCAGGGTCGCACCGGGGTGCGATTTGCGCGAGGGCATGTGGGATGAAAGCAAACCTGGAAGGGACCTCCGGTAAGAAGTATCTGGGCGACTGTAGCCGTTGCCCCGGCTCACTGGGCCACGTTCAGTTGGACGTACCGGCTCGGCCAAGAGTGCTCCAGCCATGTTCCGGTTCGCGACCATCGAAGCGCCTTGAAGAGCCGGGAGGCTTACTGCACCTGCGGCACAGCCTTCAAGGCCGCGGTGGAAGCCAGCCGGATGGAAGGGTCGCCGTCGTGGGAGGCCACGGTGTGCAGCACCTGCCGCACGCTTGAGTCCACGCCTACACTTTGCAGCGCGCGCACGGCTTCCATGCGAACCGAGGCGCTCGGGTCGCTCATCAACGCCTGCAGCACAGCGTCGCGCACCGGGAGGTCCTCGGCAAGAAACGGCTGCAATCCGGCCAAAGCTTCACGCCGCACGGCGGCCGCCTTGTCGGTGGCAAGCGCCTGCAGCAGGGCGTTGCGCGCGCTGCCTTGCTCTTCCAGCCCGACCCGGCACAAAGCCCCCGGGGGGCAAGGGCCGCCCAGCAGCCCGAGGGAAACATGGCGCACTTCGATATCGGTTCCGTTTTCCGCCGCTGCCATCAGCAGCTCGCGAATGGAGGGCTCGTCCGCCGGACCTGACAAGGTATCGGGCACCAGCCTGTCATAGTGGACCTCCACGATGCCGGTGCCGGGATCCTGCCGGATGGAGCTGACGTCGGCCACGACCGACGGCGCTTCGGGCGCGGGCGGGGCCAGCAGCAACGAGGTTTGCTCAGCCGCATGCGCAGCGTGGCCCGCCCGGTACCCCCCGTAGCTGCCGGCCAGCAAGCCCGCGAACAGCAGGGCCGAGCTGAGCCCCGGAGCTGCCCGCAGACGACCCGCCGTGAAGCTGATGCGCTGCGAAAATCGCTGAAAAAAGCCCATCTGCCCCCAGCTGTCGAGCGAAGCTTCGAGCTGGATGCGCGACCGGGCCAGCAGGGTCGGCGACGGCTCCGGCCCCCCATCGGAGGCCAGTGTGCGGAAAAATGCAACGGTCGCCGCCATCTCCGCCTGGCACGAGCGGCAGCCGCGCAGGTGCTCGGCCAACGCCCCTTCGCTCCTCGACCCGAACCCGGCTGAACTGGCAGGGGGATCGGCAGATAGCTCGTCCAAGCCTTGTTCGTGCTCGTCGAGCCAGCCTGCCGCGCCGGGCTCCCCTCCCAGCTCAGCCTCCGCCATGGCTTCCAGCGCCATCGCGCGCTGTGCCGTCTCGCACGTCATGGTACCGGCCGTTTTCGCGGCTCGCGTTTCCTGCTTCACGTCGCTCTCCAAAACCTGCATGGCACACCCGCGCCGCCGTTGTGCCACGGCTGGCGCATTGCTGTCCGTTACCCGTGCAGCTCCGCCAGCCGCATCCTCAGCTTGCGCGTCGCCCGAAACAGTGTATTTTTCGCTGTCTCCTCGGTGGTTTCAAGCATCTCGCCGATGGCCCGCAGCTTGAGCCCCTGGTAGTGCTTCAGCTCAAATACCATGCGCTCGCGCGGGGTCAGCTGCCCTAGCGCTTCCTGAATCTTCTCCCCCATCACCTTGCGCTCCAGCTCGCGCGCCGGGTTCGCGCCCGCGCGATCGTCCGACACATTGCCGAGCAGGTCCATCTCCTCGCCCCGGCTGTCCAGGATGACGGCCTGCTCCTCACGACGCGATTTGCGACGGCGCAGGTGGTCCAGGCAAAGGTTGGTCGCGATCCGATAAATCCACGTGTAGAACGAGCACTCAAAACGAAAGTTGCCGAGGTAGCGATAAGCCTTCAGAAAGGCTTCCTGGTGAATATCCTGTGCGTCCTGCTCGGAGCCGGTCAGCCGCAGCGCCAGCCGCAGCACCGCGCTGTCGTACTGACGCACCAGGGCGTCAAACGCGGCGCGCGAGCCGGCCTGGGCTTCGCGAATCAGCAGGATCTCGGCCGCGCGTCCGGCCTCGTCGGCCAGGGTTTCCGCCGCGCGCGCGGCAGGGCGCGCAATAGACGACGCTGAAGGGACAGCACCGGAGGAAAACCGGAGACTTTCGGGAGCGGACATCGGAGCGGACGTCGAAATGGACACGGGAGCGATTCTCCTCGCCGGCACGCAAGCCTGGAGCAGGCTTGCTCGCCGCACAACCTGTTGAGACGTTTGCTGAAACCCGAAGTGAGCCGAAAAGCTTTCTTTTTTCGAGAAGCGGCTTACCGCGACTCGAGCGTACCCTCCGTCATATAACGCTCCATGGCCTGGAGCGCGCAACCCTGCCCGCACAGGTGGTACATATCGGGGTTCTGGCTGTCCGGGCGCGACCAGCGCATCAGGGTGAAGCGTTGCTCGCGCAGATCGCCGCCGCCGTTCTCTTCAAAGCACGGAACGCCGCCCACGGCCGCCATCCACCAGTGATTCGCCTCGCCCTTGCCCTTGCCGCAAATGTCGCAGGTAAACGTTACATCCCAAACCATAAAGCCTCGTATCAGAGGGGGTAATCCCTACGTTAGCGCCATTTTCGACCTGACGCATTAAGATAGTGAAGCCGTGGCATTACGTTTGGTGTAGACACAAGGAGACCACCCGCTTGGCCGAGTCGAAGGAACCCGCACAGGAGCCTGTTCTCCACTGCCCTACGTGCTACTCCACCAAGTTTCAGCTGTCGCGGATGCGGCCTGAGGACCGCCTGCAGAGGCTCTTCTTCCGTTACCCGGTACGCTGCCGCAAATGCAACGCCCGCATGTATGCCCCGCGCGCCTATGCCAATTACCTGCGCCGAGTGGGGCAGGTTTCGCCGCGAGACGCGGGCAAGGACGCTGACTAGTTTCAATGATCTGGAGAAGCCGCAGGCCGGATTGGTCGGGACGGGCAGATTTGAACTGCCGACCCCTCGCACCCCAAGCGAGTGCTCTACCAGGCTGAGCCACGTCCCGACAGGGGCTTCCCATGCTGAGTGTATACCAACAGGCGGACGTCCGGAGACGTCCGCCTGTTGGTCGACCGGTGCCTGGAAACAGGCTTACGAAACCACCTGAACCGCGCCGTGGTTGTCGCAGTGGCCATCGTGGACATGGTGGAGATGCCCGTCGACCAGGTAGTCGGTATGATCCCCGTGCGGAACGACTTCGTGCCCGCAATCGGCTCCGTGTGTGTGGTCCGCGCCATGCCCTTCGCATGCGTGGCCCTCGGTGCAGTCCGCCGGGTTGGCGCTCGATACGGCGAGACGATGCTCATCGATGTGGCCATCATGTGTGTGGTGCAGGTGGCCGTCATGCAGAAAATCGACATGCCCGTCATGTTGAACGGCTGTGTGGCCGCAGCTTGCGCCGTGCTGATGATCGTGGTTTTCGTGAACTTCGTGGAGATTTGTCATGGGTTTGGATCCTTTCAGGTGGGGAATGGAGGTGCGTTCCGAAGCATGGGCAAGTCCATCGGAGACCAGGCGCAGCATATGGCTGTCCGCCAGGGCGTAGATCACGTGCTTGCCTTCCCGTGTACGCCGTACCAGGTTGTCAGCCCGCAGCACGCGCAAACGCTGCGAAACAACCGTCATGGATTGTTTTTCGACCGCGGCCAATTCGCCCACGCACGCCGGCCCTTGGGCCAGCCGGGCCAGCAAACGGAGCCGGCCTGCGTCGCTCATGGCGCGAAAGATTCGCGAACAGCGCTCCAGGTCAGCCTCACTCCAGCCGAGATCGGCTTTCGCGGCCCCGGAGTGATCGTGCGTGGCACATGCGGTCTGGATGTCTGCCTGCTTCACAAGATTGACTCTACCTCATAGTTGCACACACTTGCAAGTGTGCAAGTGAAAAGATCTGCCTAGGAGCGAATTCGTCCGGATCCTGCTCGTGAATTGATTTGTCAGCAACGTTCACGAGTGAGCCCGACCTCACTCGTGAATCCCTGGGCTCGTGCATCCCTGG
>CAXSBW010000025.1:18015-21029 GCA_964235795.1 uncultured Acidobacteriaceae bacterium | reverse complement strand
TTTTAGCGGGCCGGCGGCACGTAATCCTGCGGCAGCCCCGAGCCTTCGCCGAAAAAGTAGTGTTCCATCTGTTCCACCAGGAACTCCTGTGCCTGCGGTGTCCAGGGCTGAAGACGGTACTCGTTCAGCAGCATCTTCTGGTGCTCCACCCACTCGCCCCAGGCCTTTTTGGAAACATTGTTGTAGATCTTGTGGCCAAAATCACTGTCGAACGGCGTCTCGTCCAGCCCTTCCATCTCCGCCTTGTAGCGCGCGCAAAATACCATGTGTGCCATCGTCCGGTTCTCCCGTTCCCCATTCTACGGGGCCACCCTAACGCGGGGAGCCCGGGTCCGACGGCGGCCACCAGTCCGCGACCGTCACAAACCGGTAGCCGGCGGCCGCACCCCGCTCCAGCAGAAATCCCAGGGCCGCGACCGTTCGACCGCGCTCCATATTGATTCGGTCCGGGCCGCCGTCATGCAGCAGGATCGTCGAACCGCGACCGGCCTTGCGATTGCTGCGAATGCCGCGCTCCACGGCCTTCATAATCTGCTTGGGCGGCCGGTTCTTGCGCCAGTCAAACCCCATGCTGTTCCACATGACTGTTTCGAGTGCCAGTTCGCGGGCGGCGCGCAGCACCGCCGGGCGGCGCTTGCCGAATGGCGGCCGAAAGTAGCGCACCGGCACCCCCGTCAGGTCTTCGAGCACGGCGCTGCCATCCCGGATCTCCGCCCGGATCGCGTCCGTGCCGAGATACAGGAGATTGCGATGCGACATGGAGTGGTTCGCCACCACATGGCCCGCGGCCGCGACCTGCCGCACCAGCCACGGCAGCTGCCGCGCATACGTCCCGACAAAGAAAAACGTCGCCCTGGCGCCGGCAAGCGCCAGCTTTTCCAGCACTTCCTGCGTGTACCGGTCGTTTGGCCCGTCGTCAAAGGTCAGCGCCAGCTCGCGCCCGTTTGGTCCGTGCACCAGGGTGCGGCCCCATATTTGCGAAGTGCACCACTGCGTCCGCTCCCACCCGCCGACCAGTGCCGCGGCGGCAACGCCCGCCCCGACTGCTTCCATTCCCCAAGCCATGACGACCAGTTTACCGATCCCGGCATCCCATTCCATTGGCAAACTGCAATGAATGCTCCGGGATTCCCAAAAGAGAGCTTTCACTTTTCGCTTTCTTCGCTTATTATTCGCCTAGGCCGCCATGGCGGCTCCTTGCGAGCTCCCCGGCTCTCCAGGCTTTGATCCCCCCAAGCGAGTTCTTCATGCCTAGACGTTTCGCCGTAACCAGCCCTGACCCTTTGCGACCGCTTCCGCTTTTCCCGGAACCGGCGTCCCCGACCATGCCGGAGCCCGCAGAGCTGCGGAAGCCGCCTGCCCGCGCCGGCCTGCTGCATCCTCGCTTTGCCGCCGCCGGGGCGCCCCGGCGCATCGCGATCGAAGGCCCGCCCCGCGTCGGCAAGTCGACCCTGGCGCAGCTTCTGGCGGAGCGCACCGGCGCCGCCCGCGTCGCCGAGCCTGACAACAACCCTTTTCTATCGCGCTTCTATGCCGGGGAGCCAGGCATGGCCTTTGCCGCGCAGATGTGGTTTTTGCGCGAGCGCCTCGCCCAGCAGGCCGAGGCCGCCACGCTTCACGGCCCGGTGATCTCCGACTACATTCTTGAAAAAGACAAGCTGTTCGCTTTTCTGAACCTGTCCGACTCGGAACTCGGCGTCTACAAGGAGTTCCACCGGGCCAACGCCGTAGTGCCCCAGCCGCCCGACCTGGTCGTATACCTGCAGGCCCGTCCGTCCGTGCTCCTTGAGCGCCGCCGCCGCAAAGGCGTCGCCGCCGAGCAGGAGCTGGACGAGGCCTACTTCACCCAGGTCTGCGAGGCCTACGAGCACTTCTTCTCGCGCTATACCGCGACTCGTCTGCTGGTCGTGGACACATCGGCGATCGATTTTGTGCACTCCGAACGAGAGCGCGCCCTGCTGCTCGACCGCATTCTGGCTCCCGTGCATGGACGCGAGCATTTCGCGCCTCTGGCTCAGATCGCATAGCCCGCGTAGCCGGAGCCGTGCAGGCGGTCCTTCGGCGCTTACACTGAAAGCACACGGGCTGCATCCTTGACCTTCAGGGAGCGGCACTGGAGTGCCATCAAATGAGCCTTGTCAACAAGCGGGATGCCGCGACGGTACCAGCCCTGCCCCGCATCACCCTTCCCGCGCTGGCTGCGAAAAAAGCCGCCGGCGAGCCCATCGCGGCGCTCACCGCTTACGACTACCCTTCGGCCCGCATCGCGGACGAGGCCGGCATCGATCTGCTGCTGGTCGGCGACACACTCGGCATGGTCGTGCTCGGCTACGAATCCACCCTGCCCGTCACGCTGGACGAGATGCTGCACCATACCCGCGCCGTGCGACGGGGGGTACGCCGGGCGCTGTTGATCGCCGACATGCCTTTCGGGACGTACCATGCCGACGCATTGGAAGCGGTGCGCAACGCAACCCGCTTCCTGAAGGAGGCCGGGGCCGAAGCCGTCAAGATTGAAGGCTCGCGTCCGGCGCTTGTTTCCCGACTGGTTGACGCTGAAATTCCGGTGGTCGCGCACCTGGGCCTGCTGCCGCAAGGGGTACACCGCACGGGCGGCTACAAGGTGCAGGCCCGAACCATCCCCGCCGCGGAAGCCCTGCTCGCCGACGCGCTCGCGATGGAAGCCGCCGGGGCTGCGCTGCTGGTGCTGGAAGGCGTGCCCAGCGAGGTCGCCGCGCGCGTTGCAGGAATGCTGCGCATTCCAGTCATCGGCATCGGCGCGGGCGCGGGCTGCGACGGGCAAATCCTGGTGCTCCATGACATCCTGCACCTGACCTTTGCACCCGCGGCTAAATTTGTGCGCCGCTACGCCGACATCGGCGCGTTGATGCGCGAGGCGGTCGGGCAGTACGCGGACGACGTGCGGCAGCGGCGCTTTCCATCCGAGAGCGAAAGCTATCACCTGTCCGAGGAGACCCGGGCGGCATGGCAGGGCGAAAAAGCGTGAGGGGTGT
>CAXSBW010000025.1:14619-17915 GCA_964235795.1 uncultured Acidobacteriaceae bacterium | reverse complement strand
GTGCACACCGCGGCACGGGCCGGCCTGGGTCTCGCGGGCAGGCTCGAGAGTTCACCGTGCAGCTAGCCCGGACGATCGCTGAAGTCCGCCTGTGGCACCGGACCCAGATCGGCTCGCAGATCGGCTCGCAAGAGGGAGCGACGCTCGGTTTCGTGCCGACCATGGGTGCGCTCCATGCGGGCCACCTGTCACTTGTGCAGGCGGCCGGGCTGGAAAACGCGCGCGTCGCGGCTTCCATCTTCGTCAACCCCACCCAGTTCGGTCCGTCCGAGGACTTCGGAAAATACCCCCGCACCTTTGAGGCCGACCGCTCGCTGCTGGAGGGGGCCGGGGTGGACCTGCTGTTCGCGCCCGACCCCGCGGAAATGTACCCTCCGGGCTTCACGACCGCGATCGACGTGGGCCCGGTCGCCACCCGGCTCGACGGCGCCTCCCGTCCCGGCCACTTCGCCGGGGTGGCCACCGTGGTCGCAAAGCTGTTCGGAATCATCGAGCCCACGCGCGCCTATTTCGGGCAAAAAGACGCCGCGCAGGTCGCGGTGCTGCGCCGGCTCGTCCGCGACCTTTCCTTGCCGGTCGAGCTGCGCGTCTGCCCTACGGTTCGTGAGCCCGACGGCCTGGCGCTTTCCTCGCGCAATCGCTACCTGTCCCCTGCGGAGCGGGCGCAGGCCCTTGTTCTAGTGCGCGCGCTGCGGGCGGCCAAGGCCGCAATGGCAACCCTGGCCCAGGCCGGACAGGTTCCGACCGAGCCGTTGCTCGCCGCCGCCCGCGCCGCACTCGACGCCGAGCCCGGGTTTCGCCTCGACTACCTGGCCCTGGTCGACCCCGACACCCTTGAGCCCGTCCCGGCGCTGCGTACGGACCGGGCCGGCCTTCTGGCGGTAGCCGGCTGGATTGGCGCGACCCGTCTGATCGATAACTTTCTGCTGCAAAGCGCGCCCGTCAGCGTACCTTAGCCCCCGATACAAACCCGTTTCCCCGCAGCAGGAATCGCAGCGGCCGGTCTGCTGCCTTGGTGATGCCGATGCGCGCTGTGACCGCGACCTCGCCCGGCGTATACCCAGGCTCCGCGTTGCACAGTTGCAGCTCGCTTGCGGGGTGGAGCAGGTCCGCCCCGTTCAGCCCGGCGCGGGTGATGTCGAGCGCCTGGCACAGCCGCCCGGGACCGCTTGTGAGCAGGCGTGCCGGGGCGTCCGGAGCGAGCTTTCGTAAGGCCGCCATCGCAGGGAGCCCGGCCAGCGGTTCGAGCGCGCGGATCAGCACGCAGCCCGCCCTGCCCTCGGGCTCGCAACTTACATTCAGGCAGGCGTGCATCCCGTAGATAAAGTACACATACGCATGGCCCGGTGGCCCCCACAACACGTGATTGCGCGCTGTGCGGCCGGCATGGGCGTGGGCCGCGGGGTCGTCCACGCCAAAGTAAGCCTCGGTCTCAACGATGCGCCCGGCCAGCGTCTTGTTCCCCAGCTTCCGTAGCAGGCGCTTCCCCAGCAGGGCGCGCGCGACGGCATCAGGCGCGGCTAGAAGAGAGTCGCGGGCCACCGGCGGCCAGGCATCACCGGCGGTCATAGGGACGCGCGAAAGGGCGTGAGCGGTTTGCGATACTTGACGGACCGTTCCACCTCCTCAAATCCGGCTGCTTTGTGCTGCATGGCCGTCGCCGTTCTCGATCAGGCAATCGGAAGCCAGCTCCGTCAAACCCCGTTCCAGCGCCCATGCCCCAACCGCCCGAAGGAGAGCCACCCCGATCCCCTGGCCGCGCATACCCGGCTCCACATACCACCCTTCCAGAAAGGCTACGGGGCTTGTATCGCACCCATCGGCATAGGCTCGCTCGCCCGCCTCGGCAAAACCCGTCAGGCCCGTTTCCCCTTCCGTGCCGTCGACAAACACGGCGGTATCCGACCGCGGGAGCCAGGTGTTCGCATCCTTTTCCGCTTCCAGCGAGGGCGAGCCCGGCCACAAGGCCGTGCGCATACGCAGCCATTCTGTGCGATCCGTTTCGCGATACTGCCGCACCGTCACCCTTGTACCTTGACCGCGGCCAGGACCTCTTCCGCGTGCCCCTCGGGTTTGACCCTCTCCCACACGTGCGCGAGTGTGCCGTCCGGTCCAATCAGGTAAGTCGTCCGCTCAATACCTTTGACTTTTTTGCCGTACATGTTCTTTTCCTTGAGCACCCCGAACAGGTTGCACACTTCGGCGTCCACGTCGGCCAGCAGGGTGTAGGGCAGTTCATACCTGGCTTTCCACTTTGCCTGCGCCTTGGGCGTATCGCGCGAGATACCGAGCACGATGACGCCGGCCTCCTGCAACTTCGCAAAGGTGTCGCGGAAGCCGCAGGCCTCGATCGTGCAGCCGGGCGTGTCGGCCTTGGGGTAAAAAAACAGGACGACCGGCTTGCCGCGAAACTCCCCCAGCGAGCGAGGCTGGTCTGTATCGTCGTTCAGCGTGAAGTCCGGAACCGGCGTGTGCAGCTCTACCATCGAAATCTCCTCGAAATGCCCGAAGGCGCTTTCCTGTGTGTCTGGATGCGAAAACGACCTGCTCCGTTCGGGAGCGTCCACAAGGGCGCGAGCCGCGTCCAATCAATCGACAGATGCCCGTCCAGCTCCCATTCCCGATTCGGTCCAGACGGCTCCTCCCGCTCCTGGGCTTTGCGACGCTTCTTGCCTCCTCGAGCCACGCTCCCGCGCAGTACGTCGGCAAGGTCGCCGAGAAAGGGCAGCCCGTATTGCGGGCCATCGCCGTGTATCAATACACCGGCGCGCTGCTGAAGCCCAATGCGAGCCGCCTGGTGCCCGTGGCCGTGTGGGACGGGGAGCGCTACCAGCCCGGCAGCCTGTACCTGGCCCGGCCCGAGCCGCTGGCCGTTGCTCCCGGCACGCAGTATGTGCTGCAGCAGAGCGGGATGCCGCAGGGTCTGTTTGACGTAGGCTCGGCCGCGCAGCTCAATGGTTCCTGGGTCGGTTTGGGTCGCGCCAGGCCCGAGCCCGCTTCGGCTCCGCCGGCAAAACTCCATGCGACGCGCCAACTGCCCGTGGTGACGGGCGGGACCGGCAAGGGCAAGGCCGGCGAGGCGTCCTCCCAGGATGCTCCCGCAAAGGCCGACTCCGGGCCGACACTGCATCGCAAAAGCGAAGCCCCCGGCACCCCGAGCACCGGCGACGGTAACGGGGACAGCACCGGGAACGGTACTGGGAACGGTACTGGGAACGGTACTGGACCGACCCTGCATCGTCGCGATGCCGGGGGAAGCGCCGGCGGCTCGGCGAACGACACAGGAAGCAGCCCGG
>CAXSBW010000025.1:12106-14519 GCA_964235795.1 uncultured Acidobacteriaceae bacterium | reverse complement strand
GGCAGCCAGCCCGGCGGCTCCTCCATACAGCCAGTCCCGGTGGCCGCGACTGTTGCTGTCTCTGACACCCGTCCGGATGAGCCGCGCTCCTTCCGTTCCAGCTGGCCCAGCCCCTCGGCCGAGGCAGACGTCCGGCAAAGCATGCATTCGCTGGCGCTCAAGGCGCTGGCCGGGGCCGTGCAGGGCAGCTTCGGTCCCGCCGCCGCTGCGGGCGATACCGCGATCCGGCATGCAGCCGCCACGCCGGGCAGCTTCGGTCCGGCCGCGCGCCGAGCCGCCTCCCCCACTCGCAAAAGCGCAGCGCCGAGCGGCCCCGACCCTCTCGAGGACGTCGAGCTGAGCGCCTGGGAACTATCCCCCGGCAGCGGCACCACCTATGTTTATTCGGCGCACACCGCCATGGGTTCAGGTCCAAACCCGATTGGGCGCTACGTCACGGTGATCGCGCAGGCCGACTTCGCCGGCAAGCCGCAGCCCGTGTTTTCGCAGACCACCCGCAGCGATACTCTCGCCCAAACCCCGGCGCTGCACCTGCTCGACGCCGTGGACACCAGGGGGGAGCACCGCGCGGAGCTGCTGTTCAACGAGCAAACCTCGGCCGGGTCGCCCCCCGGCGCCAGTCGTGCCTTCGCGATCTACAGCCTGGCGAGCGGCAAGGCCGAGCCCGTGTTCACCACCGACCTCGGGCTGCCGGAGTAAGCGGCCTGCGCTCTCTCAGGGAACACGTGGACGCACCGGCACCACCGGGTTCCACGGCACGGGCGAGGCCAGCACCATGGACGTATTCGTGGCCACATACGGCGTCAGCGAGTCGATAACGGCTTCCAGGTGCGGCAGGTCGCGCACCGCCACTTGCAGGATGTAGCTCTCCGAACCGGTGACGCGGTGGCACTCGCGCACCTCGGGCACCCGCTGCGACAGGCTGTTGAAGTGTGGTAAGCGGTCGCCCGGCACGGTGATCTTGATAAACGCGCGTACCGGCAGACCCACCCTGGCCGGGTTGACGACCGCGATATAGCGCTCGATCACACCGGAGTCCTCCATGCGCCGCACCCGCTCGGCCACCGCCGGGGTCGACAGCCCGATTCGCCGGCCCAGTTCCGCAAACGGCAGGCGACCGTTCGCCTGCAACTCCATCAGGATCTTGCCATCCAGCGAATCCAGAATCTCGCTCATTGCCGCACCTCGCGTCGATAGAGAAGGTTAATTCTTCACTTCCAAGCAGATCGTAAAGCAGATGGCACAAACAACCGTCAATTGCTTATAGGCAGCTGCTTTCGAGTTTTTTATCCTTGAAGAGTGCAAGTCGCGACCCACTCGCCCGCGCTCGTCCCGCTTCCGGCACCCACCAGGCCCTGCCCCGCGCAGCGGCGGCTTCGCGCGCTTGGCGAGGCCATCGGCAATACCCCGGCGTTTGCCATCACCTATCGCTTTCGCGGACGCACCGGCACCGTCTATGCCAAGGCCGAACACCTCAACCTGACCGGGTCCACCAAGGACCGCATGGCGCTCCATGTCCTGCGCACGGCCTATGCCTCAGGGGCTTTGCGGCCCGGCGATACGCTGGCCGAGGCGACCAGCGGCAACGCCGGCATCGCCTTTGCGGCGCTCGGTCGCGCGCTCGGCCACCCGGTCCGCATCTGCATGCCCGATTGGATGAGCTCCGAGCGGCGCGACCTCCTGCGCTCCTATGGGGCGGAGATCTGCCTCGTCTCCCGCGAGCAGGGCGGCTTTCTCGGGTCGATCGGCAAGACCGAAGCGATGGCACTCGAGTGCGGCGATGTGTTTCTGCCGAAGCAGTTTGAGAACGCGGCCAACGTAGACGCGCACCGGCTGGGTACGGCACCGGAGCTGCTGGCCCAACTGGCAGCCTGCGGCCTTCCGCTCGACGGCTTTGTGGCGGGCGTCGGCACCGGCGGCACGGTCATGGGTTTCAGCCGGGCCTTCCGGCAGCACTCACCCGGCACTCGCGTCTGGGCTGTCGAACCGGCTGAGTCGCCCACTCTGACGACCGGCCACAAAGTCGGCGTGCATCGCATTCAGGGCATCTCCGATGAGTTCATTCCGGCCATCGTCAAGCTCCGCGAACTCGACGGGGTCCTGGCCGTCTCCGACGGCGACTCGATCCGCATGGCGCGCCGACTGGCCGAAACTCTCGGTCTGGGACTCGGCATCTCGTCCGGCTGCAATTTCCTCGCGGCCGTCCTGGCCGGCGAGCGCCTGTCAGCTGACACCCCGGGCCGGAACACGCCGGTTGTCGGCACGGTCTTCCCCGACGACAACAAGAAGTACCTGAGCACCGCGCTGCTGCGCGACGAGCCGGCGCTCGACCGGCATCTGACCCCCGAGATCGAGCTGCTCGACCTCGACCTGCTGCCCCGGCCCAACCTGCCCTGCTGACGCATCGTCCCCG
>CAXSBW010000025.1:8471-12006 GCA_964235795.1 uncultured Acidobacteriaceae bacterium | reverse complement strand
TCCCCGGCGCATCGTCCCCGGCGCATCGTCCCCGGCGCATCGTCCCCGGCCATGTGCAGTGCGGATCCATGCAACGCCCTCCCGGAAAGCCGAGCTCGCAGCCATCGGACTCCCTACACTTTTAGGAAACGCTCGACGTAGACACAGAAAAGCCCCGGCACAGGCCGGGGCTTTTCTGCTGCAATCCGTTGCAAAAGCTAGACGCCGACCTTGGCCGGCTCGACCGGCTTCCCGGCCGCGTCGGGCTTGCGGATATCGATGCCGCCCTTGAAAAATGCCCCGTCCTCAATCGAGATCCTTTGCGCCGCCACGTCGCCGGTCAGCGAGCCTTCCGAGCGGATATCCACGCGGTCGCTCGCCACCATGTTGCCCCGCACCTTGCCCAGCACCACGATCTCGCGCGCAGTGATGTTCGCCGATACCTGCCCGTTGCGGCCCACGGTCACGCGGTTGCCGCTCAGGTTGATCGTACCTTCAATTTTGCCGTCGATGTACAGGGACTCGGACCCGGTCACTTCGCCCTTGATCACAAGGCTCTTGCCGATGGTGGCCTGCTCGCCGGCAGCAGCCACGGCGCTGCCGCCGGTCGCCGGTCGCGCGGCCGGCTCAAACGCCGGGGTGCTGGGCGGCGCGGGGCGCACGGGCTCGGTGGGAGGAAGGTTGCTGCTCGCGGGCTGATTCGGTTTCCACATTGGTTCGGTATATCCTTTCGTCGCTGAAGGCGTCGGTTCCTGATCTCTGGACTGGCAAGGGCGCGAGCCGAACCGGGTCATCGGCGCGGGCCGAGACCGGCATGCAGGCTCTTATAGGCATCTTAAACAGAGCGTAGCGGAATTGCACACTTCCAGTGCTCTTTTGAGCTAAAGGTGCATACTCGGGTAACCGATGGCCGCAAACAGGAGAACGGAAACCGCTGCAACCGATGGCCAACCTCGACAGAACTCCCAGGGAGGCCTCATGACCGATCGCGAGCTCCTGCGTCATATCGAGCGCTCCCCCGGGGCCCGCGCCGGCTACAAGCAGCTGATTCGCGAGTTCGGATTGGGCGGCGGCCGTGAGCGCCGCCTGCTGCTGGAGCACCTGGCCCGCCTCACCGCCGCCGGGCAGATCGTGCAGCTCGACCGCGAACAATGGACCCTCGCGCGTAAGGCCGAGTCCCGTGACAACCTGATCGCCGGACGCCTCGACCTCCACCGTGACGGCTTCGGCTTTGTCCGAGTCACAGGCCAGCGAGACGCGACGCAGTCGTCCGACATCTTCATCCCGCCGCCCGAGATCAACGGTGCCATGCAGGGCGACCAGGTGCTGGTCGAGCTCGCCCGCGGCGGCGCGGACGCCGACCGCCGGCAGGGTCGCGTGGTGCGCGTGCTTACCCGTCGCAATCCCACCATCGTCGGCATTTTTCACTACGCGCAAAATCCCCGCCAGCTCGGCCACCAGGTCGTCGCCTTCGATGAAAAGATCACCCAGCCGATCCTGATCCCGCTCGACGCGCCGCTGCCGGAGCCGCGCGCCACCCTGCGCTCGCCTCACCGTGTGCTGGGCGAGGAAGCACAGGCCCAAATCCACACCTACCCGGACCTTGAAGGCCTGGTCGTCGATGTCGAGGTCACGGAATGGCCCACCGCGACCCGTGTGCCGCGCGGTCGCGTCGTCGAGGTGCTGGGCCGGCAGGACGATTTCGGCGTCGATGTCGAGATGGTGATCCGCAAGCACCAGCTGCCGCGCATTTTTCCGGCTGGCGTGCTGGCCGAGGCTCGCGAGGTCGCCCGCCTCGACCCGGCGATCCTCGCGCAGCGACGCGACTTCCGCGACCGCACCATCGTGACGATCGACGGCGAAACCGCCCGCGACTTCGACGACGCGGTCGAAGTTCGCGAACACCCCGACGGCAGCTGGGAGCTCGACGTCCACATTGCCGATGTGGCCGAGTACGTCCAGCCTGCGACCGCGCTCGACCTCGAGGCTCGCCTGCGCGCGACCAGCGTTTACTTCCCCGATCGTGCCATCCCCATGCTCCCGCAGGAGCTTTCCTCCGGTATCTGCTCCCTGCGCCCCGACGAGGATCGCCTGGTGCTTTCGTGCCTGATGCGGATCGACGCCCAGGGCGCAGTGACCGGCTACGAGGTGTGCGAGGGCGTCATCCGCTCCGCCCGCCGTATGACCTATACAAAAGTGGCCGCGGTCATTGAGGGGGACGAGGCCGCGCGCGCCGAGTACGCCTCACTGGTTCCGCATTTCGAGGCCATGGAGCGGCTGGCGAAGATCCTGAACCGCAAGCGCGTCGAGCGCGGCTCCATCGATTTCGACCTGCCGGAAGCCTCGATCCAGTTCGACGAACAGGGAGCGATGCAGGGCGTCACCCGCGCCCATCGCAACTGGGCCCACCGGCTGATTGAAGAGTTCATGCTGGCCGCCAATGAGTCGGTCGCGTCGTGGCTCAGCGAGCATGCCCCGGCGCTGTACCGCATCCACGAAAAGCCCGACCCGAAACGCATTCTTGATTTTGAGGACATCGCCGCCGGCTTCGGCTACTCGCTCGGCCTGGGTAACCTGCCGATCAAGAAGTTCGCGATGAAGCACGAAGGGCGCGAGCGCCGGCACAAGACCGAGCGCGACGGCCGTTCGCGCTCGACTCACCGGCAGTCGCACGAGGTGCCGGACGACCTGCCCGTGACCCCGCAGCTTTATCAGAAGCTCGCCCGGCGTATCGCCGGCAAACCCGAAGAGCGCATCCTGAGCTACCTGATGCTGCGCTCGCTCAAGCAGGCCCGCTACAGCGAGGAGAACGAAGGCCACTTCGCGCTCGCGACGGGCTTTTACACGCACTTCACTTCGCCCATCCGCCGCTACCCCGACCTCCTCGTCCACCGCATTGGCAAAGCCCTTCTGCACGCCGGAGTTTCCGGCCACGGCGTGCCTCGCGCGGGCGATCCCGAGGAGTTCCGTCTTTCCCCGGCCGCGGAGACCATTCCGCTTGCGCCGACCGAGCTGGCCGCCATCGCGACCGAGTCGAGCGAGGCCGAACGCCGCGCCGACGCCGCCGAACGCGAACTGCTCGAGTGGAAGAAAATCCGCTTCATGGCCGACAGGGTCGGCGAAGAGTTCGACGGCCTCATCCTGAACTGCACCAAGTACGGCCTGTTCGTCGAGCTCAACGAGATGTTCGTCGAAGGCCTGGTCCCGATCCAGTCTCTCGGTGCGCTTGACGGCGACCAGTACACGTATCGTGAAAACACCCGCGAGATCCTCGGCGAAACCTGGCGTCGTCGCTTCCGCATGGGCCAGGCCGTTCGCGTGCTGTTGGAGAGGGTGGATGCCGTGGAAAAGCGACTGGGCTTCTCGGTCGTCCCGGACCCTGCCGAAGCCACCGCCCCGAGCCGCTTCGGCACAAAGACAAAACCCAAGGCGTCCGCGAAAAAAGGCCGTAAAAGCATGCAGTCCAGTACCCCGAAGAGCCGCATCCCCGCCCCGAAAGGGACCGGCAAAAAGCCCAAACGCAAACGCTGACGCAAACGCTGATGCAAACGCTGAC
>CAXSBW010000025.1:0-8371 GCA_964235795.1 uncultured Acidobacteriaceae bacterium | reverse complement strand
GGGCAGCCGGGGCGACAGGCCGCTTCGCCTGCAATGTGACTCGAGTCACCCGCTCCCGGCTTTTTTGTCCGGCAGCAAGCAGCTTCCTGTGCGTGGCTCCGTCATAATCAGGGAGCGGTATCCTTCGTTTTGGGCAGCTTTCGACACGCCTGCATGGCTGTCGAAGCACAAGGGAGCGGTTCTGGCGTCAGAAGAAACAATGGGGGAAGGGCGCTCGGCAGCTCTGTCCCGGCTGCATGGGACGAGCGAGATGGCCGAGCTGACCCGCGCTCGCGACTGGAGCCGCACGCCTTTGGGTCCGCTCGATCAGTGGCCTGAGGCGCTTGTGACCACCGTGCAGAACATGCTGGCGTCCGCCCTCCCGGTCGCGCTCTTCTGGGGCCCTGAACTCACCCTGCTTTATAACGACGCGTACCGCGTCTTTGTCAGCCTCAAACACCCGTTTGCCCTGGGACAGCCCGGGGCTGTCGTTTGGAAAGAGGCCTGGGACGTCGTGGGACCGTCCATGGTGGAAGTTCTGTCGGCCGGCAAAGCCATTTACCGGGACAATGCCTGGGTTCCGATCGAGTTTGAAGGAAAGCTCCAGGACACCTACTGGACTTTCTGTTTTTCTCCTGTGTACAGCAACGGCGCGGTCGCCGGGGTTCTGGACACCTGCCAGAACAACACCGCGAAAGTGCTGGCCGAACGCCAATTGCGCGAAAGCGAGGAGCGCGCCACCCGCGTCCTGCAGAGTATCGGCGATGCGGTCATCGTGACCGATGGCAAGGGCTCTGTCACCCGCATGAATCCTGTCGCGGAGCAACTGACCGGCTGGCAGCTTCACGAGGCCGCCGGACGGCAGCTCGCCGAAGTCTTCCACATCGTGGACGAAGAACACCGGACGCCGGTGGAAAGCCCTTGTGACAAAGTGCGGCGTCTGGGCCGTGTCGTCGGCCTGGCGAACCACACCATCCTGATTGCCCGCGACGGCCGGGAAACCGCGATCGACGACAGCGGTGCACCGATCTTCGGTGCCGACGGCGAGCTCACGGGCACCGTTCTGGTGTTTCGCGACGTGAATGAACGACGGGCCGCGGAACGCGAACGCGATACCCTGTCCCTGCGACTGCAGCAAGTGCTTGAAACCACGACCGATGCTGTTTTCGGCATCGACCGCAACTGGCGCATCAACTACGTGAATCCACGGGCTTACCAGGTCCTCGCGTCCAGCGTACCCATCCTCGGCAAGGACTTTTGGGAAAGCTATCCCGATACCATTTACGAGAATTCGCCGTACGTGCGGTACTACAACGCGGCCATGTACAAAGGCGAAGCCGGTGAGTTCGAGGCCTTTTATCCTGAACCGTTAAATTTTTGGCTGCGGGTGCAGCCTCGGCCTTCCCCCGACGGTATCGTTATTTTCTTCAGGGACATTACGGAGGAGAAAAAGACGGAAAACGCCCGCAGGTTGCAAGAGGCGCGGCAAAGGCTTTTGTTCTCGCTGCTACGCGGCCAGCGCGAAAACGGCGATCCCTACGAGATCATGCAGACGGCCTGTGAAGCGGTCGCTCGTTTTCTCGGTGCGGCCCGTGTCGGTTTTTCTGAAACAACCGATAGCGAAACGATCCACTTCAGCAGCATCTTTCAGTCGGGCGAATTGCCGCCGCTGTCCCACCCGTACCCCGCCGCCGATCTCGGCCTGGGGTACCTGGCGGAGCTGCGCGCAGGCAGAACCATGGTCGTCGAAGACTCGCGCACCAACCCCAGCACCGCCGGGTCGGTTCTTGAGCAGGGTGGCGTTCAGGCTCGCATCGCCACCCCCATCCACCGGCGCGGCCGCTGGTGCGCCGCCTTGTTCGTCCACCACAACGAGCCTCGCCCATGGGCCGACGATGAAATCCAGCTGGTGCGCGAGGTGGCCGAGCAAACCTGGGATGCAGTGGAGCGCGCCCGCGCGCAGGCCGCCCTACGCGGGAGCGAGGAACGTTTTCGCGCCATCTTCAACTCCGCCCCGATCGGCATCAATCTCAAGAACCTCGACGGCAAACTCCTCGCCTGCAACCAGGCCTATTGCGAGCTGACCGGCCGCGACGAAACCGACCTGTGCGGCAGGAGCGCTGCGGACTGGACGCATCCGGACGACCTGGAAGGAACCGAAAAGCTGTTCAGGAGGCTGGCCTCGGGTCAGGTCGAGCGGGAAACCCTTGAAAAGCGGTATCTTCACGTGGACGGCTCGGGTGTGTGGGTTCGATCGCACAACGCGCTGCTACGCAACAGTGCGGGCGCGCCATACCAGGTTCTCGGCATCTTTGAAAACATCGAAACCCGCAAAAAGGCCGAAGCGGCCCTGATCCAGACTGAAAAACTGGCCGCCGTCGGACGCCTGGCCGCTTCCATCGCCCACGAGATCAACAATCCTCTCGAGTCGGTGACGAACCTGCTTTACCTGGCGCAATCCACTGAGAATCTAGCCGAAGTGCGCGAGTTTCTGGACACCGCCGAGCGCGAACTGCGCCGCGTTTCCGTCATCAGCAGCCAGACCCTGCGCTTTTACCGGCAGTCCAGCAACCCACGCGCTGTCACCTGCCAGGACTTGTTTGAGAGTGTTCTGTCCATCTACCAGGGCCGCCTCGTCAACTCAAACGTGGTCGTGGAGAAGCGCAAGCGGGCCACGGCACCGGTCTTGTGCTTCGACGGTGAAATCCGCCAGGTGCTGAACAATATCGTCGGCAACGCCATCGATGCCATGCACCCGTCGGGCGGACGCCTCCTGCTGCGAAGCCGGGAAGCGACCGATTGGAGAACGGGCCGCAAGGGCCTGGGGCTGACGGTTGCGGATACCGGCGGCGGCATGAGCCCGCAAACCCTGAAGCGCATTTTCGAGGCCTTTTACACCACCAAGGGCATCGGCGGCACCGGCCTTGGGCTTTGGGTCAGCAAGGAGATTATCGACCGGCATGAGGGTAGGCTTAAGGTCCGCAGCCGGCAGCAACCGAGCGGCGGCGGCGGCACCGTCTTTCACCTGTTCATGCCTTTTGAGGCCGTCAACCGCGCTGAAGCGGAACTGCCGTCGCAGTCTCCGGGCCTGCTGCCAAGCGGCGCGTTTCCGAACTAATCTTCAGCGCCGCTCGTCGCAGGCCCGGGCACGCGGGGAGTGGAAGCTATGTGTCCATCTCCTCGGCAAAGGCCGCCCGCGCTGCTTCCACGGTGCGCCTCACATCCTCGTCGGAGTGCGCCGTGCCCAGGAACGCCGCCTCGTACTGCGACGGCGGCAGCCACACACCCGCGTCCAGCATGCGCCGGTGAAACCGCCCGAACCGGGCCGTGTCCGAGGTCGTCGCCGAAGCGAAATCCCGCACCGGCTCCCCCGTAAAGAAGCCGGTCCACATCGCGCCGACCCGGTTGGTCGTCATCGCGACCCCGGCACGCGCCGCTTCAGCCGCGATGCCGTCGGCAACCGCCGCGCTCAGCTGTTCCAGCCGCCCGTACACCTCGGCCCGATGCTGCTTCAGGTAGCCGACAGTCGCCAGCCCGGCTGCCATGGCGAGAGGGTTGCCGCTCAACGTTCCGGCCTGGTACACCGGCCCCAGCGGGGCCAGCATGCGCATGATCTCTGCCCGGCCGCCAAATACGCCGCATGGCAGCCCGCCGCCCACGATCTTGCCCAGCGTCGTCATATCAGGAGTGACGCCGAAGCGCTCCTGCACCCCGCCAAAGGCGAGGCGGAACCCGGTCATCACCTCGTCGAAGATCAGCACCGCGGACTCACGCGCCGTGATCGCCCGCAGTCCTTCAAGGTAGCCGGGCTCCGGCACGACGCAGCCCATGTTGCCGGCGACCGGCTCCACGATGATCGCCGCGATCTCCCCCCGGCGCGCGGCAAACGCCGCTTCCACCGCCGGAAGGTCGTTGTACGGCAGCGCCAGGGTCCAGTGCGCGATCTCCTCCGGAATCCCCGCCGAGCCCGGGATTCCAAATGTCGCGACGCCTGAGCCTGCCTTGACCAGCAACCCGTCCGCGTGGCCGTGATAGCAGCCCTCAAACTTGACTATGTACTTGCGGCCTGTAAACGCCCGCGCCACCCGGATCGCCGACATGGTGGCTTCCGTACCGGAAGACACAAACCGCAGCATCTCGATGGACGGACAAGCCTCCGCCACCAGCGCGGCCAGCTCCCCTTCGCTTGCGGTCGAGGCTCCAAAACTGGAGCTTCGCTCCGCCGCTCGCTGGATCGCCTCGACCACCGGAGGAAACGCGTGACCCAGGATCATCGGCCCCCAGGAGCCGAAATAATCGATGTACCGGTTGCCGTCAGCGTCCCACAGGTACGCACCCTGCCCGCGCTCGACAAATGGCGGCGCACCCCCGACCGCCAGAAACGCGCGGACCGGCGAGTCGACCCCGCCGGGCAAAAGCGTCTGCGCCCGCGCATGCAGCGCGTCCGACCTCGTTGTGATCCGCCGGGACCTGATGGGTTCCGAGGTGGAAGGAGCTGCCGTTGCCATCTCTAATGCCTTCCCGGCGCATGGGCCACGGGAGCACCCGGCGTCATCACGGCCTGCCCCCGGGTCGCACTCGCCGATCCCGCGTCTGATGCTGCCGAAGCCTTGCTGTTCACCGTATCCGCGGGCGTAGGCAGGGGCGCGTTGGCACCGCTGCCTGTTTGCCCGCCCGGTGGCGGCCCCTGTTTGCCGCCGCTCTTGCTGTCACTTTTGCTGTCGGGGGTGTACGTCTTGCCCGTATCCTTCGACGTGCCGGAAGAGCTTTTTGAGTTGTTTTTCGTCGTGCTCGCATGCCCGCAGCCAGCCAGCAGCACAAGCGCCGGCAACAGCGGCCCGCAAGGAAATGACCTCATCTACTGCCCCCTCGACGCGCGATCGCTCAACACGCCCGCCGGCCGGCCGCCCTGCCACTCCGGGTGAAACTCCACATCAATCAGCCCCAGGTTCCGCGCGAACACGAGCTTGGCCTCGTTGTACTGGAAACTCGCATTGACGGCCTGCACCTGGGCCTGGGCCAGGGTGGAGGCCGCCTCGATCGCCGGCAGGTTCTCTGCAATGCCTGCCTGGAAGCGCTCAATGGACTGGTTCAGCGCGGTTTGACCCAGCTCGACATTGCTTTTCGCGACCGCGAGGTTTTTGGTCGCGGCCTGGAGATCAATCAGGCTGCCGCGCACCTGCTGCCGGATCTCCTCACGCAGGTTGCCGGCCTGCGCCCTTGCGTTGGTCAACTGATACTCCGCCAGGTCGCGATCCGAGCGAAACTTCCCTTCCTGAAAAACCGGGATTTGAAGGGTGCCGACTGCCGAAAACGTGCCGTGATACACCAGTCCCGGCACGCCCGTAATGCCGTAATCGCCATTGAACAACAGCGTCGGAAAGCGCTCATGGGTGGCCGCCCTGCGCTCCTTTTCAGCCGCCCGCAGCTGCTCCAGGCTGCTCTGGTACTCCTGCCGGGCGCCCAGCGCCGCCCTTTCGGCGGCCTCGGGGCTCATCAACTCCAGCGCGGGAAACGGCGTGGCTTCCACGACAGCAATCTCCTGATCCGGGGCGAGTCCGATGGACCGGTTCAGGGCGATCTTCGCCTTCAGCAGCGTGTTGCTGTCGGCAATCACGGCCTGCTGCTGCGTTCCGTACTGCACCCGCGCCCGCAGCTCGTCAAGATTTGCCACCACACCGGCCTGGTGCTCCTGCTCGCTGGTGTACAGTACGGCCGCGTCGGTTTTCAGCAGGGACTGGTCAAACTCCACCTGCGACTGCGCCGCAAGGACCCGCAGGTACGCGACCCCGACATTCTCGACCACCTGCCCGCGCGCGTCCGCCGAGCTTTCTCCGGCCGCTTTCAGGCTGTGGTCGAGCGCGGATAGAAGATCGAAGGCAGCCCAGTTAAACAGGTTCTGCGAAAGATTGACCACGCCCTGCGTTACGTCCACCTTGACGATGAACGGAAAAGCAGTCGTGGTTCCCCCACCGCCTCCCATGCTGCCCAGCTGGCTGACCACTCCGGGGCGAAATCCTTCCGCCTGCAGGTTGAACTGGTGAAACGCATGCGAGCCCTGGATGTCGATATTCGGCAGCAGCACATTGAGCGTTTGCAGCCGCTGCGCGCGATTGCTCTCCTGCGCCTGCTTCGCATACACCAGGCCCAGGTTGCTTTCGATTCCCATGCGCATCGCGTCGTCGAGCGTAAGCGGCAGGACGCGCGGCACGGCTGGACCTGTCTGAACGCTGCCCAGGTAGGGGTTTTCAACGGAGCTTTGCGCCGGCAGCTGCACAGGAAAACCGCCGCCGGAACTGCCGGCTGCATTGCTGCCGGATGACCCGGGGGAGCTCGCCGGGGTCGGAGCGCTGGGCAGCGACGCGCTCGATGTTTGGGCGGCTCCTCGGGAGCCGGGAACGGCAAGTGCAAGCAGGAGCGCCGCCGATAAAACCTGGGAAAAGGAACACGGCCAGCCGTTGTTCGCCCCCTTCCCGCTTCGCACTCGACCACCCATCCGCACTCGCTCCCTTGCCTGCGCCTGCAACCGCGACATCCATTAGAGTCGGTTTCACGCCCGGAGTTGCCGAAAGTCGCTGGGAGGCCGATCGTGACGTCGCCGCCCGGCGGTGCGTGGAGGGCTGCGGGCCGTGAGCCACTCGCCAAACCGATGCGCGAAGGCCCGTTTAGAATCGACCCCAATGCCTCCACTCCCCGAGCCCGCCGCCCCCGGCGTCCTGCGAAGTGTGCTCCGCACCCTGCGGCCCACCCACGCGCACACCGCCTGGACGGCCACGCTGCTGCTCACCGCCGCGGCCTTCGGCTCGAAGATCATCTCGCTGGTGCGCGTCAAGTACATCCTGTTCCTGCTGGGCAAGACCCCGGCCGCCGACGCCTTCAATGCAATGTTTCAGCTGCCCGACACGATCTCCTACTTCCTGATCGGGGGTGCTACCTCCATCACGTTTGTGACCATGCTGACGCGCTACCGTGAGAGCGGCCGCGAGCCGGAAGGGGAAGAAGCACTTTCGGTCATCTTCTCGACCATGGTGCTGGTCCTCGGCTCGGCGATCCTGCTGGCCGAGCTGCTCGCTCCCTTGTACGTTCGGCTGGCGTTTCCCGGTTTTGTCGCCAACCCCGAAACCTTCGCGCTGTGCGTCCATCTCACCCGCATCATTCTGCCGGGGCAGCTGTTTTTCTTTACCGGCGGCATCTTCGGCGCGGTGCTGCTGGCGCGAAAGCAGTTCACACTCCAGGCTTTTGCGCCGCTGATCTACAACATCGGTATGATCCTGGGCGGCGTACTGCTGTACCGCCGTCTCGGAGTTTCGTCGATCGCCTGGGGCGGGCTTGCCGGCGTCATCCTCGGCCCCTTCCTCGTCAACGGACTGGGCGCGCGCGCGGGTGGCATGCGGCTGCGCTTTCACCTCGACTTCCGCAACGCGGGGCTACGCGAATGGTTCGGCAAAACCCTGCCGCTGATCCTCGGCTTTTCACTCGTCACGGTTGACGGCTGGATCATCGCCCATTTCGCCTCGCGCGTACCCGGCGCCGTGACCTTGTTTCTGAATGCAAAACAGCTGTTCAGCGTGCCGCAGACGGTAGGCCAGGCCGCCGGGGCCGCGTCGCTTCCGTTCCTCGCCGCGCTTTACGGCAAGGACGCAAACGTGCCTTTCGCCCGGTCCGTCAACGAGTCGGTCTCCCGCATCGTCGCTTTTTCGCTGCTGATCTCGTCCTGGATGGTCGTGATGGCCGCGCCGGCGGTCGATCTTTTCTTTCGCGGCGGGCTTTTCGGCCGAGGCGACGCACGCAGCGTGGCGCTTTATTTCGCTATCTTCACGCTGTCGCTGCCCTTGTGGTCGGCGCAGGCCATCTACTCGCGCGCCTTCTACGCCGCCGGCAACACGCTCACGCCGATGCTGGCGTCCAGTGCCGTCGTGCTTTTGTCCTTGCCCGTGTACGCGGGGCTGTTCCGGGTGTTTGGAGCGCCGGGTCTCGCTTACGCTTCCGACCTGGGGATCACGATGCAGGCGCTGGCATTTGCCGGGCTTCTTCACCGGCGCGGGATGGTGTCGCTCGGCGGTTTCGACCATCGCGAGTGCGGGCGAGCCCTTCTGGCCGCGCTCGGCAGCGGAGCGGCTCTGCTTGCGCTTCGGGCGGCCCTGCCGGGTGCGCCTTCGCGGCTGACCGAGTTTGTGCTTCTCGCGGCCAGTGCCCTCCTCTGGCTCGGCCTTTGCTACGGGATACTTCGCGCTACCGGCTCCGCCATGCCGGGCCAGTTGGCCGCCCGGCTGCAACGTCGCCGCGCGGTCGGAGCCTAGTGTTCGTTCCTGTTTTCTGTGCGTCAGAACGACGTTTCATGACTTTGCCAGGGAGCGACTCACGCCAATCAGGGCGTAAGCCCTTTGATCGC
>CAXSBW010000024.1:4453-37035 GCA_964235795.1 uncultured Acidobacteriaceae bacterium | reverse complement strand
GATGCGCCTCCTGTGACGGGTGAGGCGTACCCAATTGGCGAACGAGGTTGGCGAATGAGGTTGGGTGGCGCCGGTTTGCCTTCGGGCGGGCCGGCGCTTTGTTTTGCGGCAAGGCATGGGCGGTGCGGCGTGCCCCAATCCCTTCAGAATGCTGCAGCCCGGAACGGGGACCGCGCCGATGAGTCCGCGTTTTGTGCGTTGCCCAGGCAGGGTAACGTTCTCATGCAGGCAGAGATTTCACCCTGCACAGCAGCGAGTCCTACCCCACATTAAAAAGCTGCAAGTCCGCTTCCCAAACATCGATTTCCGGGTATATGCTCCGTGCAATGCTGATCCGAACGATTTTGCGTTTTGTTCCGACAGGAGCAGCAGCCGCCAGACAATCGGTTGTCCCGAATGCAGTGCATGTAGCCCCAGGATGCGGTGATCCGTTCGCCGGCTAACCGGTATCCCTGAGAAAGACGGCCCGTACGACCGGCTTCACCTGCAATCCGAGATGTTGATCAACGCACCGCTGTCCCGGTGCTCCCGCTCACGCAAGACTCACCAAAGCTTCCATCACGCTCCAAGGAGAATGTTTTTATGTCGCCAACACAGACCACCCTCACCCAGGCTCGCCCAGCCGGCAAACAGAAACGTAACCGGCGCAAAACCCTTGCCGCCCTGCTGGCCACCCTGTGTGCCGGCGCGGGCGCTTCGCAGGCGAACGCGCAGCTGAGCCTGCTGCACGCCAGCGGGCGCAACATCGTCAACGCGAACGGAACCGTGGTTCCCCTGCGCGGCGTCAACCTCGGCGGCCTTTTCGTGATGGAACAGTGGATGTCCCCGCTGGACAGCGGCTTTACCCCGAACGACACCTATGGCGTCATCAAGACGCTGGACAGCCGGTTCGGCGTGGCCACGGAGCAGAGCCTGATCAACACCTACCAGGACAGCTGGATCCAGGACAGCGATCTGGACAACATCAAGAACGCCGGCTTCAATGTCATCCGCGTTCCCGTGTGGTGGGGGCAGTTCTACACGCTGGCCGACCAGTCCCCGAATGGCTGGCGCTCGGACGCGTTCCGGAAGCTTGACGCGATTGTGAACTCCGCCGGGGCTCGCGGTATTTACGTCATCATCGACATGCACGGCGTTCTGGGCGGCCAGACGAACTCGGACGATACCGGGCAGCAGAATGTGGATCAGTACTGGTCGAACAGCACCGACCAGAACGAAACCACCTACATGTGGCAGCAGATTGCAAACCACTACAGGGGCAACACGACCGTTGCCGGCTATGACCTGCTGAACGAGCCGAATGGCGCGGGCAACGACAGCGCCGTCATCTCGGCAACAGCAAGCCTGTACAACACGGTTCGCGGTGCCGACTCCGGTCACATGATCTTTATCGAAGGCACCTTTGACCAGTGGAACTGGAGCATGCTGCCCAATCCCTCCTCCGAGGGCTGGACCAACGTCGTGTACTCCATGCACGCGTATCCCCCGGGTAACCCGGCGGCGGCATCCACTTCGCAGGCAGAAGCGGACAAGCAGGTCAGCGACTTCAACAACCACAATAATTACAACGTCCCCGGCTACATCGGCGAGTTTACCGCCTATGATGTCGGCGGTTCGGAATGGCAGTCTTTCGTCAACGACTTCAATAACGCCGGCCTTAGCTGGTCGGTATGGACGTACAAGGCGCGGGCCGGCGGCGCGTGGGGTTACTACAACCTGAGGAGCAATCCCCCGATCCCGAACGTGTACAACGATTCGGCCTCGACCATCGCGAACGATTGGCAGCAGTGGACGACCTCGAACTCCTTCTCGCTCAATGGCGCGCTCGGCGGCATCAATGGCGGGGGAGTGAACACCGGTGCAGGTAGCGGCTCGGGCTCGGGCTCGGGCTCGGGTTCCGGCTCTGGTTCGGGTTCCGGCACCAGCTCCGGCCCTGTCAGCACCAGCGCCTGGTACAACGTCGTCAACCAGGCGAGCGGGAAATGTCTGGATGATGCCGGGTGGAGCACTGCGAACGGAGCTGTCGTTCAGCAGTGGACCTGCGGCAGCAAGCAGTACAACCAGGAGTGGCAGTTCCAGTCGGTGGGCACCAATGTCTACACCATCGTGAACCGCAATGCGCCCGGTGAGGTCCTGGACGTGACCGATCGCGGCACCGCCAACTTCAGCAAAATCCAGACCTGGGCCTATGGCGGTGGAGTGAACCAGCAGTGGACCCCGATTGCTAACGGCAACTACTTTGTCATCAAGAACGTCGGCAGCGGCCGATGCCTGGATGTCAACACCGGCTCCTCCACGAACGGCCTGCAGATGCAGCTTTACGACTGCAACAATGCTTCCCCGCAGAACTGGACGCTGAGCGTCCAGTAAGACCACGGGCTGCTGCACGGAGTGAGACCGCCGCGCAGCAGCCCTTTTCACCAAGCTCAACCTGGGACCTTCCTTCTGGCGAGAGCAGCGACAAGCCTTCGGCCGGATGGGTTCTTTATTCTTTACAGAAATGGGTGCGCCGGCAGAAACCGTCGCACCCATTTCTGCATACACTTCACGCCTCGGGCCGTTTGACTTCTCTTGCGGACGAGTCGCACTACGAGCCTGAAGCCCGCGGGCCGCATCGGCCAAGGGCGCGGGCCGGCCGGCACGATCGCTCATGGTGGACCGGGCGAGCGACGGCGACGAACTCCGCAGCGAGTCCTTGCACCTGGGGTGAAATGAATGCTGCGCCTCCAGAACGAAGCGAAAAACTTGAGACAAAAGCACGTTGTCGCGCAAGGGGAGTAGGTAAAAGCTGGTCCGAGCTGAACAACAAAGCAGCATCGTCGAGGCGAGACCTGCTCAGCGTTTGAACAGGCGGCCGCGGACTGCTCCTCACCCTTGCGCTGGAAGACACCGGCATCCTTCAACCCTCGAATTTCCCGCTGCACTCACCGCCCCGGATTCGATTCTCCTCCGCTTTGCACCAGTCATGACGCACCGAAAGCCTATCTTTACCTGAGTCAGCGCCTGCGACTCGGGATGAAGTCCATCGATGCAGGGTTACTTCAGATAATCCAGCAGGCTTGTTGGGAGCACCTTCGCGGCAGCAGCCAGAACCGCCGAGTTATGCGCTTCTGCCTGTGCCAGATTTTCCGCCGCGGTTGCAAGATCGATGCCCACCAGCTGATTGGCCTGAGAGCTGAGCGTGATTTTCTCCTGTCCCAGGAATGCTTCCTGGGAGTTGATTTGATTGATTGAGTTCCCGAACAGGCTGTGCTGCGCGGAAACGTAATGCAAGGCGTTCGTCACAGCGTCGGTTGCCGTTGCCACGGCAGCCGGAGTTCCGCTTTGGAGCGCAGTCACAAGCTGGCTCAGTGAGCCGATGACGCTGGAGCCCGGGTTGGTGAAGAGATTGCTTCCCGAGATGTTGACCGCCACCTGGAGCGTATCGCCGATCTGCACCTGGTCAGTACCGGTATTGCCCTGGTAGGTGTACCCGGTCGGGGAACTGGCGTCGGGAACAAAAGCCACGCCCGTCACCTCTGTGCCGGCAAAGATGGCAACTCCCTGGTAGTTTGTATTGGCGTCGGAAACGACGCTGCTGAGCAGACCCTGCACTTGTTTGGCAATGGCTTGGCGGTCGTTGGCGTTGTTGGTCCCGGACGCTCCCTGAACCCCGAGTGAAACAGCGCTGGTCAACAATGAAACGACCGAGGTCAGAACCGAGTCGGCGGTTTGAGCCTGAATCAGAGCCGAATTGGCATTCTGGGTGTACTGATCGTTGCTGTTGCTCGCGGCTAGATTTTGCACCAGGAGGGCCGAGGCCGCTGGGTCATCCCCGGGCACATTGACCCTTTGGCCCGTGGACACCTGCTGCAACGCGGTTTGAACATCGGACTGGCTTTGCTGGATGCCGGCAAGGATGTCGGGTTCGAGATTGGAAGTAACACGCATGTCAGTCAGGCTCCTGCGGAAACCATGTTGAGCGTGTCGCTGAACAGGGTCCGGATGGTTGTGATCACTTCGGCAGCGGCCTCGTAGGCCTGCTGGTAGCGAATCAGGTTGGACGATTCTTCATCGAGCGAAACGCCGGAGATTGAGTTCTGCTGGTTCTGCAGTTGCGTGAGGCTGGACTGGAGCGCGGTGGATTGCGTACCGGTCTGTGAGGTGACAGTGCCGACGCTGTTGACCAGAGCTGCAAAGGTGTCCGTCGGGTTGACGCCACTTGCGAGTGCCTGATTCTGGACGCCGGTGAGATGCGGCAGATTGCCGTTGCTGCCCGGCGAGCCATCCGAACTGATGGCAAGTGCACTTCCGTCGCTGACGGCGAGAGTGATGGCGGCGGCAGAGCCGGTGACCGTGGCGGGTATCGTAAAAAGGGCGGTACCAGGATTGCCTGCGATATCGTAGCCGGTTGTTTGTGCGTTGTTGACGGCTTTGGCAAACCCATTCGCCAAGGTGTCGAGCTGGCTCATAAAGCCGGGGAGGACCGTGTCGCGTACCCGAAGCAGGCCGCCGAGATCGCCGCCCGAGAGGCTCGCCGTGATGTTGGTCCCGTCGCTGTCCTTGACCTGCAAAAGACCGCTTGGCGCCGTGCTGACTGAGAGCGGCAGGCTACGGCCGGCAACCACGAGAGCCGACCCAGCGGCGGTCGTGAGGGTGTCGCCTTCGGCGGTGCTGGTGATCGAGATACCGGTGAGGCCTGCCAGCTGTTCTTCAAGCACCGAGCGTTGATCGAGTGCCGTGCCGCCGTCCTTGCCGCCCGCTGTTTGCGCAGCAACCTGTGTGTTGAGTGAGGCGATCTGCTGGGCGAGGGAGTTGATTTTTGTGACGTCGTCGGAGATTTGTGTGCTGAGTCCGGCCTGAGTGGAGCCAATCGCCGAGCTGGTGTTGTTGAATCGCGTGACGAGATCCTGCGCGGCACTGATCGCGGTCTGGCGCGTCGCCGCGTCCGACGGAGCAGATGATAAGGCAGACAGCTTGGTGAAAAATGCTGACAGGTCGGAGCCTACCGAGCTTGTCCCGGAAAAGTAGGGGGCCAGGGAGGTGAGCACATGATTCTGCGCTGCAGCCGATGCTTGCGCCGCAGTCTGCTGCTGCACCTGCAGGCTGAGCAGCTGATCGCGAACGCTGGCCACTCCATCGAGCGATACGCCATCGCCGAGCGAGATGTTGCCGGATTGTACAAAACTTGCCGCCGAAAGCTGCACCGTTTCGCGGCTGTAGCCGGGCGTGTTCGCGTTGGCGATGTTATTGTTGATTGTTTCGAGGCCGGCTTCCTGCGCCGAAAGTGCCCCACTTGCTACCGAAAGAGCCGCATTCAATCCACTCATCTGTGCTGTGTCATCCTTCCCACGAACTGATCTGTGGCCGAAGCAGGCCGTTTCCAAATCTCGCGCTCCGATTGTTTGGCCCGGCTTCTTTGCCGTGCAAGGCCTGCAGCAGGCGCACGGAGCGGCCGGAGTGCTCGAGCAGGACTGCATACTCTTCATTGAGAGTGGACAGGGCCTGCAGGCCCTTGCGAAACCTGGATTCGAAATCCTGCTGCAAGGACGTTCCCTGCCGGCCCAGGCCTGCGGCGCGCACACGGGAGACCGCCACTCCCAAACCGTTCGCCAACTCGCGTTGTCGCTCAACACTGTCTTCGAGTACCGGAAGCGCATTGCCTGCGACTGCATCGATAGCGGTTCGGATCTCGTGTGCGAGCGCTTCCATCTGCGCAAGGCAGTGTTGTGCCTCCTGCCTCGCCGCCCCGGTCTCAGCCAAAATCGCCATGCACGCCTCCAAAGTTATGCTTTACGCGCCCATACTGATCATCGCGTCCGCAATCAGCGCGGGGTCAACCGTGTACTCAGCGCTTGTGACTGCAATACGCAAGGCTTCCACCTTCGCGGCCCGGGCCTCGGATGATGCGAGTGCCTGGGACGTCAGCGCAGGTACGGGCGAAACGATGGATGAAAGAGAGGCAGTATCCATCGGCATCGCCGACTGGTGGGTGCCGCCGTTCCCAGCGGCCGACTTCGCTGCTGTTCCGGTTTCCGCTCCTACGGATGTCACGGCTTGTGCTGCCAGGGTATCGATTCGCATCATGGCTCCTTGTCCGAACGATTCCCATATCGGCACTCTTCCCATTTCTGTTCAGAGCATGACGAAAGTTTTTTCCGACTTGCACAGCTCCTGGTGCATATTTATTCCAAATGCCCCTCGTTCGCCCGATTTGAGAGTGATTGGGAGGTCTGAGCGGCCTCAAGATGGCTGGTGATCATGCGAGCGAGACCGATGCCGCCGGATGCCGCGAGGGTACCGGCGAGCTGCTGCATCGCCATCCCCATGAACTGTTCGCGGCCGCTGTCTTCGTCGTCCTCGTCCCCGCCCGGGGCCGCGGCAAAGCTTTGCTCGGCCCCCTGGAGCCAGCTGCCCAGCAGGATCGACTCGAAGTCCTTGCCGGCTTTCTCGATTTTCTCCTTTTCCTTCGATCCGCCTGCGTTTTGGGCCTGCGCAAGCAGGCGTTCAGTTTGTGCGTTGGTCGCCAGGCTGCCCGCGGAAGAACCGTTTGCCGACGAGATGTTCATCGCTAGATCACCTCCAGGTCAGCTTGCAATCCACCGGCCGCTTTGATGGCCTGCAGGATGGCCACGATGTCGTGGGAGGTAGCGCCGATCGCGTGCAGTCCGCGAATGAGCTCGTCCACGTCGGCACCGTTGTCGAGGCGAATGGACTGAGCCGGCTGATCCTTGACGGCGAGTGTGGTTTCGGGAACGGTGCTGGTGGTGCCGTTGCTCAAGGGGCCGGGCTGCGAAACGGCAAGATGAGTTTCGACCTCGATCGAGAGGGAGCCGTGGAGCAGGGAGACCGGCGAGAGTTTGACATCGCCGCCCAGAACAATGGTGCCGGTACGCTCGTTCACGATCACTTTGGCCGGCTCGTGAAAATTGATGGAGAGGTTTTGCACGCGCGAAATCAGCAGAGGTACGGACGGCTCACCGGCGGAGGCGACATCGACCGTGATGCGGCGACTGTCGACGGCGACGGCGACGGGACGACCGAGGCTTTTGTTGATCACATCCGCGGCATCGCGAGCCGCGGTGAAATCGTCGTTGCGCAGCAGGAGCGAGACGGTACGGAACTGGGCCAGGTCGACCGAGGCACCGCGCTCGATGATGGCTCCATTGGGAATGCGCGCGGTGGTCGGCAGGTTGACGGAGCGCACATTGCCGGCCACGCTTTCGGAGTAGCCCCCGAGCACCAGCGGACCCTGCGCTTCAGCATAGACGCGCCCGTCGGGTCCGCGGAGAGAGGTGAGCAGCAGAACACCGCCCTCGAGGCTCTTCGCGTCGCCGACCGAGGAGATAGTCAGGTCGATCTTCATGCCGGGGCTTGCAAACGCCGGCAGGGTGGCTGTGACAAAAACCGCCGCGACATTTTTGACCACGACCTGCGCCGGGTTGATCTGGACGCCCATACGGAGCAGCGTATTGGCGAGTGTCTGGACGGTGAAAAATGTCTGCTGCCGGTCGCCGGTGCCGCGAAGACCCGCGACCAGGCCATAGCCGACCAGTTGATTATCGCGGACTCCTTCGACGTCCGTGATGTCGCGTAGCAGAACAGTGCGGTTGGGAACGGCGGCTTGCGCGGGCAGGCCGCCGAGAAGCAGGCACGCTGAAAGGGCCTGGGCGGCGAAGTTTTTGATGGGGAGTCGTTTCATGGTGTTAGAAACCGAAAAGCCAGAGAACGGCTCGGGTCAGAGGGTTGGGGGACCGGACGCTGTCGGAGATGATGCCCTTGCCTTTCATCTCGATCTCGAGATTGGAAAGGGCGGTAGAGGCGATGCTGTTGGCAGACGAGATGTCGCCGGGGCGGGCAACGCCGCGAACCACCAGGTTTTCATGCTGGTTGTTCATAAAAATCTGCCGCTCGGCTTCGACCACAAGGTTGCCATTGGGCAGCACGGCGATGACCTGCCCGGTAAGACTGGTCACAAAGGTGGTGTTCGAAGCGGTTTGCCCTTGCCCCTTGAGGGTGGTGTTGCTTTGGGCGTTAAGCAGCGGGTTGGTACCGTGGGTCGCTATGCCGCCGACAAGCCCGGAGATGCCGGAGGTGGTCGCGAACTGGCGCTGGCTGTTGACGTTGCCGCTTTGCGCCGCGGTAGTCTGGACGGAAACCTGCACGACAACCGTGTCGTTCAGGTTATGAGCCTTGTAATCGGTCGAAAGGTCGGACAGCATGGCACCCGGCGCCCAAAGGCTGCCGACGGTGCGTGCGTCGGGGGCAGGCATGTTTTGCAGTTGCAGGCGCGTGATGTAGTCGGCGCGGAGCTGTGCCGGGTCGGGCTGTTTGGGTTGCAGCTTTTTGGGCAGCAGGTCCGTGATTTCGGCGGCATGGCCTGTGTAAGGGAGAGCGATCATGCCGCAGCACAGCAGCAAGGCAGCCCGAAGACCAGGGGCGATGTTGGGCATCATAGATTGCCTCGCACGGTGGTGCGGTCGATGACGGCGGCCTCGTAGACTTTGCCGCGAGCCGGCCCCATGACGCGGATGCTGGAGCCGGCAGCGCCGGACTGAAGGCAGGTAACGGGCAGGCGCAGATGCAGCAGGCCGCTGTCGATCACCATGGAGGTGCGGTCGCCGGAGCGCAGCACCGGCGGGTTCCCGGCTGAGAAAGCAGGCATTTGCCGAGGAGACGGAGCCTGGGCGGGCGTGAGGTGCACGAGGACATAGAAAGGCAGGCAGGCGGTCTCCGCCTGGCAGCGAACCCGGACCCGGCCCTGCTCGCCCGCGCGCTCAAGGGAACCGGCCTGGAGCAAGGGGGCAGGCTCTCGCAGGAGGATGCGCGTGGCAAGTTCCATGGAGTCGCCGGCCAGCTCGGGATGGGCGGCAAGGACGGCACGGGTCGCGGCTTCGGGATCGAGCGGATAGGCCTGCGGCCGGTCCGGCGCGAGCGCGAGCGCGGGCAGGGTGGCCGTGCCGATCAAGAACAGCAAGAGCAGGTGTTTCATGGGGTTCGATCCTTTCCGCGGCTCACGCCGTCCGGCATGCGCTATTGGGAAAGCTGGTTGATCTGCTGCATCATCTCGTCAGAGGCCTTGACGACGCGCGAGTTCGACTCGTAGGAGCGCTGGGCGACGATCATCTGCACGAACTGGTCGACGACGCTGACGTTCGATTGCTCGAGCATGCCCTGCTGGAGGGAGCCAATGCCCTCGGCACCGCCCGGAGTGCCGACGATGGGGTCGCCCGAAGCGGTGGTCTGGAGGTAGATATTGTTGCCGGCGCTGTTGAGACCGCCCGGGTTGACAAACAAGGCGAGCTGGATGGAGCCGACCTGCTGGGACTGCGTCTGGCCGGGCTGGGTGACGGAAACAGTGCCGTCCGCGCCGACGGTGACGGCGGTGGCATCGGGCGGGACCGTGATGCCGGGCTGCACAGGGTTGCCGTTTGGCGTGACAAGGTTGCCTTGTGCATCGAGCTGGAAGGAGCCCGAACGCGTGTAACCGGTCTGGCCGTTCGGCAGAAGAATCTGGAAGAAGCCCTGCCCGGAGATGGCGAGGTCGAACTGGTTGCCGGTTTGCGAGATATTGCCCTGGGTTTGCAGGATCTCGGTGGAGGTGGGACGCGAGCCGAGCCCGACCTGCAGGCCGGCCGCGACCGTGGTCTGTTGGGAGGCGGCGGAGCCGGGAGAAATCTCGTTCTGATAAAGCAGATCGGCGAACTGCACGCGGCGCTGCTGAAAGCCGGCGGTGCTGGAGTTGGCGAGATTGTTCGCGATCGCGTCGAGGTTCATCTGTTGAGCGGACATGCCGCTGGCGGCGGTGTAAAGGGCACGGACCATGGGGACTCCTTGGGATCGGTTCGAACTGGTTAGCTGGTGACGCGAGGCAGATCCTGCGCGGCGGTCTTGTTCATGTCGGCGTCGAGCATGGACAGGGCGTGGCGCATGGTTTCGGCAGAGCGCTGGGCATCGATGAGCGCCACGACGCCGGTGACGGGATTGACGTTGGAGTTTTCGAGCATGCCCTGCTGCACGGAGGAGTTCGCGGCCGCCTGTACGCTTGTGGCTGGGGCTGTATAGAAGTTGTTTCCGGCACCCTGCAGTTCGGTACCGGGAGCGAACTCGACGATCTTCAAGCGTCCGGCGACGGCACCGTTTGAGGAGATGGTGCCGTCGGGGCTGACGGAGACCTGGCCCGGCAGCAGTCGAACGACGCCGGTCTGGCCGAGAACGGCCTCGCCGGTTTGCGTGATGAGCTGCCCTTGCGGCGAAACGCGGAAGGCTCCGTTGCGGGTGTACTGCGTGCCGCTTGCGGTCTGCACGGCGAAGTAGCCTGACCCCTGGATGGCGAAATCCATGGTGTTGCCGGTGGCGGTCAGCGAGCCCTGGGCGGCGTCCATGCGCGTTGAGCCGAGTACGCCGTAGTTGTTCGCGACCTGGTTCAGGACCGACCCGAGCGGGTGCTTGCCGGACTCGGCCAGCACGGAAGAAAAAGAGCCTTGCCGGGCCCGGAAGCCGGTGGTGCTGGTGTTGGCAAGATTGTTCGCGATTGCGTCAAGCGAGTCGGTGCGCGCGATCAGGCCGGCGCAGGCCGCGTAAAGTCCGCTGTCCATCGGTATGTGTTCCTCGCCGATGTGTAGTGCACGGGGAGTGCCACTTCAACCCGGCAACAATTGCCGGGTTTTCCTCACATGCGCCGCTGCAGGGAACGAAAGCGGCTGGTTCGGTGAGACTGCGGTGAGAACGGTGAGAAATGTCTTAGGAAAGCGGATGGAAGCGTTGCATGATCGGGCGGCAGACCGGCAGGGGCAAACGATGGATGAGAAAAGTGCTCATACCGGCCGCTGCAGGGCGATACCCGAACAAAAGCGTGGACGATTCACCCCGCGATCCATACCGGTCGCCTTGCTGAGGTTTGCCGGTGCGCTTCCATTCAGCGATCCTCTCCGCCGGATCGAACGAGTGATGCGGTCAGGCGGTGTAGCTGAGCAGGCACTGTTCCCCGCGCGACCAGGCGTGCGCGCTTTGGAGTAGGTGGCGCCAGTGCGACGGCATGGCCGAGGAGCCGGCCACGACGGCATGGAGATAGGTCGGCAGATGCCAGTGAGCGCCTAGAGCCGGTCCTTGCAGCCCTAGCCGGGGGGCACCATGGACACGTGGATCCCAGCCCAGCAGCTCCGGCAGCTGGGCTGTTTCGTGCAGCAGGCCGACAAGGTAGGCTTCTTCCGGACACATCCCTTCGGTGTGTTCGGCAACCACGGAACAGCTATAGGCCAGCACACGGCTATGCTCCCAGAAAGCCAGGAGCCGGGACAGCTGCCCGCCATGGACGGCAATCCGCTCCACGGCATGGGCGCACACGGCCTCCATCCAGATGTCGGTGCCGAGTGCGGCGAGGCAGTCCTCGAGCCGGAGTGCGACGGAGGAGGTGTCCCCGAGAAAGCCTTCCCCGGCACCTTCCTCGCCCGCGCGCCGAAAAATCTCGAGGGTCGCGCCCACATCGTTCAGGATAATGCCCGATGCGGTGCGGAGGTCGATGGAGCGCTCGCTGAGAAGAAGTTGCAGTTGCAGACGGGTCGCGAGCAGCGTGGGTACGGAAGGGAACATGCTCTCGTTCGCGGGAAGCTCCACACGCTTCGACTCCAGAAGCATAGGGTGAGGCGTCGTGCTGCTACGAAAGGTCGGATTGGAAAGGTTCGCCTGCATTGCGTTGGCTCTCCTATCGGCATCTCCGGCCATGGATTCTAGAGCATCCGTGTTTTTTTCTGCGGTCGCGTACGCATGTGTCCCGAAAGGGGAATCGCGGGCGAGACAGGCTCTTCGGAAAGCTCGAATACGGAATCAACAGCGCGACCGTCGCCGCTGGTCATACGCACCCACAGGCGCCGGCCCGCGCGGCCCACGCTCACGGCTTCAGCCGCGCTCCGCAGTGCCTGCTCGCCGAGCTGCGCTGTGGCCGTGACACGGCTGACCGGGTTCAAGGGTGTTGAGCAGGCGGGCGAGGAGGTTGCGTCGAGCGCAAGCTGGCGCTTAAGGTGCTCGCGCGTAATGAAGCAGCACTCGACACGTTGGCCTGTGACCTGTTCCATCATGTGCGCCAGGCCGCGATCCACGCGATCGGTAAAGCCGAGCATGATGCGGGCGGAGGTGGCGTGCACAGCAGCCGCATCGCAGGCGCGGGACAAGGAAAGCGGGAGCCGCAGTGCCGGGGCAAGCGCTGCCGGGGGCAATGCGTAGAAGGCGCAGCCATTTTCAGCGGCTCGGGCGGAGGCGACCTGTTCGGTGGTGACAAAGCCGAGCTCGATCAGCACGTCCCCGACTGGTTTGCCGGTGTCCTCGCTCCACTCGAGCGCGAACTGAAGTTCAACCTCGGACAGCAGCTCGCGCTGGAGCAGAATGAGGCGAAACGGCATCCTCGGCAGGCGGGGCATGGTGAAGCGCCGACCAGGGCCGGAGGCTTCGAGCATGGCCGCCAAAGCGCCTTCAAAGCACAAAGGGCTGCACAACCACCGCTCTTGCAGAAAGATGCCGTCGCGACGAAGCCAGTGGTGTGCGATGGTGAAACGACGGCAGCCGGGGCCGCCACACGGAAAGGTTCGGAGCCCGAGAAAGCCGCTCACCCAACCGCCGATCCTGCGCTTCAAGCGTGTTTTCAGATGAGCGTCCCGCATGGTCAGATCACCATGGGCTGCAGGACTTCGGTCACACGCACGCCGTAGTTGCCGTCCACAATGACAGCCTCGCCGCGAGCGATGACCCGTCCATCCAGGATGAGCTCCACCGGCTCGTCGACTTCGCGATCAAGCTCGACCACTGAGCCGCTCGACAGGTCCATGACCTCGCGAAGAGAAAGCTGGCGCTGCCCGAAACGGAGCGTGACATTCAGCTCGACGTCCATGACGAGGCCGAGATTGCCGTGAGTGATGCCTGAAGCCTCCGCCGCGGCAGCGACGCGTGCCAGCCGCGGCAGTCCACGCTGCAGCTCGCCGTCGGCATGTAGCGTGATGAAAACCGGAGCGCCCTCAACAGTGGTGCCGGACAATCGGACCATCACGACTGAACCTTCGGGGATGCCCGCATCGTCCTGCACGTAAATGTGCACGCTGCCGTAGTGCGCGAACAGTGCGGCGGCAAAGGGTTCAATGACCGCGACGAGCGCACTGCGCAGAACGGAGCCCGGCTCCCCGCCTTCGCCCGCGAGGACCCGTGCATCGGGTGCGCTGACCACCAGGCAGCACTCGCCGGTCAGGGCACCTTCGAAGCGAAGGGTGATTGCTACCTTTTCTTCGGGAGCCGGTGCGGAACCTTCCGTCGCTTCCTCGCTCGACTCACTTCCCGGGTCTGGAACCGTTCGTGTTTCCGGGGTGAGTTCGCCGGACAAGGTGCCGGCGGTGCGCAGCTGTTCGCTCAACAACGGTGCGAGCATCCCGGCAAATTGCGTGTAGCCATCCATCGCTTTTTTCTTCTCCATGGTTTCTCCGAGTCTTGCGATTGCCGGGGTGTTCCGCGGTCTTTACGACTTCAATCGTGGGCCCAATTTTCCGGTGGCAAGGACGCGACCAGTTCCACGGCCTTGCTCCGGCCGCTGCGCACAGGCACGGCTTCAAAAAAATCCTTGTCTTCCAGCGCCAGGCGGCCCGACGCCTCCACCGGGGCACCCAGGCGAAACACCGCACCGACGGCAAGGGCCGCCAGCTCGCGCACGGGCACCCGCATCTCCGGCAGGCAGCCGGACAAGGTGAATTTGCAGTCAAGAATGCGCTCTTCCAGCGGAAGGCGCGGCAGGTAGCGGACCGGTCCGCGAGCGGTGTTTGGGTCGGCCTTGATGTTGCGGACCAGGTGGCCGCCGATGGACGCGGGAAAAGCGATGTGCATGGCCCCGGAAATACCGGCAAGCCCGATCTCAAAACGTACCAGCAGCACCTTCTCGGTCGGAGGAAACAGCTTGTGCACCATGGATTGCTTCAGCGCGGCCCCGGGCGTCACCGTCACCCCGATGGGCTGCCAGGCTTTCTCCACCTGCCCGGCGACGAGCAGGGCGATTCCCTTCACAATCTCTTCATCAATCTCGGTGAGTTCGCGCGACTCTTCCGTGGTGGCACCGAGACCTCCGAGCAGCAGGTCGATCATGGTGTAAAGAAGGTTCGATTCCACCTCAAGCAGCAGCGTGTGCGAGGCGGGCGTGAGCGCGCACGGCAGCACGTAACCTGTCGGCAGCAGGTTTGCACGGAAGTCTTCCATCGAAAACTGGTCCAGCGATTGCAGCTTCACTTCAAGCGCCGTACCCAGATACACATCCAGCGTGTTCATCAGGTTGCGCGCGAGAGACTCATGCAGGGTCTTGAGAGCGCGCGCACTTTCATTCGAGAGCCGTCCGGCCGAGCGGAAGTTGCAGGGCTGTATGTTGCGCTCCTGGCGAACTTCATCCTTTTGCGTGTCCCCGGTCATGGTCTAGTGCACCCCTGCGGCATAGGCCATACCGACCGGTGAGGCTTTCCGGGGAAGATGCCCGGCGCGACCACCCATGGCATGGAGTGCCACGCGAAGCTTGCCGATCGCCACGTTGTGGATCTGCGACACACGCGACAAAGCGATCCCGATGACTTCGGCGACCTCCTTCATCGTCAGCTCTTCGCGGTAGTAGAGCGACAGGATGAGCTGTTCACGCTCACTGAGCCCGGTGATGGCCCTGGTGAGTGCCTCTTTCTGCTCCCCTTTCAGGCACAGCTCGAACGGATTCTCGTCATGGCTGGGAGCGGATTCAATCAGGTCCTGCATCTCGCCGTTGTCGCCCATGACCGTTGTTTGCTGCCCGACAATCTGCAGACTGTCGATCTGCGTCATCGCCGTTTCGAGCTGATCGAGGGAGATCTTCATCTCGTCTGCGATCTCATCCTTGCCGGGTGTGCGACCGAGGGTGCCTTCGAGACGAGTACGTGTGTCGGAGATTTCGCGCGCCTTTCTGCGCATACCGCGCGAACCCCAGTCCAGCGTGCGCAGGCTGTCGAGGATCGCGCCCCGGATCCGGAAACGGGCGAAGGTTTTAAACTGCGCGTTGCGGCTGTTGTCGAAGTTCTGGTAGGCCTCGAGCAGGCCCAGGACGCCGGCGTTGACCAGATCCTCAAGTTGCACGCTGGCCGGCAGACGTTCCAGGATGCGCGAAGCGATAAAGTACACCTGCGGCAGCTCGTCCAGGATGAGCTGGTTGCGTTCCAGCAGGACAACGTCTTCGCCGGCCGCCGATCGATATGCTGTATGTGCTTCCATCAATGCCCTCATACCTTTCTCATCTCGTGAACCTGCTTTGTGCTAGCGAACCACGCCAATGGATTGCACGGCGGTCATCGGCGGAATCTCAGTAGGCGCGATCACGACCAGCCTGGGAAGAAACGGTTCCATGAGTCGACGGAGATAAAAGCGCCCCGGCGAAGCACATAAAAGGACCGGCGGTGCGTCACCGATCGTCTCTCCGAACGTCCCACGCAGACTATCCAGCACTTTGCGGGCCACACTCACCTGTAAGGCACCGCTCGTCACCTGCAAGCCTCCGCCGTTCGCCGCGCGCATGCATTCTTCCTCGATCGCGGCGTCGAGAGTCACGACTTTCAGGGCGCCTTGATCGTCAAGCAGGGGCCGGATCAGCGAGCGTCCAATGGCGTGGCGCGAAGCTTCCACCAGCGCAATGGGATTTTTGTTGGTGGTCGCCGTATCAACCAGCGCTTCCAGGATGGAGCCCAGGTCGCGGATCGAAACCCCTTCCCGCAGGAGCTGCTGCAGGACCTTCTGGACTTCGCCCAGGCTCATTAACTTAGGAATGAGCTCATCAATGAGCTTTGGGTGAGAATCGTTGAGCCGGTCGATGAGGCGCTTGGTTTCAGCACGGGTCAGCAGCTCATAGGCATTGCGCTTGATGATCTCGGCCAGGTGCGCGGCGAGGGCGGACGTGGTATCGACGACTGCGTAGCCGGCGGCGATAGCCTGGGCCTGGAGCTCAGGCGCGATCCACTTGGCGGCCATGTCGAACGCGGGCTCGCGCGTGTCGATGCCGGGCAGCGGCGGCGCATTGGGGTCGCTGGCAATGGCGAGCATGTGGCCGCGCTTGAGCTCGGCGCGCGCGATCTCGACCCCGCGCAGATGAACGACGTATTCGCCGCTTTTGAGCGAAAGATTATCGGTGATGTGGATGGACGGCACCAGAAAGCCGAGTTGCTGGGCGAGGCTCTTGCGCAGCGCCTTGATGCGGGTCAGCAGCTGGCCGCCCTGCTTGGCGTCGACCATAGGGACCAGCCCGGCTCCGACCTCCAGCATCAGCTCATCCAGCTTGAGGACGGCATCCATGGGGTCAATGGCCGGCGATCCGGGTGCGCCCTTGCCGAGCTGCGCCTGCGCGGGCGCGGCGTCATCGGCATCGTCGAGCACGGGTTCCTTCATGCGGGTGGCCGCGTAAAACAGGCCGCCGCCAAGCGTGAAAAACGCAATTTTCGGCAGGCCCGGGATCAGCCCCAGCGCGCACAGCACGCCGCCGGCGATCTTGAGCAGGCGGGGGCTGCCGAGGATCTGGCGGCTCACATTGACGCCGAGTGAATCCTTGGAGGCCGCGCGCGTGACCACGATACCGCCCGCGACCGACACCAGCAGCGACGGCAGAATGGCGACCAGCCCATCGCCGACAGTCAGGATGGTGTAGGTCTTCAGCGCTTCGGCGAACGGGATGCCCTGCTGAAAGACCCCGATCAGGAAGCCGGCGATGATGTTGATCGCCATGATCATGATGGTGGCGAGCGAGTCGCGCTGCGAGAAGCGGGCCGCGCCGTCCATCGCGCCGCAGAACTCGGCCTCGCGCGACACCGCTTCGCGCCGTTTGCGGGCCTGCTGCTCGTTGATGACCCCGGCGTTCAGGTCGGCGTCGATGGCCATCTGCTTGCCCGGCATGGCGTCAAGGGTGAACCGCGCCGTGACCTCGGCCGTCCGCACCGCGCCGTGGCTGATGACCAGGTACTGAATCGCGGTCAACGCCAGAAAAAGTACGAACCCCACAATATAGTTGCCGCCGACGACAAACTGCCCAAAGGCCTCGATCACATGACCGGCAGCCGAAGGGCCGTCCGAGCCATGGAGCAGGATGCGTCGCGTACTCGCGAGATCGAGCGACAGCCGCATCAGCGTGAGCAGCAGCAACAGGCTGGGAAAGACGGAAAACTGCACCGGCTTGAGGATCTGGATCGCGGTGAGCAGCACCAGCACGGAGGCCGTAATGGAGATGGTGAGCAGCAGGTCGAGCACGAAGCTCGGCAGCGGCACCAGCATCACGAACAGCATCGCGACGGCAGCGATGGGAACGACCCAGTCGCCGGACGCGCGAAGCGCCTGGAGCAGAGGCTTGCCGGGAGCGGAAGGTTTGGCGGGCGAAGGGCTCATGGGCGGATCGGTTCTCCTGAGGCGTTGCGGGTGCGGCGGGCGGTCTCCTGCGCGCGGACTTCGGCCTGGGCGCGAAACACGGCGACCAGGATGTCGGCGACGGCCTGGTACAGCGCCGCGGGGATCGAATCGCCGACTTCGACGCTCTTGTACAGCGATTGCGCGAGCGGACGATTTTCCATCAGCGGGATGCCGTGTTCGGTCGCAAGCTCCTTGATCTGCTGGGCGAGCAGGTCAAGCCCCTTGGCGACCACGATCGGCGCGGGCATCGACGGCTCATAGCGCAGGGCGACGGCATAGTGGGTCGGATTGGTCACGACGACGGTGGCGGTAGCCGCGGCTTTGAGCGCGTGGCGGCGTCGCATCTGCCGCTGCACCCGGCGCACCCGGGCCTTGATGGCCGGGTTGCCGTCGGTCTGCTTCATCTCGTCCTTGACGTCCTGCTTCGACATCTTCAGGTCGCCTTCCATCTTGAACCAGGTGAACAGGTAGTCGACGCCCGACCAGACGAGCAGCACGAGTCCGCACTTCCAGCCGATCGACAGTGCAACCGAGCCCAGCAGGCTCGCGAACGAGCGCGGCGTATCGCTGGAGGCATGAATGATCGCGCCCCAATTCGCTCGCAGTGTAAGCGCGCCGACCAACGCGATCGCCCCGAACGGCAGCAGCGACTTGAGCAGGTTGTTGACGCCGGTGATTGAAAAGATCTGACCCAGCCGGGAAGCGGGATTCATGCGCTCGGGTTTGATCGCGAGCGCTGCGGGTGCGATCGAAAAGCCGCCCTGGGCCAGCTGCGCCGCGAGCACCAGCAGCATGCCTGCGCCGATCACCGGGAAAACCCAGCGCATCACTTCGACCGCGGACCAGAAAATGACGGGCCCATTCGGCTCGATGCTTTCGCGGGCCGCGGCGTCGAGCAACTCGCGGTAAAAGCCGGTCCAGTGGCTGGCCGCCCCCGGCGCCAGCAGCATGCAGGCGCCCATCACGCCCACGATGGCGAGCAGGTTCGGCAGCTCGCGGGAACGCGCGATCGTGCCCTGCGCCCGCGCTTTGCGGCGTCGTTCGGGTGTGGCTCGTTCTGTTTTGTTGTCGTCGGCCATGGCGGATTGTGCGCGTTACACAGCTAAGTGCAGCAGCCGCTCCCCCAGCTGCACGGAGGATAGAAAGTAGCCGCGAAACATATCGGGCCAGTACTTGAGCGTGGTGATGAGCACCGACAGTCCCAGCAGACTCTTGATCGCCGGGCCCAGCAGCATCACCGGCAGCTGCGGCGAAGCCTTGCCCAGCAGGCCCAGTACCAGGTCGGCCAGAAACGTGGCCGACAGCACGGGCGCGGCCAGCTGCAGCCCCACCGCGAAGACCGAAGCGCCCGCTGAAAGAGCGGTGCGTACAAAAGCGGAACTGAGGTGGGCGGAGCCGGGCGGCAGGTACCCAAAGCTTGCCGCGATCGCCCGCAGGATCCAGAGGTGCACATCGAGACGCAGAAAGATGAGCATGGCGATGGCCTGGTAGAAGCTCGCCATCACGGTCGATTCCGCCTGCGTTTGTGGGTCAAGAATCGTGACCAGCGAGTAGCCCATCTGGACGCTGACAAAGTGCCCGGCCATCTGCACCGCGTCGAATACAAGCGAGGTCGCGATGCCGATGGCCGCACCGACCAGCAGCTCGCTGAAAACGATCAGCGGCCACGCGTCGAGCGAAGTGCGCGGAAAGTGCGGTGCCACCAGGGGATAAAGCGCGACCGAAAGCGCCACCACGAGCCCCGCCTTGACCCGCGGCGGGATGGCGCCGCTGCCGAAAAACGGCGCAAACAGCATCAGCCCCGACAAGCGCACGCTGATAAACAGGAAGCCGCTGATGATCTGAAAGAAAGGAATGTCGATCATTGCAGCACCTTGTGGAAGTCGCCCAGCAATCGCACCGTGTAGGCCGCCAGCTGGCGCCACATCCAGGGCATCAGGAAGAAAATGGCGGCACCGGTCGCGACCAGGCGCGGCACCGACGACAGCGTCTGGTCCTGCAGCGAGGTGAGCACCTGCACGATATTGACGAGGAGGCTGACCGCGATGGCGACCAGCAGGATGGGCCCGACCAGCAGCATCACTTCGGTGAGCATGCCGCGCCCCAGCGCGATGACGGCGTCTACGCCCATACGGTGCTCATCAGGAGAAGCTCCGCATCAGCGCGCCGATCAGCAGGTGCCAGCCGTCCACCATCAGAAACAGCAGCAGCTTGAGCGGGGTCGAGATCACAACCGGCGGCAGCTGCATCATGCCGACCGAGGTGGTGATGGAGGCGACGACCATGTCGACGATAAGAAAAGGCAAAAACAGAACCGTGCCGATCTGAAAACCGGCCTTGAGCTCCGACAGGATGTACGAGGGCAGCAGCACGCGGAAGGACAGATCGTCCACGGTGCGCGGGCGCGGCTCCTTTGCGATTTCAAGAAACAGCTCAGCATCCTTTTCGCGAACGAAGCGCGCCATGAAGTGGCGCAGCGGGTCGCCGGCGCGCACGACTGCATCGAGCGGGGTAAGCTTGCCGGCCTGCGCCGGGAGGATCGCGTCGCGGTAGATCACCTCGCCGACCGGCTGCATCAGGAAAAAGGTCATGATGAGCGAAAGCCCGATCAGCGTCTGGTTGGAGGGTGTGGTCTGCAGCCCCAGCGCTTGTCGCAGAAAGTGAAACACGATCAGCAGCCGCGCGAACGGGGTGACGCACATCAGCAGCGCCGGGATCAGCGTAAGGATCGTGAGCAGAACCACGATGGACCACGAAGCCGACGAGCCGCCCAGGCCGGTGATGTGGATGTCGCCGGCCCCCGAGGACGGCAGTACGGCGAGAAGGCTGGTGGTCGCGGCCGTCGCGTAGCCGAGTGTGGGCGCTGCCCCGGGCAACTGGAGAGTCGCCAGGGCGTGTGGAGCGGGAAGCGATTGCGCGTGAAGCGTGCCGTGGGCCGCGAAGAACACAAACCCGAGGCAGGCCAGTCCGCCCAGCCGTCTACGGAGCCGATGAAAGCCGGTGCTGATCGGGCTTTCGGTCCTGCGTGCGCGCGGGGCCGGCGGCTCGCTCGCCGGAAGCTGGGGTGTGTTCGCAACCGGCTGCTTCGAGTCGATCTCGGCAAAAACCTCTGACGCCAGCATGCGCAGTTCCAGCAATGCCGCGAAGCGATTGGCGGCGTTGATGCCCTGCCCCTGTTCGGGGTCCTCCTGTCTCGCGGGAATAGGGGGGGCGGTCAGCGGCGGCGTGCTGAGGGCGGCCCAATCGGAGGCGCCGGCCGTGCGGGAGCCGACCGTAGGGACGGGAGAGACGAGGCGCTCCATGCGCCGGGTTTTCGAAGCAGCCGTGGCAATCGGCGCGGTTGTGGAACGGCTTGCGGGCTTCGCGGCTTTGACTGCGGGACGTGTCCGTGGTGCTTTCTCGACGGCTGTGTCGAGCTTCGGAGCGGAGGAGGCTGCCTTCGCCGGCTTAAGCGCCGAGGCTGCATTGGCCGCCCGAACCTGCTTTGACAACGGCTGCGCTTGAGCGCGAACTTTCTCTCCTTTGACCGGCTCGGGCGTGGCAGCGATCAGCTTTGAGAGCTGCGGCGGCTGACCGGCGTGTGCGGAAGCTCCGTTTTTACTCGCGAGCTTCGCAGCGGATTTTCCTGCGGAGTGCACCGCTTTGGCGCGAGACTGTGGCTTGGAGGCTTTCGCGGCGAAAGCTGCCGCGCCAAACCCTGCTCGATCGAGATAGGGCTCGGCACTGTTCCCGGTCACGGCTTGTCCACCGTCGCCGTCCCAGTCCCCGGACGGAAAGGACGGCGTCGTGCTTTCCGTCCCGACGGGAGCCTGGTGTCGGTTTTGAAAAGCCGCCAGGTCAGCGCGCCCGTCTGCATTCGCCTGCAGGTCGTGCGCGGCCGTTAGCGTCAATGCGCCGCTGCCGCCGCTGCTCGCGAGGAAGGAGACCCCGTCGATTTCCAGCAGGGCAACGAAGTGCTTGTCGCCCAGGGAAATTTTCTCCACAAGCCGAAGCCGCCGCGTGGAGGTGCGGGCGGCCTGGAGGGAAAGCAGTCCCCGCCAGACGCCAACCAGCACTTGCGCCAGTCCGGCCGGAGATGCAGGAGCGGCATGGCCGGCAGTGATCGGGCGCTTGCGAATGCCGAATCGCTCCATCCAGTTCGGGGCAGTCTGTGTAAATACACTCATGCGAGATCCGTGATCCGCGCCGCCAGGCGCTCGCCTACGACCTCGAATTCGGTCCAGGCCATCAGGAGGCCGTTGACACGAAGGGGAATGTCCATGCTCTGGTGGCAGCTCGTTTCCAGAATCGCTCCGGGCAGCAGGTCGAGCAGGGAGCGAACGGTGAAGTGCAGGATGGGCACGTCCAGGGCCATGGTGCAGGGCAGCCACGGAAGGGCTTCGACCGGGCGGCGCGCCGGCGGCATGGCAAGGGCACCCGGCCCCCCACTGTCAATCTCTGTCATTTGAAGTGCGGTGCTCATGAAATCTCCCGGCTGTGTTGTCCGATCCTGCGCCGCTTGCATACGGAGCAGGCTTCACATGCACAGGTAGTGCAAGCCTGAGGCCAAAGAACCTCGTCGGGAGGAGATCACGTTACGAAAGGCTGGAGTGTGCTTACGGGAGCTGTCGAAAAGCCGAATCTGAGCGCCAACGGATACAAAAAATTCGCACAAACATCCACTAGCAGGGCGCAGGCGATGCCGATGCCGCGCTCACGACCGTATGTGAGCGCACACTGTGAAGCAGATGGAGCTTTGCCGCCGCTCGGCATGAGAAGCCGATGAGAGCCGGGGAGCTTTCAAGGGAATCCGGATGAGGCCAGGTAAGCGCGATGCAGGATGGCTGCATCGCGCCCCATGGCTCATCTCATACGAAGCTCATCTCTCGATGACTGTTGGAGAAGAGGCTAGCCCTGCAGCATACTGAGCGTGGCCTGCTCCACCTGGTTGAAGGTTGTAACCACCTTGGCATTGGCCTGGTAAGACTGCTGCGCCACGATCATCTTTGAAAACTCGCCCGCGATGTTCACGTTTGAGCCCTCGACCGAACCGCCCTTGATGGTGCCGCGGCCACCCGTGCCTGCGATCCCGACCTGCGCCGCCCCGGAGCCTGCCGTCGCCGCAAACAGGTTGTTGCCGATCTGCTGGAGACCCTGCGTGTTGGTCACGGTAGCGACAGCGACCTGGCCGATGGCCGCGGTCCCGTTCGAAAATTTGCCCTGCACCGTTCCATCTGCCAGGACGGTGTAGCCGACCAGCTTCCCGGCCCCGCTTCCGTTCTGGACCACGCTCGTTGTGCCGCTGTCCAGGGCTGCCTGCGTGATGGTGGGACTGCCGCTTGTATCCGTGAGATTCCAGCTGATGTTGGACGTGGCCGCGCCGTCCTGCAAACCGGTGATCGGGGCAAGAGTGATGGGATTCGGGGTCTGATTCGCACCGCTGCCGGTGACCAGCTTGCCCGTATTGTCGAAGTAGAGGGTGCCGCTGCCCAGGGAAACAGGGGTCGCTGAACCCACATCTGCTCCGGGGATGGTGACCGAATAACTCCACTGGTTTACGCCAGTCTTGGTGTAAGTCGCGGTCAGCGTGTGCTGTGAGCCCAGGGAATCGAACATATTGATGGTGGAACTTGCCTTCGCGCCCGTTGCGGCTTCTGCATTGAGATTGGCGTTCGCCGCGAAGCTCGTCGTCGCTTTCGCGGGAGAAACGGCCCCCGTCCCCACCTGCAACGGCTGGAGAGCAGCCGAAGTATTCACGACGCCGCCCTGCGACGGGTAGCCCAAAACCAGGGAACCGTCGGGGGCGACGATCTGTCCGCTGTTGTTGACCGTGAAGTCACCCGCGCGCGAGTAAGCGATATTGCCGTTCGGCTGTTTCACCACAAAAAATCCATCGCCGCTCAGAGCCATGTTTGAGTCCACGCCGGTGGCCGAAGTATTGCCGTCGGAGAAATTGACCGTGGTCGACGCCGTGTTGACGCCCTGGCCGGTCTGCAACGGATCCAGTGCGCCATTGGTCACGCCGGACTGTGAAAACACGTCGCTGAAGGTGACGTTCTGATCCTTGTAGCCATCGGTGTTGGTGTTGGCGAGATTGTTGGAGATCGATTGAAGCGCGCTCTGGCTGGCATTCAAACCGGACAAAGGAACGGAGAAAAAAGACATTTACTTGCCTCCAAAAAGTGTGTTGAGTTTGCCGAGATCGAGAGGAGCGGCGTTGTTCGCGGTCGCCGCGGCAGGGCCCACGCCCTGAGCCGCGAGCGCGGCGGTGATTGAATCGGTCGACGCCGAAGCAGATGTACCCGGCGTAAGCCCGGCGGCCGTGCCTGCGGTTTGGGCAGCGGCCTGGGCAGCACTGAAAGCGGCGGGCTGCAAAGCTTCCGGTTTTGTTCCCGATCCGGAACCCGTCGCGGGCGTCGTGCTCGGTGTGAGGTCCTGGTTGATGCCGATCAGCTGGTTCAACTGGTTCAGCGAGATCAGCTGGCCGACCTCTTGCGTCGGATCCATGGGCTGGGTCGGATCCTGGTTCTGCAGCTCCTGCACCAGCAGGCTCAGAAACGTGGAGCCCAGGTTGTTTGTTGAAAGGCTGTTATCGCCAGTACCCGAGCCGCTGCCTGAAGCCGTCGGGGTCGTGGCCTGCGCCTTCGCTTTGCTTTGCACCGCACCGAAAAACGGCGCTGCCGTTTGTGCGAGCCCTGCTGTTCCTACTGTCATCCCGGTTCTCCTTCTTGCTTCTCAACGTTGCATTCGTTCAAAACTCAGCGCGCCTAGGAGCGCGAGCACTCCCCTGAGCGGTCAGGCCTGAACACTCAAGCGCCCACCGTCTCCTGCCTGCGACATCGCTCCTTCAGGGGCAGCGATCAGGTAAGCCGCTTCCGCTGAACGCTGCGGCGCGTACCCTGCAGCTGAATCGCTCTGCGTGCCCCGCTGCGAACCGCTTCCCTCGGACTGGCCGCCCGCACGGCCGTCGCTCCCCTGCGAGGTTTGCGCCCCTCCATCCCGCACCTCCACCCGTGCGGACACACCGAGAGCGCTGCCGAGTTTGTCCTCGATGGCCGGCAGGTGCGTTGCCAGCACCCGGCTCAACGCCCCATGATCGAGCGCGATCTGCGCAGCGACGCCGCTCGGCGAGACCGAGGTTGCGATGGAGATCGAGCCGAACTCCTGCGAGTGAATGCCGACCCGCATTTCAGTGCCGCTCATGCTTTGGAGAACGCGCGCGGTATTGATCGGTTGCGGCTCCGCAATGGAGCTTGCACCCGGAGCGGCGGATGCGTCCGTGCCGCGACCGCCCGATTCGGATCCCGAAGCAACCGGCTGCGAAGTCGTCGGCGCCATGGATTGATTCACGACAGGACTCGCGCTTTCCACGCCTGCCAAAGTTGCATGAACGATCGGAGGAGCATCGGCTGTGACGGCAGGGCTGAATGAAAGGCCGGAGCCGGAAGCTGTGGCGGAGTCCTGGTTCTTTCCAGTTTTCGGCCCGCCCTGCGAGCCTTCACTGCCGGCCTGGGAATTTGACTCGCCGGTGCTGCCTGTCGGCACATTGGCGGGCATACCTGCAGATAAGCTCGGGACTGGGAGAGCCGTCTGGCCTGCATTCGACGCAAGCGAAGCAGGGACTGGAGCCACCATTGCTGCCGCCGCATGCGCCGGGGCGTGGCCGGTGTTCGCGGCCAAAGGCCTGACGCCCAATGCTGGCCCGTTCGCCCCGGCAGCAGCCTGATCGCTGGCATCCCGGCCCTGCGGGGTAACCTCAGGCGTCGCCTTTCCGCTCGCCGGCCGGGTTGCCGCTTTTTGATCGAGCGGAGTCGCTAGACCCTGTGCTTCCGATCCGCCCATGAGCGTGCTTTTTGCCGGTAACAGTGAACCGGGACCGGCCGCTTGTGCTGTCAGCACCGGCGTGACCGGCTTTCCTGCTTGCGCCGATGCGGGCGCGACCGCCTGAAGGTTCAGTGCCTCATTCTCACTTGGCAGCTCACCCGTCACGACTGCGGGATCGCTGGCCGGGGTGGACAGCAGCGAGAGCTGAAGCGGCAGTGCTGTGTTGCCGATCGGGTCGGTCATCGATGCGTCGGGGGCCGTTTCGCCTGCCGGGGTACTTACCGCCGCAACGCCCTTCTTCTCGGGCCGCCCACGTTCGGGTTCGTTTGAGGGTCGCTTCGGCCCATCAGGGCGGGGAGCGGCCGTCGATGCCGCTTGTTCGCCGGACCTGGCCGCCTGAAGCGAACTGCTCAGGGCCGTTTGAAAGCCGGGCTCGGCCGCGGACGATTTCGCTTCCGATCCAGACTGCGGCGAAACCGGGGAAGCATGAGTCGCTACTGTGGAAACCATATTCACGCAATCCTTCTGTGCAACTCGCCAGCCAAACTTCCCTGCCTCTGGAGCAAACGCTTAAAATACTTAAGCTCAATCATTTCAACAACTTCACTGGCGACTAAGCTGCGAAACGACCTTGGCGCTTCCTCCACTAGGCAAAGCTTGCCGAGTGCCTGCCCGGCAACTCTTGCCGGGTCGGCTCACGCTTCACATCCCTTTCTCATCCACCTTGCAAGAAAAGCCTCATCCGCGGCGTTCTGCTCCTTTTTTCCCTGCGCCAGGGTCCAGGCGCTTCGGGCTTCGTCGCGCAGGGAGCGCAGCACTTCGCGCTTGCGATAAGCCTCTTCGTAGCGGCTGACCTGCGCGGTCCGCAGGTTCTCATAATGAGCAATTTCTTTGCGGAGCCACGCGCTTCTCGCCCGAAGCTCATGCGCGGTGCCGTAGGAAGCATGGAGGTGCATGGCAGGAAGTGCTTGGCCGGTGAAAACCTGCTCCCGCACCACCGCGGTTTCGAGCAGGTCGGCTTCCGTTCGCCGCAGAGCCGTGCGCAGCTTTTCAAGCTCGCGCAGAATCCGGCTCAGGGCCTGCTCTTCCTGCTCTTCGGCCAGCTCGCGAACGCGCAAAACGGTCGCGAGTGAAAAGGGGGGGTGTGTGTTCATCGTCAGCTCGGCAGCGCCAGCAGGCGTTCCTGGGTTTGAGCCTGCGGGCACACTTCGCCGGCACGCTGATGAAGAAAAGCCTGCAACTGCGGCAGGATTTCAACCGCGCGATCCAGCGTCGGGTCCGAACCTTTCTGGTAGGCACCGATGCGCAACAGGTCTTCAGAGCGGGTGTAGCTGGCCAGCAGCTGACGCAGAGCGCCCGCCTTGGCCAGATGCTGGGGCGAGGTAATGGCCGGCATCAGGCGGCTCAGGCTGTCGAGCACGGAGATGGGCGGGTAATGGCCGCGCAGGGCAAGCGCTCGATCGAGAATTACGTGGCCGTCGAGCAGCGAGCGCACGGTGTCCGCGACCGGATCCTGCTGGTCGTCGCCTTCCATCAGAACGGTATAAAAGGCGCTGATACTGCCGCCCTTGAAGTTGCCCGCGCGCTCCACCAGCCGCGCCAGCATGTTGAGCACCGACGGGGTGTACCCCTTGGCGGTCGGCGGCTCCCCGGCGGCGAGACCGATTTCCCGCTGCGCCATGGCAAAACGTGTCAGCGAATCGACCACCAGCAAAACGTGCTTCCCGCTCGCGGCAAAATGCTCGGCGATGGCAGTCGCGCTCATGGCGGCGCGCAGGCGCAGCAGCGGCGACTGGTCTGAGGTTGAGACCACAATGACGGAACGCCGGCGTCCCTCCTCGCCCAGGACTTCCAGGAATTCGCCGACTTCGCGACCGCGCTCGCCCACCAGCGCCATCACCGTCATATCGGCCGCGGTGCCCTGCGCCATCATGCCGAGCAGGGTGCTCTTGCCCACGCCCGAGCCGCCGAAAATACCCAGCCGCTGCCCTCGGCCGCAGGGCATAAAGGAATCCAGCACGCGAACGCCCGTGCCCAGTGGCTCGCGAATGGGCACCCGGTCCAGCGGAGTCGGCGCCGAGCCGTCCACCGGGGCCGCTCGTTCCGCGCGGTACTCGGGCTTGCCGTCGAGCGGCGCCCCGGTCGCATCGATAACCCGGCCCAGCATTTCCGTGCCGACGCGGATCGACGGATGCGCTCCGCACGCCACCACTCGGTCGCCGAAGCGGATTCCCTGCGGGCGCTCCAGCGTCATGGACAGCATGGTCGAGCCGCGAAACCCGACGATCTCGCCGGGGTAGCAGCGGCCACCCATGCCCTGCACTTCGCACGCCTCGCCGACCGAGCAGAACGGCCCTTCGGACTCGATAAGGTTCCCCGCGACCTGGAGCACGCGCCCGGTCCAGCGCAGCGTGCTGCCTTGTGCCAGTTTGTCGAAGTAGGAGGCCAGCGGCATGGTCTAGGTCCGGGGCGTCTGCGCCAGCACGTCGAAGAAGCCTTGTTCGACTTCCTTGAGCTGCGCCGAGAGCGAAAAGTTGGCCGAGCCGAGTTCCGTTTCAAGCACACAGTCGCCTGCTTCAAGCTCCGGATCTTCAACCACGGTGATGCCGGCCCACTGCGGCGCGGAGCCGAAGTGCGTCCGCCAGCGCTCCGCGCCCCCCGGGTGGACGCGCACGTTCACAGCCGTGTTTTCCTTGAGCTGATTGACCGCGATCTGCACCAGCGCACTGACCAGCATGGGGTCTACCTGCGCCTCGCGATGCAGGATTTTGGCGGCGATCGATAGCGCCAGACGCACCACCTCGGTTTCAACCCGGGTGAAGTAGCCTTTGCGCTCGCGTTCGAAGGCATCGAGCGCGGCGTTGATGCGGGACTTTTCCGCCTCCACCCTGGTACTGCACTGCGCTTCCAGACGCGCCTCGGTCGTCGTCACCGCTTCGGTGCGGGTTTCCGTGAGCAGGGCCTGCAACTCCGCTTCGGTCATCTCGACCTCCGCGCGTTTGTGCGGCTCGGGCTCGGGCACGGCGGCGCGGAGACGCGGCAACGACGGGATCGACGGCATCTCGCGATACTGAAACGAGGTGACAGGGGCAAGCGGCATGCGCGGCACCCCGCCCCCTGCATTGTTGCGGCTAAACGACATACTCATCGGCTCCCTCACTCTTCAACACCAGCTTGCCTTCGGACTCGAGCGTCCTTGCCAATGCGACCACCTCAAGCTGTGCCTTGGCGACGTCTTTCGACCGCACCGGGCCCAGCGATTCGGCATCTTCCTTCATCATTTCAATCGCGCGCGAGCTCATGGTCTGGAAGAAATGGTTGCGCAAGTCCTCGCTCGCACCCTTGAGCGCCAGCGTCAACGACTTTTTATCGACAGCCGCGGTCAGCTCGCGAATCTGCAGCTCGGGCACGCTCAGGAAGTCCTCAAATGTAAACATCAGGTCGCGAATCGAAGCCGCCAGCTTGGCTTCTTCCTTTTCAATCATTTCCAGGATCTCGCGCGAGGTCGTGGCGTCGATGTTGTTCATCAGGTCGGCGACCGTCTGGAAACCGGAGTACGCCCGCTTGGTCTGCTCACCGACCGAACGCAGCCGGCGGTTGAGCACCAGCGATACCTTTTCGGCCATCTCCGGCGAAAACTGCCGCAGCTGCGCCAGGCGCTTCACCGACTCGGCCCGGGCCGGAGGCGGCAGGTGCATCAGCAGGGCCGAGGCCTGCTTGGCATCGAGATGCCCGAGAATCAGCGCAACTGTCTGCGGGTGCTCGCCCTCCAGAAAACGCGCCAGCTGCTTCGCATCGATGCGCTGGAGCGACTCCACGCGGTTCGCGCTCAGCTCGCTCGCGCGCGTGAGCCGGGCGACCATCTCGCGAGCGCCGTTTTCGCCAAAGGCCTTGATCAGCATGCGCTCGGCGGCGTCCTTGCCGCCCTGCGCGATGTAGTTCTGCGCCACGGCCATCTGCTGGTACTCCTCCATGATCTTGAAGGAGATCTCCTTGGGCACACTGCCCAGTCGCGCGATCTCGCCCGTCACGCTGTGCAGTTCATCCTCGGGCAGCGTCCGCAGAATAGCGCCGGCTGCTTCCTCGCCCAGCACCGCGAGCAGGATGGCGGCCTTGCGCACGCCGGACATCTGGTTCATCGCTCCTGATTCAGCGCTCACTTCGGGTCTCCTTTTAACCACGCCTGCACGGCGCGCGTACTGTTTGACGGCTCGGCCTTGACCATCTGCACAATCTGTTCCTTGAGCGCGGCCGATCGCAGCGCTTCCTCACCGGGGTCCACCGGCGGCAGGTGAATCTGCTGCACTTCAGCGATCATCGGCGTCGGTTCGGCCTGCGGAGCAGGCAGCGAGCGGGCGCCGCTCAGGGCGCGCTTCTGCAACGGACGCACCATCAACAAATAGCCCAGCAGAAACAAGGTCAATAGCGAGCCATACCGGATCACAACCGCGAAGTCATTCACGCCCTTGCGCAAACGATCCACCAGCGAGGGCCCGGCGATCTCAACCGCCGACGGCTGGTTGAACGACATATCCTGGATCGTCAACACATCGCCGCGTGCGCTGTCGAGACCGATCGCCGCCGCCGCCAGGTCCTGGATCTGTTTCAGCTCCTCGGGCGATCGCTTCACCCGGATATCCTGCACCTTGCCCTTGGGCAGCTGCTTATGGATCACCGCATCGTCGACCAGCAGCGCCGCCGTCAACCGCCGAATGCGGCCCGCCGGTTCGGTCGAGTGCGTCACGATCTTGTTCACGCCATAGGTCGAGTTCTCGGTCTTCGCGCTTTCCGCGCCGTCGCCGGGCACATTCGGTACATTCGGCAGGCTGCTTTTTCCCTGCGGCACATTGCTCACCGTTCCCGGAACGCCGCTGACCGCAGCGCCCGCGCCCGTTTCCTCGTCCGAGCGCTGGACCGTCAGCGGCACCGAAACCGCCGGATCGTACTTTTCCTGGTTCTGCTCCGTTGTCCCCGGATCGTATTCCACGTTGACGCTGGCGCGAATGTGGTCGGCACCGACCACTGGCGTCAAGGTCGCGATGAGCCGCCCTTCCAGGCGCTTTTCCGCTTCCCCGCTGTCCTCACCGGGCTGCCCGTTGCTGCCGAGCGATTCATTCGAGTCCGCGTCGATCACTGCGACGTCGGCCGGCTTCAACCCGTCCACGGCTCCCGCGACCAGCCGCTGCAACGCGCCGATCTCCTCGTGCGACAGGCTGCCGCCTTTCAGCTTCAACGCGATCGATGCCTTGGCGGCGCGGCCCCCATCCAGAAACACGGAGTCGGTCGCCATCACCAGGTGCACGCGTGCGCTTTTGACCGCGCCCATCGTCGTGATGGTGCGCTCCAGTTCGCCTTCCAGCGCGCGCTGGTAGTTCACCTTTTCATCAAATTCGGTCTGGCCCCAGGACACCTTGTCGAAGATCTCGAAGCCCATGCGGCCCGAGTGCGGACCGTTGTTGCCGGCCGCCGCCAGCCGCGCCGCATCCATCTTGTCCGCCGGCACGCTCACCTGCTTGCCGTCCGGGCTGATCGCGTTTTCAATCCCCTTCGCCGTCAGCGAGGCCGCAAGCGTCTGCGCGTCCGCCGGGTCCAGCCCCGTCATCAGGGGCTTCATGTCGGGCGTCGCCATCAGGTGCGCGAACACAGCCAGCAGCGCGACCGTGGCCACGGCCCCGGCAATTAAAAAGCCGCGCTGCTGCCGGTTGCGCCCGGCCCAGAACTGTCCAAGTTGTTGCAGAATGTTTTGCATGCCGTCCATTACAAGGTTTCAATTGTGGTGTTGCCGGCGCTCGCTTTAAGAACCTGAAGCATGTTTCAAAACTGCATCTTCTCAATATCCTGGTACGCGTTCACGATCTTGTTGCGCACCTGCATCATCAATTGAAAAGCGACATCCGCCTTTTCAACCGAGACCATGACCTTGCTCATGTCGCCGCTACCGCCGGCCATCAGCGTGTTGACCTGGGCTGACGCGCTGTCCTGCATCGTGCTGACCTGGTTCAGCGCGCCTTTCAGCACGCCGCTAAAGCCTGTGTCGCCGGTGGCCGGCGGCGTGGCCGAGACCGGCCCGAAGACAGAGGTGACGGCCGCGCCGCCGACTGAAGTGATAGGAATCATTGATAGTTCCTTTCTGAATCGTGCTAACTCTTAAGAATGTCGACCGACTGCTGGATCATCTGCTTGGCCGCCGAAACGGCGGAAGCATTGAGCTGATACGCCCGAACCGAGCCCATCAGGTCCACCATCTCCTGCACCGGGTTGATCGCCGGGTAGGCGACATAGCCGTCCTTGTTCGCGTCCGGATGGCCTGGCTCATAGCGCATAATCGGCTGGCTCGGATCGTCGACCACCTGCGTCAAACGCACCATGCCGGACTGCCGATCCTTGAGGTGCGGCGTGTTCGTCATCTCCGCGAACTGCAGCTGAAACGCCGAAGCGTGCTGCGCCGAAAAGATCACTTCCTTGCGGCGAAACGGGCCGCCCGTCGCCGTGTGCGTGGTTTCGGCGTTCGCCATGTTGGTCGCGATCACTTCCGTGCGCCGACGCTCCGCCGTCAGCGCCGAACCGGCGATTTGCAGCATATCGAATGGACCCATTACTGGCCTCCCCCGTTGATCGCACTCAGCAGCGTGTGAAATTCACCCTTGATCAGCTGCGCGCCCAGGCCGAACTGCATCTGCGCCTTGGCCAGCAGCAGCCCTTCGTGGTCCAGGTCGACATTGTTGCCGTCCGGCCGCTCCATCAGGCCCTTCTGGTCGCGGATCGCGATCGGCAGCTCGGGCCCGTCCTCGCTTGCGCGCATCAGCGTCTGCTCAAAACTCACATCCTTGGCGTGGTAGCCGGGGGTGTCGACGTTGGCCATGTTGGCTGAAATGACCTGCTCGCGTTGCGCGGTCATCTGTAAAAACCGCTCCATGTTGAGCGGAACGAGTGAAGTGCTCATGCGTACCTCCTGGGCGGAAGCCCGTATTCACGAATCTTGTTGCGCACCGTGCGCAGGCTGATACCAAGCATCTCGGCGGCGTGGGTCCGGTTGCCCCGGGTCATCGCCAGGGTTTTTTCCAGGTGCAGCCGTTCCAGCTGCCGGATCGGCACCGGGCTGTTTTCCCCTGTCATCCCATCCATCTGCGGCCGCCCGACAGGTCGCTCGGCCTCTCGCTCGAAGCACGCACGGTCGGGAACCGCGGCCGCGCCTGCCCCATCGGCGGTACCGCCCAAGCCATCGGGAGCCGAAGCGGCAACCGTGACGGCCGTCTCCGTCAAGCGCTCCGCGATCGCCTGCAAATCCTTCCAGGCCACCGGCTTTGTCAGGTAATCGCCCGCACCCGCGCGAATCGCCGCCACCGCATCCGGCACGGTGCCGAACGCCGTCATCA
>CAXSBW010000024.1:0-4353 GCA_964235795.1 uncultured Acidobacteriaceae bacterium | reverse complement strand
GCACCCGCGCGAATCGCCGCCACCGCATCCGGCACGGTGCCGAACGCCGTCATCAGAATCGTCGGCGTGTCGGCCTGGGCGCGCGCCGTGCGCAGCAGGTCGCTGCCCACGCCGTCCGGCAGGCGCACATCGCTCACCAGCAGGTCGAAGTGGCCCTGCGACAGCCGGTACTCGGCCTCCCTCACGCCGCTGGCCGCGGTCACAAGCCAGCCTTCGCGTTCAAAGTGGGCCGTCAGTGCCGCGCGGATTCCCGGCTCGTCATCGACCAGGAGCACGGCCCGTCTGCCCGCGATGGGCCCCGTCGGCGCCGGCGAACTCATCCATGTGCTCATAAAAGTGGGATCTCCATCGCAAAGGCGGTTCCGCGGCCGACCTCGCTCGAAACGCGCAGCTCGGCACCGTGTTGCGCGGCGATCTTGCGGCAAATCGGCAGTCCCAGGCCCGAGCGATCGCCGCTGCCGCTCCACCCCGACTGGAAAAGCAGGGGCAGTTGATCGGGAGCGATGCCGCAGCCCGTATCCGTCACTGCCAGCCGAAGACCGCCCCCCTCGCCCTTTTCAAGCGAAATCGCGACCTCACCCGGCGAGGCGGTATGCCGAACGGCGTTGGTGACCAGGTTCAAAATCATCTGCCGCAGCGCCCCTTCCTCGCCCAGCACGATGCCGTCCAGCTCGCAGCCGGAAACATGGAACCTCAACCCGGCCTGCTCCACCAGTGGGCGAACAAACTCCGCCGTCACCGCCACCGCGATGCCAAGGCGTACCGGCCGCAGCTGCGGGCAGCTCGCACCGTGAAACGACAGAACATTGTTGACGGTTCCGGCCAGTCCGCGCAGACCTGCGCGCAGGTGCCCGACCCACTCCGCGGCCCGGCTTCCGTCTTCCTCCAGCAAGCTCACAAACAGCTCCAGGCTCGCCAGGGGATTGCGCACCTCGTGCGCGAGTGTGGCGGCCACCTCGGCCAGCGCCATGGCGTGTCGGCCTGCTTCGCGATCGTCCTCGGCGCGTTTGTGCGCCGACACATCGCTCAAAAGAAGGATGGTGCTCGCGGGCTCGCCTGAAAGCCGCCGCGCCCGCAACTCGACCCAGCAACGCCCGACGGTCCCGGATGAGTCCACATTGGAGGGAAATGAGAGCTCGTGCCGACCTTCCTGGGCACAAAACGGCGCGAGGTCGACCGAGCTGCGCCTCGCAATCTCCGCGAGATCTCCGTCGAAGGACGGGGGCAGTTGAAGCAGCCGCCCGGCCTCCGGGTTCATCCGCACCACAACGCCCGCTGCGTCCAGCACCAGCACGCCGCAAGGCATGGAGTCCACGATCTCGACCAGCGCCAGGCGCATCGCCTCGTTTTCACGCAGGCTGGCCTCCAAAGCCGCATTGCGCTCGGCCAACTCCGACCCCAACTGGGCCACTTCGGCCTGCAGGTCGCGATACGAGCTCTCCAGTCGCCCCGATACAGCGATGAACTCGGAAAAAGCATCGGCCAGCAACCGCGCATCCGGCCGCGCGGTCACGGTCAACATCCCCGGCAGCGCGACCGGAAACGTCTTCGATTCGTTTATTGGCTCGAGATGAGAACTGGGCAGCATCTGCCTAGTGGTTATGCACGGAGGTGGCCAATACCCGCCAATCCAGCGCCATCGCCGGTTACCAAAGTCGTGTGAGCTGTCCGAATTGGGTACAGCACGCTCGCGCGTGCAATCCGCCCACCTGTTGACCCAGGTCGGATCGCCGCGAGCACACCGGCTACTCGATCGGCGTTGACGGCGTGAACTGCGGGATCAGCACCAGCAGGTCGTAGCTGTAGATCAAGGCGTTCCAGCCGGTCGGCAGGTCGAGTGGGCGAAACCGCAAAGCTCGAAAATCGAACAAAGTCAGCGTGATTGCTTCATCTTTCGCCTGTTCGGGACCTACATCAGCGCGGGTGCAAGCCGGCCCATCTCCGGATCCCTGGCCAATTCGAACGGCTGCGGAGTGGCAGGCTTTCCGTAAGCGCCCGGATACGAATGAAACCCTCGCACCCCGACAGCCAGGATGTGGAGTGATCGCGAGCTTTCAAGATCGGCCTGCTCCGCGACAAAGTTGCCCAGGTCTCGCTGGTGAATCAAGCTGAAATCCTTGCCGGTGTGCATGCCGCCGAACTTGAAGAAAACACGAGGATGATCGTTCGAGGACTTCAGTCATGTGTAATCAGCCATAAAGTGCTGCTTCAGCAGTTGTGCGCGAACCTTGCTCGCATCGTGCAGCCCTTACAGTTGCATCTGGTAAATATGGCGTGAAGCGAGGAACTCATGCAGCAGATTTCTTGTTTCCGGCGTGCCGTCCGCCTGGACGGCCCGTTCAAGCGGGAGCATGTCCCCATCCGAGGCAGCGAGGAGAAACCGTTGCTTCACGTCTCCTGTCGCCCGGGCTCTTTCTTCGGCAACGCGCTCCCGGGCTTTGAGCAGCCGTATGGCAGCAAGCAATTACGGCCCGGGACGAGTGCTCTCCATGCTGTCGAGAAGCACTCCGGCTGAACCTACGTACTCCTGGTCAAGCCCCCAAAGCTGAAATGGGAACGACCCGACACCTCCGCGCAATGCTCTGCCGCATCGTTCTCCTCGCGCCTGTCCAGAAAAGCAATGCTGTCAGAGTGCGCGAGCTCGCGCTCACGCATACGGGGGAGCCGATCTCCCTGGTGGAGGAGTCCGCTGACAAGTCTCGCTGCCTCTGGGCCGGCCTCGACAGCGTAAGCGTCAGGATGCATGCCGGCACAAATGGCGGCGCGAACTGTGGTGTCTCTCGGCTCAGGTGGTCCTCCCCGAGCAGCACGAACTGCGACTCAGCCATGGCGCGCGACAAAATCTCTGCTCCGCTTCCCGACAAGCGGTCGCCAGCAAGCACCAGCGGCGAGCGCACCTGTGCCAAAGCCTGAGCAAATGGGGGCTCCTGGGCTGGCTCCCGGGCCGTTTGAGCCGAGAGCGGCAGGCCGAAAAGCAGCAAGGCGAGAACGCTTCGCATATAGGGCGAAGCATACATCTCTTCAGATTCTGCCGCCCATTCCGCGTGAGAGCTTATTTCTTCGGGCGGCCCAGCTCCGCTCAGCAAACCTTCGGTTCATGCAGCGAGAGCGCTCCATGATGCTGCAAGTTCACGAAATCATCTGTTCACGTGTGCGCGATAAAAATGCTTAGCGCCCCTGCACCAGTGATCTTGAGATGACTTACTGGGCATGTTGGCATACTCTCTATGAACAATGCTCTGAAAGAGCCTCTAAAGCTTTTTTTTTGTGACGCTATACTCCTCGACCCACACTCGCATTTCCCTATCGAAGGAAGTGTCAAAGATGGTGTGCATGCCATAAGCATCAAGCTCGCCTACAACGGTATCACCCTTGTTTACTTCGTAACCGCCATACCACTCAAGCACACCAAAGCCGGATCCCGTGTTGATAACGAAGTAGTCGCAACCTGAAATGGTGTACGAGACTGTCGCTTGCCGGGCATACGCGGCAGTTGAAAATAGAAGAGTTGCTACAAGCATTGCTAAATATTTCACTCACGTGCCCCTTGCCATGGAACCCTTATCGGCACGTTCAGCCATTTTGTTCAGCCCAAGATACAAAGTCGAGATCTTCCGTGCCGACGAGCGCTCCTACAAGCAACAAGATGCCTTCAGCTGTCCGCAGCCTCTTCCACCAAACAAGCCTCGTTGTTGAGTTCCCCGCAAAGGCGATACCGGAAGATGATTCGCTTCGGGAAGCTGAGCCAGCGGGTCTCCCGATGTGATCCTTTACGGCGACTGGCTTTACCGAATGGCAAACTGTGCACTGTTTCGAGCAGTACGCCGCCCGATCTTCGGTGGACGGTGCCGAACAAACCGTGGAAAACTCAAGGCATTTGGCGCAAGCGCTCCAGTGCTCATCGCAAACTCGACGGCTCCGCGCGAAGTCGCGTGCTCGCCGGAACAGCCCTTACGTACCAGGAATTCACGATCTTCACCGGGGTCTTCGCGCCCGCCTGGGCCCGGCAGCCGCCGTAGGCACAGGGTATTGTCTATGTCGTTGTGCGCTCGCCCGGCAACCTGCACCGTGGCCCGCGCATGGTGAAAGCCGGCGATACCCGTCAGAAGATGCCATGAACGCCGGCTGTTCACCTACCGCCTTTGGGGTCGTACACGCGCCGTGCAAAGCGGCGAAGTTTTACTCCGTTGCGCCGGGGACCCCGGCCAATCGGATCACGATCTTGTGTGTCTGCGAAGTGCCCTGGCCCTGATCTGCAATCCCGATGAGCTGCCGGCGCTCGGGCGCTCTGACCCCGGCTGCGGGCATCGGCGACGTGCTTATCCGTCGTTTGCGCAACCGGGAGTTCACTTT
>CAXSBW010000023.1:28010-37901 GCA_964235795.1 uncultured Acidobacteriaceae bacterium | reverse complement strand
AGATGGAAGGGGATGAGGTGTTCGTCCTGCTTCCGTAAGGTCGCAAATCTTCGAAGGGACGAAACCCCCGGACGCCGCGGACCGGACGCCGCGGACCGGACGCCGAAGACCGGACGCCGAAGACCGGACGCGGCGCTCCAGCATTCCGGCATACCCGGTATCCGACCTGCGCTACGCCCCCACGTCCGTGCGCCATCTTCTGGAGCTTGCGTGAGTTTCCGCATCCCAATCACTTTCAATGGGGGAGCGGAAACAGGTTGCGCATTCTTTTTGTAGGCGATGTTTTCGGGCATGCCGGACGGCATATAGTGGCAGAGCACCTGCCGGCGCTGGTGGAGGCGCAAAGCGTGGACCTGCTGGTCGTCAACGCGGAAAACTCCGCCGGCGGTTTTGGGGTGACGCCGACAACGGCGGATGAGCTTTTCGATCTGGGTGCCCATGTGCTGACCACCGGCAACCATGTCTGGGACAAGCGCGAGATCATCGACTATCTCGGGAGCGCGAAGCCGGACGGACACGATCGCCCGCGCCGGGTGCTGCGCCCGGCCAACTATGTCGAAGGCACACCCGGTTTCGGGTGGTACCAGGGAGAGCTGGCCGATGGTCAGCCTTATGCAGTGATCAACCTGCAGGGACGTGTGTTCATGGCCGCCAACGATGACCCGTTCCGCACAGCGGACCGGCTGCTGAAAGAGATCACCGCGCCGGTGATCCTGGTGGACTTCCATGCGGAAGCGACCAGCGAAAAGGCCGCGATGGGCTGGTACCTGGACGGCCGCGTTACCGCCGTGCTCGGAACCCACACCCATGTACCGACCGCGGATGACCGGGTGCTGCCCGGCGGCACGGCCTATCAGACAGATGTCGGCATGAGCGGACCGTATGCCGGCGTGATCGGCGTGGAAAAAGAACAGGTGCTTCACCGCTTTCTCACCGGCATGCCTGCCCGCCTTGAGCAGGCCAGGGAAGACCCCCGGCTGAGCGCCACCCTGATTGAGTGCGATGGAAAGACCGGACGCGCCACAACGACCCGGCGCTTTCTCCTGAGTGAATGACTTGGTGTGACCCAATTCGGGAAAATCGTGTGACCTAAGGTACTGCAAAGTCACAAAGATTCATTGCGTCTCCCATTTCAATAACGTACAGTCCGGCCATGCGCACCCTTCCGCCCGACCAACGATGGTCTCCTCGCGTTGGGACGGCCGCGCGCGGGAGCCGGTCACAAGGACTGAGGTCCTTTGCAAAGTCACTGGGTGTGGGCTCGCGGACTCTTGTGTTCTCCTTGCGCCTGGTAGTGGCCGCCCTGTGCTGGATGCTTATACCAATACAGACTGGATGGGCGCAGCACTTCACCTTTACCCAGTTTGGGCAGGCCGATGGGCTGCTCAACAAAAACGTAAGCTCGATCGTTCAGGACAGAAGCGGGGTCTTGTGGGTGGGGACGGAGAACGGGCTGTACATCGCCGACGGCAGCCGTTTTTCCAAGGTGGACGCCTTTCTTGACGCTGCTCAGGGCTCTGTCTACTCCATGCACGTGGATGGAGGGGGCCGTCTTTGGGTCATCGGCAGCAACCGGCTTGTGTACTTCGACGAAAAGCGGCAATTGCATCAGATCGGCAACCTTGACCTAAGCGACTATTCAACTCGTCAGCTCGCGATCACGTCACTGCCGGACGACCCGTCGACGGTGTACCTGATGGTGGATGGCCAACTGTTTCGGCTGAAGAGTGCGGACAACGGCCTGAACTGGGAGCGCACTCGCGTCTATGGGGACGAGGTGATTCGTTCGCACCCCTTGCTTACACAGCTGGTGAGTTTAGCTGCCGATGCCGGCCGGCATTCTCTTTGGGGCGGTTGCGGGGAAGCCTTGTGCGAATTCCACATACCTTACACCGCATCCGCGCAGGAGATGCCGACTCCGGACATTTGGGACACAACCCGGGGCATCCCCGCCAATCACTGGGTCAAGGTTCTTCGCGCGCGGGATGGAAAGATCTGGGCTCGCGGGCAACGGGAGGTGATCGCGCTTGATGCCGCCACCTGGGCTGTGACGCGCACCGGAGATGCGCTGGAACCCGGGGAGCTGGAGCCGAGGTCTCCAACGCTGACCGAAGACCTGAACGGAAGCATCCTGATCAATCTGCCGCGTGGGCTGGCTCGCTGGCAGGAAAATCGCTGGACAAAGCTGACGGCCGCTAACGGGCTGCCGGCAAACCGGATCGCGGCGGCTTATTTTGACCAGCGAGGCGGCGTCTGGCTTGCTCCGACGGGTTTGGGCCTGTGGCGGTGGCTCGGCTACGGCACCTGGCAGCATTGGACGGAGTCCGAGGGGCTGGGCGGTAATGAAATCTGGGGCATGCTCCGCACGCGCAATCAAGAGCTCTGGGTACTTTCAAGCAGCAAGCTGGACCGTCTAGAAACGACGGGGGAGCAGACGGTGTGGCGGGATGCAGGGATTTCGATCCCTCGCGGACGAGCCATCGCTGAAGATGTTCGCGGGCATCTTTGGATCGCCACCGGGGATGGAGTTCTGCTGGATTATGATCCGGCCTCGAGAAAGCCACGGGAAGCCGGCAGCCATCTCGGGTTTGTGTATTCCATCCTGGCAGCCCATCCCGAAGCTGGGCAGCCGCAGCGGGTCTGGATCGGCTTAAGCAATGGATTGGGCTATGTTTCGGCTGAAGACGGGTGGAAGGATCTGCACCGGGTGACCGATTCGGCAGCTCCGGCCTCCCCTGTCTGGAGAATGGCTGAGGATGCCTCGGGTTCGCTGTGGTGCTCATCTCTGAAAGGTCTTTACCGCCTTTCGGATCATCGATGGGTTCGTATTGCGCTGGGGGCGGAGATTGCCGCTGCCCAGACTCCCGAGATCGCAGTTGCACCCGATGGCACGCTCTGGATTCAAGCAGGCATGCCGACCCCTTTGCTTCATCTGAAAATCATAGGAGATCACTCCCAGGTCATCGGTTCCATCGGCAGCGAGATGATCGGCACCGACGACCTGGCTTTTATCAGGGTGGATGCCAGGGGTTGGTTGTGGGTCGGGAGCGATCAAGGCATTTACGTCACCAACGGTCAGCGCTGGGTGCACACGACGGAAGAGGATGGGTTGATCTCCGACGACACCAATAACGGCAGCTTTCTGGAGGATGACGACGGTTCCATGTGGATCGGCACCACGGGTGGGGTTTCCCATCTGCTGCACCCTGAAACACTGTTCCAGATACCGGTACCCGAGATTCATGTTCGAGAGATTCGCGTGGCAGGAACAGAGCTGGAACCAGGAACAAGCCCGCGTTTAAACGGTCGAAATCCGTCCTTAATCGTCGAACTGTTCACGAACTACTACAAGCGTCCGCGCGCTGTTATGTTCCAGTACAGGCTGCTTGGCCAGGAGGATACGTGGCAGACCACAAGCTCAGGCCGGATTGAATTGTCGGGATTGCGGCCAGGCGACTACCGCCTGCAACTGCAGGCACTTGACCAGCGCGCGCATCAAGCCTCCCGTCTGGTGGAATACTCGTTCACTGTGTTGCCGCCCTGGTACAAGCGAGATCGCACAAAGGTCGCGGGGATTGCTCTTCTGGTGCTGCTGGCAGCTCTAGCCTGGAAGCTGAGCCTGCGCCGGCTCAAGACCAGCGAGGCTGTTCTGAAAGCGAAGGTGGACCGGCAAACAGCGCAGCTGCTGGCTGAAAAAGAGCAGCTGGAACGAGCTCAGCTGGAGCTGGTTGAAATTTCAAGGCGCGACGCATTGACCGGGCTGCTGAACCGCTCCGCGATCTTTGAGGTTCTGGCCAGGATGCGGCGCTTTGCCCTGGACCGGGAAGCAACGCTGACCGTGATCATGGCCGACCTGGATCACTTCAAATCGATCAATGACCGTTACGGGCACACGGTCGGAGACGCGGTGCTGCAGGAGTGCGCGGAACGTTTTCGCGAGGTGATGCGTCCCGGCGACGCGGTCGGGCGCTACGGCGGGGAAGAACTGCTGATCGCGATTCCCGGGCTGAGCCGGGAACATGCCATTTCGCGTGTGGAGGAGATTCGCACAGCCATCGCGATGCGGCCTGTCGTCCACGGGCCGCATTCGCTGCAGGTCACCTGCTCTTTTGGCGTCGCCTGGCTGAGCGAAGAACACCGCGACCTCGAAGCCGTAATCAATGCGGCAGATGCTTCTCTGTACGTAGCCAAGCAGAACGGGCGCAACCGGGTGGAGTTTACCCCGGAAACCATGGCGAGCCATGCGATTTCCGGCCGCCGTTGACTTCGCTCGTCAGCCGGCCTGTGGACGCAGAAGGGGAAACAGGATGACGTCGCGGATCGACCTTGCCCCGGTCAGGATCATCGTGAGCCGGTCGACGCCGATGCCTTCGCCGGCCGTTGGCGGCAGGCCGTAGGAGAGCGCGCGGAGATAATCTTCGTCCATCGCATGAGCCTCGTCGTCGCCCCGGTCACGTTCGGCCAGTTGCTGCTCAAACCGGCGACGCTGCTCGGCCGGATCGTTCAGCTCGGAAAAGGCATTGCCGACCTCGAAGCCGCCGATATAGAACTCGAAGCGCTCGACCCAGTCCGGATCGTCCGGCTTTTGCTTGGAAAGCGGGGAAACAGCGAGAGGGAAGTCGTAGATGATGGTCGGCTGAACCAGGTGAGATTCGGCTACGGCTTCAAACAGCATGGCAATGATGCTGCCCAGCGGAGCGCCTTTGCCTATTTCCGACAGCAGGGCAGTGCAGGTCCGCTCCCAGGAGGCTTTGGCTTTCGTGTGATGATGCTTTTCCTCGGGCGTCGCTCGTAATGGGTCCCAGTTCGGTTCCATGAAGTCATGGCTGAGTTGCAGCAGGTTCTGCAGGTGCAACCGGCCGGCAAAATGCGCGTCCTCCGGCCTGGGACCGGCCAGATCGGGCCAAAAAGCTCGGATTGCCTTTTTCATCGAGTAGCGCTGCCATTGGCCCAGGTCAATTTCAACCCCGTTGAACCGCGTCAGCGTTGTCCCGTTGACCTCGAGCGCCACTGAACGCACCAGCTCCTCGGTCAGATCCATCAGGTCGTGGTAGTTGGCGTAAGCCTGGTAGAACTCCAGCATCGTGAACTCGGGGTTGTGCTGGGTCGAAATGCCTTCGTTGCGAAAATTGCGGTTGATCTCGTACACGCGATCCAGCCCGCCGACCACCAGCCGCTTGAGATACAGCTCCGGCGCGATGCGAAGAAAAAGGTCCAGGTCGAGCGCATTGTGATGGGTCGTGAACGGCTTAGCCGCCGCCCCGCCCGCCACCGGCTGCATCATCGGCGTTTCCACTTCGAGGTACCCGCGCTCGTCGAAGAACCTGCGCATCGCTCGCAGGACCTGCGCCCGCTTGACGAACACGTCACGCACACGCACTGCGTCGACCGCCGGCGAGGGGTCGACCGGGCGCGCCGCGTTCTCGCCTGTATCGACCAACCCGGTCGCGTGTTTGTCCCGATCGTCATGCGCTTCCGCGCGGGGCGCTTCGAGCTCCAGCTCCGTGTTCATAAACAGGTCCACATAGCGCTGGCGGTAACGCAGCTCCACATCGGCCAGCCCGTGGTACTTCTCGGGCAAGGCAAGCATGGCCTTGGTTAGAAACGTGATGGTGTCGACATGCACGCTGAGCTCGCCTGTGCGCGTACGAAAAAGGTAGCCGGTGACGCCGATGTGATCTCCCGCGTCGAGCAGCTTGTAGAGCGCAAAACCCTGCTCGCCGACTGCGTCCTGCCGCACGTAAATCTGCAGGCGCCGGCCTTCGCCCTGCAAGTGCGCAAAGCCGGCCTTTCCTTGCGCGCGGATGGTCATCAGGCGGCCTGCGACCGAGACCTGCACGCGCTCGGCTTCCAGTTGCTCGGTGCTCCGGCTGCCGTACTCGGCCCAGATCGCCGGGACACCGTGAGTTGTGCGATAGCTGTTCGGGTAGGCCTGCTGGCCGAGCGTGACGATCTGCGCGAGCTTCTGCCGGCGCAGCTGCACAAGACTGCTTTCGAACTCTGATTCAGGCACTGGGGACATTTCCTAATCGGTCAGGCGTTCCGCTCAGTATATGCGGCTGCATGGCGGCGATCGCCTGCCGGACTGGCGAGCTCCGCACAGGCTCGCTAGAATGAAAGGATGCCAGCCGCGCCGCTCGACCCGAAACGTGCCGAAACCCGGAAGAATATGCAGGCGCTGATCAAGGCGGAAAAGCTGACGCAGATTGCCTTCGTGATCCCCATCTCGCTGGCTGTCGGCTGGCTGCTGGGTGGTGTGCTCGACAAAGTGCTGCACCAGCACTGGATCTATCTCGCCGGGATTGTGCTCGGCACGGTTTCCGGCTTCCTGCAGATATTTCGCCTGATCGCCGAGCCCGGTACGCTGGACGCTACCGCCTATGACGCAAGCGCGGTGAAGGGGCCGGGCTACCAAGAGCCTGGTGAGAGTGCCTCGGACAGCAGCAGACCATGACCGTTGAGGGGGAAGCACAGCTCGAGGAGATCACCGAAGCGCGGCTGCGGCTCGCGATGAGCCGCGCGGTGCGGGTCGTCGCGCTGATCACGCTGATTGCCGGAGCGATCCTGTGGGCACTCACCGGCTGGCAAACCGCCTTGCTGCTGGTGGTCGGCGCGGTGATCTCGGTCGCGAGCCTGTGGGAGTGGCAAAAGCTGATGACGCTGATCTTGGCCCGGCTCGATAATCAGCGCGGCCCAGGCGGGGCCCGTGTCATTGTCGGCTTTTTCCTGCGTTTACTGGTTGCCGCAGTGATTCTCTATGTTAGCCTGAAGAGTCTCCACGGCTCAGTGTATGCGCTGCTGGGTGGTCTGGCGCTGGCGGTCGTCGCATTGGCGATCGAAGCAGCGAGGCTGGTCCGCTCTTAAACCGCAGGCTGCGCCGGATACTCGGGAGCGCGCGAAGGATACATGCTTTTTCTACTCGATGGGTTGAGCCGGTTGTTGAACGGTTGGTTTGCCGGTCCGATCGATGCCTTGTTGCTGCACCTTGGAATCCATCCGGCCCAGCCGGCGAACCCGATTACCAATGCCCTGACACTTGAGGTCGTTGTGTTCTTTCTGCTGGTCCTCTTCTTTGTGCTGGTGCGGGCGACCATGCGGATCGAAAAACCCGGCACACTGCAGCTGGCTGCTGAAAGTGTTTACGAGTTTGTGGACGGCCAGGGTGAATCCATCCTCGGCCATGGCCGCGAGAAGCATATGGCATTCGCCGCGACGATCCTGCTGTTTGTGCTGGCGTGCAATATGTTTGGGCTGCTGCCCGGCATCGAGACGCCGACCGCGAGCCCGGTCGTGCCGCTCGGCATTGCCCTGCTTACATTTCTTTACTACAACCTGGTCGGGCTGCGCGCGAACGGTCCCTGGGGCTACTTCAAGCACTTCATGGGGCCGCTCGGCTGGAAAGGCGCTCCGTTCATGCTGCCGCTGGAGATCATGTCGCACCTGGCGCGCATTCTTTCACTCACGGTCCGGTTGTACGCCAATATGTTTGCCAGCGATCTGTTGACGCTGGTGTTCTTTTCGCTGATCCCGATCGGGCTGCCGATCGTGTTTCTGGCGCTGCATTTCGGTGTCGCGCTCATCCAGTCGTATGTGTTCATGCTGCTGGCGATGATCTATCTGTCCGAAGCGAAGTCGCACGAGGATGCCGACGCCTAGACCCCTCGTTCAGTCAGAATTCCTGCCGGGGAGCTGCGCTTCCGCCCCGGCGCACGGGGAAGAGCCGCAGCGTGAGGGACCGGCCACCGAGACCGGTTCAACCACCCACCGCGGCTCCAAAGCAACACAAGGGAGCGCCCAAGGAGAACTGCCCATGTACCTGATTCTCAGCAACATCCTCAAGCAATCGAAGTACCTTTTTATGACTCTTTCCGCCCTGCTGCTGGCTTCGCCGGCGTGGGCCCAGACGGGCAGCGGTTCCGGCGCGGCCAGCTATGTTCCGCTTGGCGCGGGCATCGGCATGGGCCTGGCCTCCGCAGGCTGCGGTATCGGACAGGGCCTGGCCGCGGCCAAGGCTGCCGAAGGCTTTGCACGCAACCCCGGCGCGCGTGCCGGCATTCTGTTTTTCTACGTCCTGGGTCTCGCGTTCATTGAGTCACTCGCGCTGTTCACGCTGGTCATCGTGTTCGCCAAGGTCAAGTAGTTCCGTAGCTCGTACCGGGGCCCTCGCGTCAAGCGAGGGCTCTTTTCGTTGCGGCTGGGTGAGATCGTACGCTCACGGTTCGTCGATCCGGCTCAAGGAGTTCTACTTGCCTGCATAGCGGGCCACGCCTGCATGGCTGCGTTGGCTACAGACGACATTTTTTTTCGCATGGCACCGTCACGAGCCAGGATAGACATTCCTTGAATCACAGCCATCACGTAGCCCGCCATGGCCTCTGCATCCACCTTTTGGCTCAGCCTGCCTGCCGCATTGTCCTGGTCGATCCTGGTTTGGAGGCGCTTTTCAATGCTGAGACGGATTTCGGCCAGCGCCTTCTGCACATCGGCTGCGGCGAGGGAGCAACTGATCGTTGAACTTGCGAGTAAACACCCGGCGGGCGTGCTTTCTCCGGTAAACCCGACCACCGCCGCTTGAAGCAAACAAGCAGCTGCCTCCTGTGCTGTTGGAGCCTCTTCAATGATCGATACGGAGGTCACCGGTCCTGAGACATAGCGCTGCACCGCTTCCAGGAAGAGCTGTTTCTTGTCCCCGAACGCTGTGTACAGGCTGGGCGGCGAGATCGCCATGGCTGCGGTCAAGTCGTTGACTGAAGTAGCTTCATAGCCGTGCCGCCAAAACAACAACATCGCCTGATACAGCGCAGCCTCCCGATCAAAGCCGAGGGGGCGTCCGGGCCTGCGTTTCGGTGATGCTTCCGACTTTTCCATCAGGTGAGTGCGACGGTATCGGGATCCGCGAATCCAACCGGCACCGGCCGCATGCCGGCCTCGGTCTGTCGCCGCCCATCTCACGATCAGGTCTCGATCGGAACCTGTTAAGACTCCATACCTAGATCAGCGTGCCACCCGAAACCTCAATACGCTGAGCGTTGACCCAGCGGTTCTCCTCGGAAAGTAAAGAGGCGATCATGGGCCCGATATCGTCCGGATGGCCCACCCGTCCCAGTGCCGTCAGCCCGGCAATCTGCTTGTTGACTGCAGGGTTGTCACGCACCATGCCGCCGCTGAAATCCGTCGCGATGGCGCCCGGAGCCACGGTGTTCACGGCGATGCCGCGTGGACCGAGTTCTTTTGCCAGGTATCTCGTAAGCACCTCGACCGCACCCTTCATGGAGGCATAAGCGGAGCTTCCCGGAAAGGCGAATCGGGCCAGTCCCGACGAGAGCATCACGATTTTTCCGCCATCGTTCATCAGCGGCAGGAGCTTCTGCGTGAGAAAGAACACACCCTTGAAGTGAACGTTGTAGAGGCTGTCGAAGTCTTCTTCCGTGACCTTGTCGAACGGCGCGTGATGCGAAGTGCCGGCGTTGTTGACAAGATAGTCGAAACGTTCCGCTCCCATCTCCACGAGGGCTGCCGCGACGCCCTGGACGAACGCATCGAAGGTCCTGATCTTGCCGGCATCCAGTTGGAGCGCAATGGCCTTTGCTCCCGTCTCGCTCACTTCGGTGATGAGCGTCTCGGCTTCTGCACGATTCGAGTTGTAGGTGAAGATGGAGTTCACGCCGCGCCGGGCCAGGTTCAGCACTGTGTTGCGGCCCAGTCCACGGCTTCCGCCGGTGACGATGGCGATCTTCGCACCCGTATTTGCTGCATTTGGTTCAGACATGATTTGCTCCTGTGATCCGTGTTTTCTCAAGATTACGTTTTACAAACAGGCGGAGATAGACCGGAACTTTCCCGTTTCTTGCCTATTCCTGCTCGATGGTCTAGCTTGGAGCACGGGAAAGA
>CAXSBW010000023.1:25270-27910 GCA_964235795.1 uncultured Acidobacteriaceae bacterium | reverse complement strand
TTTCCCGTTTCTTGCCTATTCCTGCTCGATGGTCTAGCTTGGAGCACGGGAAAGAAGTTCAGGAGGAAGATCAAGTGTCAGAATGCCTGGCGGAGCTTGTCTTGCGCTATACCGAAGCGCAACCTGGCCCAAGTCCTTTTCACCTGCTTGCAAGGGCTGACCATCCTGCGCTCTGACCACCAGCGCCGGGCGAATCATCTTCTCTACAAGCCCTCCCTCTGCATCACCGTGCAGGGAACCAAATCAGCCACATTCGGCGACCGGTGCCACTCCTACAGCGCCGGGCAGGCTCTGCTCGTCAGCGTCGAAGTGCCTGGCTTCGGCACCGTCACGGAGGCAAGCCCCACGGAGCCTTACCTCGGGGTGATCCTCGAACTCGACCTCGCGATCCTGCGCGCCGTTGCGAGTGAACTTGCTGAGCCGCCCAGGCCCAGCGAGACCCTCAGCCGTGGTGTCTTCGTCACCGACTTCGACGGTCTTCTTACCGGGTGTACGCTCCGCCTGGTCCGTCTGCTCGAGACGCCGGGCGCTATTCCGGTTCTCGCTCCAGGCATCATGCGCGAAATAGCTTACTGGCTGCTTTCCGGCCCTCACGGCAGAGAGGTTGTCAGGATGACCTTGAGCAACAATCACGAACATCGCATCCTGCAAGCGATTTATTTCCTACGCAACCACTTCACGGCGTCAGTTCGAATCGGTGAGCTTGCCGCCATTGCACATCTCAGCCCATCCGCCTTTCACCGCCAGTTCAAGACGGTCACCTCCATGACTCCGCTTCAGTACCAAAAGCAACTGCGTCTGCTGGAAGCACGGCGACTGATGACCGCCGACTCGGCCAATGTCGAAAAGGCGGCTTTTCAGGTTGGGTATGAGAGTCCCTCACAGTTCAGCCGTGAGTACAGCCGTATGTTCGGGGTTCCTCCGCGACGCGATGCAAGCCTGCTCAGGGGTATTGCTGCTTGACATGGAGCGCCGGCGCAACGGTTGCGCCTCAACCGCCCCAGGCCTGGCAAGCCTGCTTTCTTGTATCGAGAAAGCTGGGACGACCCTACTGCGACTGTGCCGGCTTATGATGGGTATTGGAACTGAGAACTTGAACCGGCGCGATGTCGTGGCTGACCCCAAATGTCAGGGCCGCGGCCCGGGCCGAGCTGAGCACCCGGCCCGGAACCACGCCCAGCATCAGTGTTGCGGTGGCCGTTAGAAAGATCGCGAACAGCAGCGGCATCTGGATGCGTGGCATGTTCTCAAGCAGGCTGTTCTCCTGCGGACGCGAGTAGACGGCCGCCAGCAGGCGCAGGTAGTAGAACGCGGCGATGCCGGAGTTGACGAGGCCGATGATCGCAAGCCAGACCAGCCCGGAGTGAATGGCTGCCGTGAAGACATAGAATTTGCCGAAGAAGCCGCCGGTGAATGGAATGCCGATCAGCGAAACCAGAAAGAAAGCCATGGCCCCGCCCAGCAGCGGCGAACGGTAGCCAAGGCCCCGATAATCCTGCACGGTCGAAAGCCGGTCCGCGTAGCCCCCGGCGTGGGAGATGACGGCGAAGATGCCGACGTTCATGGCGGCATAGGTCACGGTGTAGAAGGCTGCGGCGGCGACGCCATCGGAAGAAAGCGCGGTAAAGGCGACGAGCAGGTATCCGGCGTTCGCGATCGACGAGTAGGCCAGCATGCGCTTGACGTTGCGCTGCCGCAACGCGCCGAGGTTGCCGATCGTCATGGACAGCACGGCCATCCACCACACCAGCGGCTGCCAGTGCGAGTAGAGCGTGGGAAAAGCGACGAACAGGATGCGCAGCAGCACGGCAAACGCGGCGGCCTTGGGCGCGGTCGACATCATCCCGACCACGGGTGACGGCGCTCCTTCATAGGCGTCCGGCGTCCATACGTGGAAGGGGGCTGCCGAGACTTTGAAGCCGAGGCCGATCAGGATCAGCCCGACACCCAGAGTCGCGAGTACGGGATTGACCGGCATGGGTGTGCCGGTGTGGCTGGCCGCTCCGCCGAGGAGAGCGCCGATCAGACCGATGCGCGTGGTACCGGTCGCGCCGAAGACAAGCGCAATGCCGTACAGGAAAAATGCCGTGGCAAAGGAGCCCAGCAGGAAATACTTGATCGCCGACTCGGGCCCTTTGCCGGTTTTACGGCGGAACCCGGCAAGGATGTAGCTCGAGATGGAAGAGATTTCAAGCGCGACAAAAACCAGCAGCAGCTCCACCGCGGAGGTCATCAGCATGGAGCCGACAGCGCCGAAGATGTTGAGCGCGAACATTTCGCCCAGGTTTTCCTGGTCGCGATCGACCACGTCGAGCGTGACCAGCAGTGAAACCAGCATGATGCCGGCGATCAGGACGTGAAAAAAGGCCGAAAAAGCGTCGGTCTGAATGGTGTCGAAGTACGCGGTGCCGGGCGCGAGATGCAGCTGCTGAATGGAGGCGAACAACGCCAGGATGGTGCCCGCGACCGCGAGCCATCCCATGTTTTTGCGCGAGATCGACTTCGGCATCACGGGCTCGATCAGCATGATGAGCACACCGGTGATGGTGAGGATGACCTCGGGGAAGATGCGGAGCAGCTGGATGTTCATCGGGTCTCCGCCTGGAACTTGTGTGCCGGGATCGCTGTGGACTGGATCGC
>CAXSBW010000023.1:21595-25170 GCA_964235795.1 uncultured Acidobacteriaceae bacterium | reverse complement strand
TCGCGGAAGCATAGGCCGTCCAAGGATGGCGCAGGTGAGCATTCGCCAGCCCGCCGACCGCCGGGTCGATCGCGCGCATCCAGTACGGCGAGGCCACACCCATCACCAGCATCAGCACGATAAACGGCCAGATCGTCAGGTGCTCGCGGGCGTTGAGATCGGCGATGCCGGCGCGTCCCTGCACGAGAGCGGACTGCTTGCCGTAGAACACTTTCTGGACAAAGGTCAGCGCGTAGGCTGCGCTCGTCACCACGCCGAAGGTCGCCACCGCGCCCCAGGCCGTGTGCGTGGCGAACGCGGACGAAAGCACCAGGAACTCGCCGACAAACCCGTTCAGAATCGGAAGGCCGACCAGCGCCAGCACGGTGATGACAAAGAACGTCACCATCCAGGGCAGCCGCGCAGCCAGGCCGCCGTAGGCCGCCGTGTCGTAGGTGCCGTAACGCTCGTACAGAAGGCCGAGCAGCGCCAGCAGCGCGCCGCCGATCAGGCCCTCGTTGATCGTCTGGTAGACCGCACCATCGAGCCCGGCGACTGAAAAGCAAAAGATGCCGAGGGTGCAGAACGACAGCGCGGCAAGAGTGCCGAACGCGACGATGCGCTTCAGGTCGCGCGCCACCAGTGCATTGAGTGAACCGTACAAGATGCCGATGACCGCGAGCGCAATCATCCACGGCGCGAATGCGCGCGTCTGGGCCGGAAAGAGTCCGAGATTGAATCGCAGGATCGAGTAGAGCCCCAGCTTGCCCGCGACCACCATGGCCATGGCGGTCGGGGCTTCTGAAAATACGTCGGCCAGCCAGCCATGCAGCGGAAACACCGGCACCTTGACGGCGAAGGCCACGAGAAACGCGAAGGCGGTCCAGGAGAGCGCAGCCGGGGCAAAGCCAAGCTGCCCGGCGGCGAGCATCGACTGGAGCTCCGGGAAATCGAAGGTGCCGGTTTTGGCGTAGAGGTACAGGATCGCGACCAGAAAGAGTGCCGACGGGATAAACGTGTAGAGGAAAAACTTGATCGCGGCGGCCGGCCCCTTGGTGCGCCCGAACATGGCGATCAGGATCGCCATGGGAACCAGCGACAACTCCCAGAAACCGTAGTACAGGATCAGGTCGAGCGAGACAAAGACGCCCAGCATCGCGGTCTGCTGCAGCAGGAAGAAGAAGTAAAACTCCTTGGTGCGCGTCGTGATGGCGGTCCAGCTGGCCAGCACACCGAGCGGCGCGAGGAAGCCTGTGAGCACGACCAGCCACAGCGAGATGCCGTCCACACCCAGGTGGTAGTGGATGTTGGGGTTTTGAATCCAGAAATAGTTTTCGACGAACTGGAACGAGCGGGTGCCGTAGTCGTAGTGAAACGGCAAGTGAAGCGTGAGCGCAAAGGTCAGCAGCGAGAACGCGAGGGCCGTCCACGGGATCAGCTTGCCGGTGCGCGGCAGCAGCGCGACCACCAGCGCGCCCAGCGCCGGGACAAAGGTGAGGATCGAGAGGATGTGATCGTTCAGCACGGGGGCTCGTTCCTTATCGAATCATGCCGGCGAGCGGCAGGGTGTGGGCTCCGAAGCCGAAGAAAGTGAGCAGGAGCAGGACGGCCGCGCCGAGGGCGAGCCAGCCGGCATAGGAGCGGATGTTGCCGGACTGCATGCGCTGCGCGACCGAGCCGAGTCCCTTGACGCCCTCTCCGAGGCCGAAGGCGGAGCCCGTGATCAGGCCTGTGTCGACAAAGGCTGAAAGGGCGTACTTCGAGACAAACAGTACCGGCTGTACCAGGACGCGATCGTAAAGTTCATCGATGCGGTATTTATCGAGCAGCAGCAGGTAGACTCCGCGGAACCGGGTCGCCAGTTGCACCGGCAGAGCCGGCCGCGCGACGTAAAACAGGTAAGCGACGCCCGCGCCGGCGAGGGCGGTCAGGGTCGATACGACGGCCAGCGTGATCTCGAGAGCGGTGTTCTCGGAGCGCGCCGACTCCGGCCCGACATGAAGCACGGGAGCCAGGAAGTCACGCAGGAAGCTGTGCTCGCCCGGCAGCCCGAGCGCGCCGCCGAAGACAGCCAGCACGGCCAGGATGACGAGCGGTGCGAGCATGCTCCAGGGACTCTCATGCGGTTCGCCGTGTGTGCCATGGCCATGCCCGGCCGCGGAGACGACGGTCGATTCCGCCAGACCGGCCGAGGCCTCGGCATGATGGGTCGGCTCAGGCGTGTGCGGGTGATGCACAACGGCCCGGCTGTCGCCGAAGAAAGTCAGAAAGTAGAGCCGGAACATGTAGAACGCCGTCAGCCCGGCAGTCAGCAGGCCGACAAACCAGAGCAGCTTTGCCCCGGCCATGGGCGATGAAAACGTCTGGTACAGGATCTCGTCTTTCGAGAAAAAGCCCGACAGCGGCGGGATGCCGGCGATGGCGACAACGCCGGCCGTCATGGTCCAGAAGGTGACGGGGATTTTGCGGCGCAGCCCACCCATCAGCCGCATATCCTGCTCGCCTGAAAGCGCGTGAATGACGGAGCCGGCTGCTAAAAATAACAAGGCCTTGAAGAAGGCATGGGTCACAACATGGAAGATCGCCGATGAGTACGCGGCGACCCCGCAGGCCAGAAACATGTAGCCGAGCTGCGAAACGGTCGAGTAGGCGAGGACGCGCTTGATGTCGGTCTGCATCAGGCCGATCGTGGCGGCAAAGAACGCGGTCGCGCAGCCGATGATCGCGACCGTGCCGAGCGCGAATGGCGAGCGATCGAAGATGGGGTGGGTGCGGGCAACCATGTACACGCCCGCGGTGACCATGGTCGCCGCATGGATCAGCGCCGAAACAGGTGTCGGGCCCTCCATGGCATCGGGCAGCCAGACGTACAGCGGGATCTGCGCGGACTTGCCGGCCGCGCCGACGAGCAGGCAAAGCGCAATCGCTGTCAGCCAGCCGCCTTCAAGACCCGGCTGTGCCGCGAGTTGCGCCATGACGGTTGCGAAGGAAAGCGTGCCGAAGTGCACGATGACGAGAAACATCGCGAGCAGGAAGCCGAAGTCGCCGATGCGGTTGACGACAAAAGCCTTGCGCCCGGCGTTGGCGGCCGAGTCTCGGTCGAAATAGTAGCCGATCAGCAGGTACGACGCGAGACCGACCCCCTCCCACCCGACGAACAGCAGCAGGAAGTTTTCCGCCAGCACCAGCGTGAGCATGAAGAACATGAACAGGTTGAGGTAGGCGAAGAACCGCCAGAAACCTTCCTCATGCGCCATGTAGCCGACCGAGTAGAGATGGATAAGGAAGCCGACGCCGGTGATGACGAGCAGAAACACCATGGTGAGCTGGTCGACGGTAAAGGCGAAATCGGCATGGAACCCGCCCGCGACAATCCAGGGCGCAACAGACTCGGTATGCGGCAGAGCGAGCGAGTGAAACTGGAGAACGATGTTCGCGACAAGGGCGAACGAGAGCGCCGTTGACAGCAGGGCGACCCCAGCCACAACCGGCCGTGAAAGGCGGCGCCCGAGCGTGCCGTTGATCAAAAAGCCGAGAAAAGGCAGCAGCGGGATCCAGAGCAGGTGGAGCGAATGATTGCCGTTCATAGTCCCGTT
>CAXSBW010000023.1:0-21495 GCA_964235795.1 uncultured Acidobacteriaceae bacterium | reverse complement strand
GCAGCAGCGGGATCCAGAGCAGGTGGAGCGAATGATTGCCGTTCATAGTCCCGTTCATAGTTTCATCAAGTCCACTTGGTCGACGTTGAGCGTATTGCGTGCGCGGAAGATCGCGATGATGATGGCCAGGCCGACTGCAGCCTCAGCCGCGGCCACGACCATCACGAAAAACACAAACAACTGCCCGGAGACTTCGTGCCGCTGGTGCGAGAACGCAACAAAGGCAAGGTTCACGGCGTTGAGCATCAACTCGATCGACATGAAGATGGTGATGATGTTGCGCTTGACCAGGAACGCGCCGACGCCGAGCGAAAACAGGATCGCGCTGAGAACAAGGTAGTAGGCAATCGGGACGACCATGCTAGTGCTGCTCCTTGCGCGCAAGTGCGACCGCGCCGAGGATCGCGATCAGGATCAGAACGGAGGTGACCTCGAAGGGAAGAAGAAGATCGCGAAACAGGACGCGCGAGAGTGCGGTGGTCGTCACGATCTGATCGCCCAGCCGGGTTACGCCCAGGTGCATGCGCTCATGCAGGAACGCGAACGAAAGCAGGCAGAGCAGGGCGGCAACGCCGGGAAAGCCGGCTGCGTAGGCTACCTTGACCCGGTTGCGCGAGCGGTCTTCCTCGCTCGCGTTCAGCAGCATGATCACAAAAGTAAACAGCACCATGATGGCGCCTGAGTACACGATAACCTGCGCGGCTGCCAGGAACTCAGCACCGAGCAGCAGGTAGAGCACCGCAAGCGAAGTCATGACGACGATCAGCGACAGGGCGCTGTTGATAGGTTGGCGAGACAACAGCAGGTTGACGGCGCCGCCGACGCACAGGATCGCGAAGATAAAGAAGAGAACGAGGTACATGCCGGATCCACACTCACGCCGCGTCGGAGAACCGACGCGGAAGCTGGGCTTTGCTGCCGGTGAGGGCTGAAAGCACCCATTGTTGAAGAAATCAAATTGTAAACCACGGGTCCGCGCTCACGAACGAGGGCTGCTAGGTGCGCCAGGCAAACCACAGGCTTGACACCACGATGTTGAGCACGGCGAGCGGCATCAGAAACTTCCAGCCGAAACCCATGAGCTGGTCGTAGCGGAAGCGAGGCAGCGTGCCGCGCACCCAGATGTACAAAAACAGGAAGAGAAAAACCTTGAACACGAACCAGAGCACCGGGAACAGTGCCGCGAGGATCGAGCCGCCGAAAGTGTCGGGCAGAAGATGGCCCAGCGGGCTCAACCAGCCGCCGAAAAACAGCAGCGTCGCCACGCAGGCGACCGTGATCATGTTGGCGTACTCGGCCATAAAGAACATGGCGAACTTCATCGACGAATACTCGGTGTGGTACCCGGCCGCGAGTTCGCTTTCCGCCTCCGGCAGGTCGAAGGGAGTGCGGTTGGTTTCAGCGTACGCCGCCATCAGGTAGATGAAAAATGCGACAAACTGGAGGCCGCCGAAAATATTCCAGCTCCACGCCCCGTGCGCGGACTGGACATGAACGATGTCGCGCAGCCGCAGGGAACCTGCGCGCATCACGACGCCGACGACCGAAAGGCCGAGCGCCAGCTCGTACGAGATGAGCTGCGCCGAGGCCCGCAGGGAGCCGAGCAGGGAGTACTTGTTGTTGGACGACCAGCCTGATAGCGCGATGCCGTACACACCGACGGACGTGATGCCGAGTATGACGAGCAGGCCGATGTTGACGTCCGCGATATCAAACAGTTCCACGCCATGCCAGCTTTGCCCGGCACCGAAAGGCACCACGGCGATCGAGGTCAGGGCGCAGACCAGGGCGATGACCGGGGCCGCGATGTAAAGCGGCCGGTACACGCCCGAGGGCAGCAGGTCTTCCTTCAGGAACAGCTTGGCTCCATCGGCCAGCGGTTGCAGCAAGCCGAACGGACCCACGCGCGAGGGTCCCCAGCGGTTCTGGATGCGGCCGACGACCTTGCGCTCCAGCAAGACTGTGTAGGCCACGGCCGTCAGGTAGATCACCAGGACGATAGCGATCTTGACGAGGCTCAGCAGAAAAAAGATCAGAATTGTGGACACGCGCGTTCAGCCTTCCATGGTTGCCGGTACGAATCTATGCCTGGTCCGAGCGGCGATCGCCGCGAAACCTAGTCGGCCGCCGCTTCAGCGGGCCGGGTTTCGCGGCTCTCCATCACCTCGTGCAGCACGGGGGAGTAACGGCCCAGTGTACCTGAAGTGAACAGGGTATCGTGCGCCGGCAGTACCAGGTCGGCGCGGTCAGCGCCGATCTCGCCGATTTGCACCAGCTCCGAACGCATCGGCTTGTCGGCCCCCGACATCAGCTCAAAGCGCGAGATGGCGTAGGACGGAACCAGCCGCTGGATCTCGTCGAAGGTCGCAAATGGGTCGAACGGGCTCATCTTGGGCTCATAGTTGTTGGCCGCGAGCCAGATGGCATGGCGGTCGGCCTCGCCCATCTGCGCACCGCGCGACTGCCCCATGTCCATGCGCAAGCCCTTACCGAACGGCACAAGCGACTGCGCCTTGAAACCCATCTTGTCGGCGATGCGCACGATCAGCTCGAAGTCCGGACGGGTGCCGGCGGTGTCGGCGGCCTTCTTGACCAGCTGGATGTCGCCATACGTGTTGGTCACGGTGCCGGCCTTTTCGTACAGGTAAGCTGCCGGTAGAACCACGTCGGCCAGCAACGCGGTTTCGGTCAGGAACATATCCTGCACGACCACGAAGGTGTTCTTGAGCGCCGACGGGTCAACGCCGTAGCGAGAGACCGGGTTGGAACCGACCACGTACAACGCGCCGAGCTCGCCGCGACCGGCAGCGTCCAGCATCTCAAGCAGGTTCCTGCCCGGGGCAGTCGGCAGGGCCGCACCGTACTCCTCGGCATACCCGCTGCCCTTCGCTACCGGCAGGTAACCCGGCAGGTAGTCGGGCAGCAGGCCCATGTCGGAGGCGCCGCGCGAATTCGCGTAGTCGCCCAGCGCTGCGAGCTTCGCGTTCGGCAGCGTGCCGGCCCACTCCACCAAAGCCTGCAGGTCGCGTCCGCGGAACTCCGCGCCAAAGGCAATCACGAGCTCCGGCTCGGCGATAAGGGCGTCGCGCAATTTGATCGCGGCTTCGTTCGGCACGAACTCCGACTCGCGGCCGGCCAGAAAGCCGAGCAACGCGGGGTAGCCGTGCTCGGGAATCTCGAGAAATGCCTTGGCCTGGCGGCGCAGCTTGATCTCGCGATGGTTGGCCAGGTACAGCCGCGCACGGTTCAGCCGGACGTTGGAACGAATGTGCGAGGCCAGCAGCGGGTGCTGCTCGGTGGGATCGTTGCCAAGCACGAGGATGGCCGGGGCCTTCTCGAAATCGCGAATGCTCGCGGTCTTTCCCGGCGCCTGGCCGAGCGCTGCGAGGAACGCCGGGTAGTCGGCGGTGCGGTGGTGGTCAATATTGTTGGTACCGAGCACCAGCCGCGCGAACTTCTGTAGCAGGTAATTCTCTTCGTTGGTCGTCCGGTTCGATCCGATCACGCCGATCGCCGAGCCGCCGCGAGTATCGCGCACCTGCTTGAATCGTTTGCCGACTACATCGAGCGCGACCTCCCAGGTCACAGGCTCGAGCTTGCCGCCGGTGCTGCGTACCAGCGGCTGCCGGATACGGTCCTCGCGGTTCGCGAAGTCAAACGAGTAGCGGCCCTTGATGCACAGGAAGTCGCCGTTCGGTCCGCTCTTGTCGCGGTTATCGCCGCGCACGATCACCGAACCCTCGTTGTCGCGCCGGGTGCCGAGCGTGGTCTTGCAGCCGTCGCCGCAGTGGGTGCAGACCGTCGCGGTATGGTTCATCTCCCACGGGCGCGTCTTGTAGCGGTACGAGCCGGAGGTCAGCGCGCCGACCGGGCAGATGTCGATGCAGGCACCGCACTCTTCGCAGTCCAGGTGGTCGCCGCCATTCGGCGCGATCACCGACGCCGAGCCGCGGTTCTGCACGCCAAGCGCCCACACGTCCATGCCTTCGCCGCAGGCGCGCACACACCGGTAGCACAGGATGCAGCGCGGGCGATCAAAGTAAACGACCGGCGACCACTGCTGTTCTTCGCGGTGGTTCTTGGTTTCGCTGTAGCCGGACTCGGACGCGCCGTATTTGAAGGTCATGTCCTGCAGCTCGCACTGGCCGCCCGCATCGCACACCGGGCAGTCCAGCGGATGGTTGCCGAGCAGAAGCTCCAGAATGCCCTTGCGCGACTGCGCGATCTCCGGGCTTTCGGTCGTGACGACCATGCCCTCGGTGACCGGCGTGGTGCAGGCGGTCTGCAGCTTGGGCATTTTTTCAACGCGCACCACGCACATGCGGCAGGCCCCTTGCAGAGACAGGCCGGGGTAGTAGCAGAACGACGGCACATCGATGCCGACAGTCTTGCAGGCGTCGATGAGCAGGGTACCGGCGGGCGCGGTGATCTGCTTGCCGTCGACGGTGAGGGAGATTGTTTTTACGTCAGCCATGGATTTTCTCGGTATGCCGCATCAGCGACGGTTGTAGGGGCTTTAGTGAGCTTGCCTTTGGAATTCTTCAATCATGCGCTGCTTCTCAGTCAACATGTGTTCGAGGACTGCATTGCGGACCAGCAGGGGAAGATCATTTCGGAGCCTGTCCAGGGCGGCTGAGACACGACTCTCCGAGGCAATCAACTCGACGCGATTTCGATCCACTGCTGCCGTGACGCGCCCTTCGGAGAGGGCCAGCTCAGCTCGCAGTCTCGCCTGCTCCTCATGCAACGCGTCGAGCTTTGCCGTAATCGTGCGTATCTCCGGTGCCAGAAAATCCTGCAGCGCCTTGCGTGTGTCCTCAACAGCACCCATGCTCACGTCCTGCTCTTTCCAGATTTGAATGCCGCCTAGTGCGCCGCCAGCTGCACCAGCTCCGGCTGCTGCGCCAGCACCAGGCCCGGTGTCGGCGGGTTTTCGGCCAGAAACGCCTCGAACTCGTCACGGAATTTGGTGATGAAGCCGATCGTCGGCATGGCCGCCGCATCGCCCAGCGGGCAGAAGGTCCGGCCCATCATGTTTTCGGCCAGGTACTTGATATTGTCCAGGTCCTTTGAAACGCCCTGCCCCTGGTACACACGGGTGATCGTCTTTTTCAGCCAGTCCGTACCTTCGCGGCAGGGGATGCACCAGCCGCAGCTTTCGTGCTGGTAAAACTTGATGGTTCGCAGGGCAAACTCAACGATCGAAACGGTTTCGTCCAGCACCACCACCCCGGCTGAACCCAGCATGGTGCCGGCTTTCGCCAGCTGATCGAAGTCCATGCCGACGTCGATCTCGTCCGCGCGCAGAACCGGGGTCGACGAGCCGCCGGGCACGACCGCCTTCAGCTTGCGGCCGCCGCGAATGCCGCCCGCGACCTCGTAGATGGCTTTGCGGAGCGAGTAGCCCATCGGCAGCTCATACACGCCGGGCCGTTCCACGTGACCGGAGATGCCGAACAAGCGGGTGCCGCCATTGCGATCCGTGCCGATCTTCGCGTACTCCGCGCCGCCGAGCCGCAGCACATGCGGTACGCTCGCGATCGTTTCTACGTTGTTGATCACGGTCGGGCCGCCGTACAGGCCGACCACGGCGGGGAAGGGTGGGCGAATGCGCGGAACGCCGCGCTTGCCTTCAAGCGACTCCATCAGCGCCGACTCTTCACCGACCTCGTACGCGCCGGCACCGGAGTGCGAAAGGCAATCAAAATCCAGCCCTTCGATCCCGAAGATGTTCTTGCCCAGAAAGCCTTTTTCATAGGCCTCGGCGATGCAGCGGTCCATGATCTCGAGCAGGTACCGGTACTCGCCGCGCATGTAGATGAAGCCCTGCTTGGCGCCGACCGCGAGACCCGCAATGATGGTGCCTTCGATCACCGAGTGTGGGTCGTACTGGCAGATCGGACGGTCCTTGCAGGTACCGGGCTCGCTTTCGTCCCCGTTCACCAGGATGTACTTCGGTTTGTCAGAGGTCTTCGGGACAAAGGACCACTTCAGCCCGGTCGGAAAGCCCGCGCCGCCACGACCGCGCAGGTTCGAGGCCTTGAGCTCGCTGATGATGGCCTCCGGGCCCATCTCGATCGCGCGCCGGGCCTGCTCATACCCGCCCAACTCCACATACTTGTCGATCTTTTCAGCGCCCTGGCCGAAACGGAAGGATATGACCTTGACTTCGTCGGGATGAGAAACCAGAAACATGGGTGCCTCCAACAACAGCTTTCAGGAAAAGCTTCAAAAGGAACAACTTCAAGAACAGCATACCGCTTTCACTTCGCCTCAGCGGTACCCCGGCTGAAGTTACGTTTGACCCTGTTACTGCGGGCGCGCCCTGGCTCGGTACTCGTCGATGGTCGCGTCCATGGAGGCCGGCGTTACGTCTTCCACGAAGTCATAGTTGACCTGCACGGCCGGCGCCCAGCAACAGGCCCCGATGCACTCCACCTCCTCGACCGAGAACAGTCCATCCGCGGTCACGCCCTTGTTCCCGTGAATACCGAGCCGGTTCTTGCAGTGCTCCAGGATCTCGTAGCCGCCGCGCAGCAGGCACGAGATATTGGTGCAGACCTGGATGTTGAACTTGCCGGCCGGCTCCGCGCGAAGCATGGAGTAGTACGACAGGACATTGCGCACATCAAGCTCGGTGATGCCGACCCGGCGCGCCGCTTCCGCGACGACCGCGTCCGTCACCGCGCCGATCTCATCCTGCGCGTAGAGCAGCATGGGAATCAGCGCCGAGCGCCTGACCGGGTACAGGGTCACCAGGCGGTCCAGCCGGGCAGCAAGTTCCGGTGAAAATATCGTGGTTTCAATGCTCATGGTTTGTTGCCCTCTTCTAGGTTCTAATCGGTCACCAGTGTAGCGAGTGCTTCGGCGACGGCATCCATCGCGAGCCGGCCCGGCTTGCCGCTCCACTCAAATTCGGCGTCCAGGTGCAGCCGGAATGCCCCTTCGTCGAGCAGGCTTGAGCCTGAAAACACGGCCCAGTAGCCTTCGCCGCTCTCGGGTTTCAGCTCCAGGGTGACCGTACGAGCGACGCCGACGATCTGGAGCGACTGGTCATCGCCTTCGGCCAGCAAGGCCTTCGGCACATCGCCGCCCAGGGAACCGGCCGCCAGATACGCCTGGAGCAGCGCGCGAAAGGAGATCCAAAGCTCCTCCCGCGCGACCCGGTCGGGGGCGTTAGCGGTCAATCTCGCCCAGCACGATGTCGATCGAACCGATGACCGCGACAACATCAGCGAGCAGGGCACCCTTGCACATCACATCCAGCGCCTGCAGCGTCGCAAACGAAGGGTTGCGCATATGGACGCGGTACGGCTTGGTCGTGCCGTCGGAGACGACGTAGTAGCCCATCTCGCCGCGCGGCGACTCAATCGCCTGGTAGACCTCGCCGGCCGGGACAGGGAAGCCCTCGGTCACAATCTTAAAGTGATAGATGAGGGATTCCATCTCCGTCTTCATCTTTTCGCGGTCCGGCAGCACGATCTTCGGGGCGTCGGCCGTGATGGAGCCTTCAGGCAATCCATCGAGTGCCTGCTGGATGATCTTGACCGACTCGCGCATCTCTTCGAGCCGAATCACGTAGCGATCCCAAACATCGCCGGTCGTGCCCAGGGGCACCTTGAAGTCGAACTTTTCGTAGCTCGAGTACGGCATATCGCGACGCAGGTCCCAGTCAACGCCTGACGCGCGCAGGGGCGGCCCGGTCACGCCGAGAGCGATCGCGTTTTCGGGGCTTAGATAGCCAACGCCTTTCAGCCGGTCGACCCAGATCGGGTTGCCGGTCAGCAGGTTTTGATATTCATCAATTTTGGACGGCATGCGGCGGATAAACTCCTGCACCCGCGCGAAAAAATCGAGCGGCGGCTCGAGCGACACCCCGCCGATGCGGAAGTAGGAGGTCATCATGCGCTGGCCGGCGACGTGTTCGAAAAGGCGCAAAATGTCTTCCCGCTCACGAAAGGTATAGAGAAAAACCGTCAATGCGCCGATATCCATCGCATGGGTACCCAGCCATACCAGATGCGAGTTCAAACGGGTCAGCTCGTTCAGCATGACCCTCAACCATTGCGCCCGGCCGGGAATTTCGAGCTGCAGCAGTTTTTCAACGGCCAGGCAATAGCACAGGTTGTTGCTCATGGGGGACAGGTAGTCGATTCTGTCGGTGAGCGGGACCACCTGCTGGTAAAACTTCGCCTCGCACGTCTTTTCAATCCCCGTGTGGAGGTACCCGATATCGGGAACAATTTTTAGCACGGTTTCGCCGTCGATCTCGACCACCAGTCGCAACACCCCGTGCGTGGACGGGTGCTGCGGACCCATGTTCAGGATCATGGTCGAATCTTTGGTCGGGTCTTCAGGGCGCGGCGCGATCAGCGTCGATGTTTCAGTGAACTGGCTCATCTGGAATCTCCGTAATGTCGAATCGCCGGTGAATCCCGGCCTCGCGCGTTGCCGGGACATTGTGCATGACTTAGCGGTACCCCTCCACGGGGAAGTCCTTGCGTAGGGGGTGGCCGACGAACTCATCCGGCATCATGATGCGTCGGAGGTTGGGGTGACCGTGAAAGCGGATCCCGAACAGGTCAAAGATTTCGCGTTCATAGAAGTCTGCCGAAGGCCAGACCGGGGTGATAGAGTCGGCTCCGCCGAGCACGGAATCGACAAAGATGCGTAGTCGTACACGCTCTTTCATCCGGTGCGAAAGGATGTGGTAAGTGACCTGGTAGCGTGGTTCAGCCGGCAGCCAATCGACCGCGGTCACGTCTTCGAGAAAGTTGTAGCCGGCCTGCCGGACGGCCTGTGCAGCGGCGCGAATGTCTTCCGGCGCAACCGTCAGGGTCAGTTCACCACGGTCAAACTTTGCATCGCGCAGCAGGGAGCCGGTGGCGACAATGGCAGGATGGCCCGACATCTCCGACAGGACGGCATCCTTATCGAGGAACGGCACCGTGGTGGGAGGGGCGGTTGAAGGATCATGGGCAGCAGAGGACATTTACAGGTCCGCCTTGTCTGAAGACCAGTCCAGGATGCCTTTTTTCCAGATATAGAAAAAACCGACCATCACAAAGCCGAGATACACCAGGATCTCCCAGAAGCCGAACAGCCGTGAACCCGTAATGGCGGGCAGCTGCCGGTAGATGACGGCCCAGGGCAGCATGAAGACGGCTTCGACGTCGAAAAGGATGAACAGCATGGCGACCATGTAGAAGCGTACGGAGAACCGGCCGCGCGCGTCGCCCTCGGCCGGAATGCCGCACTCGTAGGCGGCCAGCTTGGCCTTGTTGTCACGGTGCTTGCCGATCAGCCATGAACCGGCGGCCATGCCGCAGCCCATCGCCAGCGCGATCAGCATCTGCAGCAGAAGCGGAAGATAGTTCCAGAAGTACTGCGGAGACGAAGACACCGAGGGTCACCTGTTTGCGTGGTCTCTCTTCAATCTAGAAGGGCACCCTTCCCGCGTCAAGACGGGAGGACGACCCCTTTGAGCAGCGTGAACACACCGGACGCGAACGTTTGTGAGCAGTGAAAGGCAATTCCATTTCGGGACAAAGGTCGCCGAGCGTCCCAGAACGGTCCAGGGCGAATTTTTCTTCGCAAAAGACTCACTGGATGCGTCTGTCCTGCCGATACAGTCAGCGTCGGAAAGGAACTTCAACCATGCCCGCAGTATTGCTGACCCACAAGCAGACCACCTCGTCCAGGCAGGCCGGTGAGCCGCAGCTTCCGCCCAGCCTCCGCTCCAGGAACGTCAAACCGGCTCGCACCCATGACATCGACACACTGCTGCGGCAGTCGGAGGCCGTCAGCCCGCAGGTGTCAGCCCACGCCGAGATGGAACTCGATCCGCGCCCAAGCGTGTTTCTTGGGCTGCGTGTCGCACTGATGTTCAACGCCGGCATCGGTGTGGCCGCACTGGTGGCCTATGAGGGGTGGGCGTTGCTGGCGCGCTGAGCGCGCCCGGCGTTTTTGTGCTGCAAGGCCGTTTCAGCTGGGTGGGTTGGCCAAAGGCAAAGCACTTCCAGACGGTCCGCCGCGCGCTTTCCAGGCCGCATCCACAAAGTCGCGGATGCTGGCGGCACATCGCCGCATGGAGAATCTTTTGTCGAAGGAGGCATCGGTCCGGGCGATCATCGCGGCTCGTTCGCCCGAACTGAGTGCCAGCCAGCGCTCCAGCAGCCGCAGGGTTCCGGCTTCGGTGTCGTCTTCCACGAAGCCGGTGCCGTCCTCGGAAACATAGTGCCAGATGTTGATCTTGTTCGAGATCAGCACCGGTACGCCACAGGCGATGGCTTCGGCGATGGCAATGCCGAAGTTCTCCTGGTGCGATGGAAGCACAAACGCCTCGGCTGCGCGAAAGGCTCCCCACTTCGTATCGCCCTGGAGCATGCCCGGCCAGTGCACCCGCTTCTCAAGGCTCTGCGCAGCGACGATCCCTTCGAGCCCGGGGCGTAGGCCGCCTTCGTCCGGGCCGGCCATCACCAGGTCGAGTTCCGGGTGGCTTCGGGCTACCTTGCAGAATGCCTTGACCAGCAGATCGCAGCCTTTTTTCTCGTGGATGCGGCTTAGAAACAGTAGAAATCTCCGACCGCGCAGGGCAGGGAAGGCCCCTAAAAAAGCCTGCCGCTGGTGATCCGGATCGCCTTCTGGCCGGCTGGTACCCAGCGGCGCGATCGCGCTGTGCCAGCGATTCGGCCAGAATGTAGACGGTGCCAGTTCCTGCTCCAACTCCGTGGTAAACACAACCCGGTAGGCATCGCGAAGCACCCGGTACTGGGCTGCCCACCAGAAAAGCTGCTTTTTCAGGTGTTTGGCCGGGTAACGCGCACGGAACCAGGGGTCGAGCATGCCGTGGGGAAACACCAGGTAGGGCACCCCGGCCGCGCGCGCCGCCTGGCGCACCACAATCGCCGGGTACTGCCACAAGCCGTCCACCACAATGCCGTGGTATTCAGCTGCATGCCGGCGGAGCCAGACCCGCGCCGCCGGGCTGTAGCCGAACGATGCCTGAACCGGCCCGACGGCATGCACGGAAAAAGGGCACCGGGCGAGGTAGTCTGCTCCCGGAGCATCCAGCGATAAAACCTCCAGCTCCACGCCGATCTCGCGGTAACCCCGTGCCAGTTGCAGCAGGTTCTCCGGAGGACCGCCGGCGACCGGTGAAAGATCGTGGATGACGTGGAGCAGACGCATGGGAAATTGGACACCTTTGTTGTGTTTGCACAGCCGCCGCTTGCAAACCTCAGCATACGATGTCCAAGGCCTCTTGCACCGACGGCTGCCGCCTACAAGCGCGGCTTTCAGGCTATCTGCTTATGATCTTTCGGTCAGTCCGCGCGTGTGGGCTGCAATGACCGGGTCTTCCTGCGCCGGTAGAACGCGCACGGGAACCCGGCTCGCCGGCGCATGAATGGCCGAGGCATGATGCCGGTTTGCCTCCTCGTCCAGACGCAACCCGAAGGGAGCGAGCCGCTCCACAACAGCCTGGCGAAGCGCGGCGCTATGCTCGCCGATGCCGCCGGCAAACACCAGCAGGTCCAGCCCGGCAAGGGAAACCGTCAACGCCGCGACCTGCTTGGCGATCGCCACGGCAAAGACCTCAAAAGCCAGCGCAGCCGAGGCTCCATCCCTTGTGGTCGTATCCGCCATCGCCTGTGCCAGCTGCTGCATATCGCCGGTGCCGCCGCTGATGGCTGCCAGGCCCGACTTGTGATTGACGAGCTGTTCGAGCTCGTCGATGGAAAGATGCCCTTGCCGCGCCATGAAGAACAGCACCCCGGGGTCCAGATCGCCGGTCCGCGTCGCCATGGGGATGCCTCCATCGGGCGTAAAGCTCATCGTGGTATCGACCGACTCCCCACGCAGGGCCGCGCATAGGCTCGAGCCGCTGCCCAGGTGAGCCATGACGATCCGCTCGGGCAAAGGCTGCGAATCTGCCCGCAGCTGCCGGATCAGCGACTCATACGAAAGCCCGTGAAAGCCGTACCGGCGCACACCGGCCTCCTCGTATTCATCCGGGATCGGCAGTCGCCTGGCCGTGGGCGGCATCGTCCGGTGAAAGGTCGTATCGAAGCAGGCCGCCTGCGGCACGTCCCGGTACAGTCGAGCCGCCTGCTCCATCAGCTCGATGGAATGCGGCAGGTGCAACGGGGCGAAGTGCACCGCGCCGCGCAAGGTCTCAAGCACCCCGGGCGTCAGGCGCGTGTGCTCGAGCAGGCGTGGGCCACCATGCACGACCCGGTGTCCTATCGCCGCTGGTACCGTGTCGCCGTGCTTGCCCAGCGTAGCGACGATGGCCTCCAGCGCCTCGGCCTGCGTGGTCAGAGCGTGACCCCCGGCTTCAAGCTCTTTCCCTGCCTCGTCCTTCACGCGCAACGAGCCGCCGCCCTGGCCGATGCCCCCGGCCTCGGCCGTCAGCACGGCACGCTCGCCGGCGAAAGCGGTCCCCGGGTCCGGCACAAACAGCCCGGCCTTGAGCGACGACGAGCCGGAGTTCAACACCAGCACGGCCCGGGAAACGGCGCTCATACGTTGTCCCCGCCCGTGCCTTCCGACGAGTTGCCTTGCAGGCTGTTGCTGCCGCCGGCTCCCACCCAAGCCCAGTTTCGGACTTCCGGCATATCCTCGCCGTGCTCGGAAACATAGAGCTTGTGCTGCTGCATCTTTTCAGAGTGGGTTTGCTCGGCTTTCGCGACGTTGCCGGCCAGCTTGGGCACCCGTTTTACCACGTCCAGCACCAGTGTGAACCGGTCGATATGGTTCAGCACGCACATGTCGAATGGACTGGTGGTGGTGCCTTCTTCGCGGAAGCCGTGTACGTGGAAGTTGTGCTCATTCGCACGCCCGTTGACCAGGGAGTGGATGAGCGCCGGGTAGCCGTGATGGTTGAAGATGACCGGCTTATCGGTCGTGAACAGCCGGTCGAAGTCCGCGTCCAGAATGCCGTGCGGGTGCTCGCTTGGCCGCTGCAGTGTAAACAGGTCGACGACGTTGACCACGCGCACCCGCAGCCCGGGATAGCGCTGCTTCAGGATCGAAACCGCGGCCAGGGCTTCCATGGTCGGCACGTCACCCGCACAGGCCATCACCACGTCGCACTCGGCTTCACCCTCGGCCCGCGCGCCGTCCGGCCCTGCGCTGCCGTCGTTCGACGCCCAGTCCCACACGCCCAGCCCCGCCGTGCAGTGACGCACCGCGTCCTCCATGCTGAGCCACACCGGTGCCGGCTGCTTGCCGGCGATGATGAGGTTGACATAGTTGCGGCTGCGCAGGCAGTGGTTCGCGACCGACAGGAGGCAGTTGGCGTCGGGTGCGAGATAGATGCGCACCACCGAGGCCGTTTTATTGGCGACGTGATCGATAAAGCCGGGGTCCTGGTGCGAAAAACCATTGTGGTCCTGCCGCCAGACGTGCGACGACAACAGGTAGTTGAGCGAGGCGATGGGTTTGCGCCAGGGGATGTCGTTGCACACCTTGAGCCACTTGGCATGCTGGTTGAACATGGAATCGATGATGTGGATGAACGCCTCGTAGCAGGAGAAAAAGCCGTGCCGGCCGGTCAGCAGGTAGCCCTCAAGCCAGCCCTCGCACATGTGCTCGCTCAGCACCTCCATCACCCGGCCTTCCACGCCCAGGTTTTCGTCCACATCCTTGTACTCTTCATCCCAGCGCTTCGGCGTCGCTTCATACAGGGCTTCCAGCCGGTTCGAAGCGGTTTCGTCCGGCCCAAAGACGCGAAAGTTCTTCGACTCGAGATTGGCCCGCATCACGTCGCGCAGGTAAACGCCAAGCACCCGCGTCGCCTCAGCCTGCGTTTTGCCCGGCTCGTCGATCGCGATGCCGTACTGCTCAAACGAGGGCAGCTCGAGCGGCTGCAGCAACAGGCCGCCGTTGGCGTGTGCGTTCATGCCCATGCGCAGCTTGCCTTTGGGCGCGATCGCGGCGAACTCTTCTCGGAACCGCCCTTCCTCGTCGAACAGCTCTTCCGGCTTGTATGACCGCATCCAGTCTTCCAGCATTTTTAAGTGCTCTGGGTTGTCGCGCATGCCTTCAAGCGGCACCTGGTGCGCGCGCCAGGTGCCTTCCACCTGTTTGCCGTCCACCACCTTCGGTCCAGTCCAGCCCTTGGGGCTGCGGAAGATGATCATTGGCCAGTGCGCGCGCTCATTCTGCACGCCGGAGCTGCCGCCCTCACGTGCCGCGGTCTGAATCTCGCGAATGCGTCCATAGGCCCGGTCCAGCGCATCGGCCAGCTGGTGGTGCATGTCGGTCGGCTCATCGCCCGACACCACGATCGGCTCGTAGCCGTAGCCGCGAAACAGCTGCAGCAGCTCCTCTTCGGGAATGCGCGCCAGCACGGTCGGATTGGCTATTTTGTAGCCGTTCAGGTGCAGAATCGGCAGGACCGCTCCGTCGGTCTTCGGGTTCAGGAACTTGTTGGAGTGCCAGCTGGTCGCGGCCGGCCCGGTTTCCGCCTCGCCATCGCCCACCACGCAGGCGACCACCAGGTCCGGGTTGTCAAAGGCGGCTCCGTACGCATGCAGCAGCGAGTAGCCCAGCTCGCCGCCCTCATGGATGGAACCGGGGGTTTCGGGCGCAGCGTGAGACGGAATGCCGTAAGGCCACGAAAACTGCCGGAACAGCCGCTTGAGCCCGCTCTCGCTGCGCTCCACATTCGGGTAGGTCTCCGTATAGCTGCCGTCCAGGTAATCCTGGGCCACAAAGCCGGGGCCGCCGTGCCCCGGACCCATGATGAAAATCATGTTGACCGAGTGCTCGCAGATGATCCGGTTCAGGTGAGTGTAGATAAAGTTAAGCCCGGTCGTGGTGCCCCAGTGGCCCAGCAAGCGGGGCTTGATGTCGGCCGGCGTGAGCGGCCGCCGCAGCAGGGGGTTGTCTTGCAAATAGATTTGCCCGACGGTGAGATAGTTGGCGGCACGCCAGTAGGCATGCATCTTGGGGAGCAGTTCGGGGCTTAGGGGCATGCGGGTTTCTCCCTCCAACCCGCGCATGCGTTCGCGACAGGCGGAACTCAGGCTTCAGGGTACTTGTTCGCGATCAACGGCAGGTAAACGCCCTGGTAAACGCGAAAGCCCCTGTTTCCAGTAAGGATGCTGATTCCGGGCCGTGGGCCGCGATGCCTGGCGGCATTCCTGCGGAAGGCGCGCTATGGTACAGTCCTAGGCAGGCCGGAGAGATGGCAGAGTGGTTGAATGTACCGCCTTGGAAAGGCGGCGTACTCGAAAGGGTACCCAGGGTTCGAATCCCTGTCTCTCCGCCATGACTGAGAGCAGAACGGCCCGGCAAGGCCTGCTGCAGTGCCAGGTTCTCCCTCATACTGACCCCAATGACCTGGACGCGGCGCCAAGTAATTAAAACCCTCGCCGCCGCCTCACCCTCCTGTTGGCCGCTTTGGGCCGGCGCCCAGGGCGTGATCGATCGGCATGCAAAGGCACAACCGAGAGGTGCAAAGTCGGGGTTGCCGTTCCATGCCAGCCTGGTCGATATCGGCTGGCAGGCCGGGCTGCGCAGGCCTACGACTTACGGCCCGGTTGATCACAAGGACTTCATCATGGAAGCGGTCGGTTGCGGCTGCGCTTTCCTTGACTATGACAATGACGGCTGGATCGATATTTTCTTGTTGAGCGGTTCGCTGCATGGCTCAACGCCCGCCGAGGCGACCAATCGCCTGTACCGGAACAACCGCGACGGTACCTTTACCGATGTAACCCGCGAGGCCGGTCTGGGGGCGAGCGGATGGGCTTCAGCCGTATGTGTCGGTGACTACAACAACGATGGCTTTGAAGATATATTTGTTACCTACTACGGACAGAATCGCCTGTATCGAAACAATGGCAACGGCACATTTACCGATGTGACGAAGCAGGCCGGTCTGGCCAACGACCCGGCGCGCTGGGGCTCCGGCTGTACCTTTGTCGAGCTGCATCGCAATGGCCACCTTGACCTGTTTGTCGCGAACTATACCGGCTTTGACTGGGCGCGTGTGCCCCGCCCGGGCAGTGCGGCGAACTGTACATGGAAAGGCGTGGCTGTCAGTTGCGGGCCGCGCGGGCTACCGATGGGCAGCCACTCGCTTTATCGCAACAACGGGGACGGTACCTTCACGGATGTAAGTCGCGAGTCGGGCGTGGCGGACCAGCATGATAACTACGGCATGACCGCCGCGGCCGCGGACTTCACCGAGAATGGCTGGCAGGACCTGTATCTTGCCTGCGACTCGACACCAAGTCTCTTCTTTGCCAATACGGGAAAACCGCACCTGGACGAGCAGGGAGTAACACGCGGGGTGGCTCTGAACGATGATGGAGAAGAGCAGGCCGGGATGGGCATCGCCGTGGGAGATCCGAACCTCGACGGCCACCTCGATCTTTTCAAAACACACTTCTCGGATGACACAAATATCCTGTACGAAAATGACGGGCACGGTAACTTCACCGACCGGACGTTTGATGCCCGGATCGGCGTGGAAACCCGGTACACCGGCTGGGGTACCGGGTTTGTCGATCTCGACAATGATGGCTGGCCCGATATCTTTGTTGTAACAGGAAGCGTGTACCCGGAGGTCGAGAAGAGCGTTCCGACTTACCCTTACAAGACCCCGCGCCTGGTGTTTCGTAACCTGCGCAACGGGTCCTTTGAGGAACTGATCGAAGAGGCAGGACCGGGCGTTTCAGCCGTGCATTGCAGCCGCGGATGTGCGTTCGGCGACTTTGACAATGACGGTGACATGGACGCCCTGATCGTCAACCTGAACGAGCCGCCATCCCTGCTGCGCAACGACGTAAGCGGTACATCGCACTGGATCAAAATCAGGCTGGTCGGTGTTGCGTCCAACCGGAGCGGCATCGGAGCGCGGATACTGGTGCACTACGGCGGCAAAACGCAGGCCCAGGCCGTGCTCAGCCAATCCAGTTTTTACTCGGCGAGCGACCCGCGGCTTCACTTTGGATTGGGCGAGATCGCCAGGGTAGATATCGAGATTGTCTGGCCAAGCGGAACCAGGCAGAGCCTGGGGAGTATCGCGGCCGACCAGTTAGTGACCGTAAAAGAGGGTGTCGGTGTGGTGCGGAACGCAGGCTGGGCCAGGTAGTCAGTGTTGCGCCCGGCGTTCAGGGAGCGGCTTCGGGCTCGGACGCGCTGTGAACTCCTGCCGTGTGGTTGGCCCGGCGGACCTCGGCAAGACGCTTCGCCATGGCCTCTGCCTTGTCCTGGTCGCCAAGCCGACTGTACGCGCGCGAAAGAAGGTAGTAGGCCTGCTCTGAGGAGGCATTGTCAGCCACGGCAGAAACCAGTTGCGCGACCGCATCGTTGGCGCGATCGGTATTCAGCAGGATTCTCCCAAGCTCACAATGTGCCAGCGCGTACCCGTTATCGAGCGAGATGGCTTTACGCAGGATAGCTTCTTCCTCGGCATCCTTGTGCTGCGCACGCAGGCTCAGTGCCAGGTAGTAGTAAGTTCGCGGCTGCTCAGGGGATAACTGCATGGCTGCGCGGTACTCTTCCGCTGCTGCTTCCGGCTGCCCTGTTTTGAGAAGCAGGTTGCCGAGAAGATAGTGCGCGGCGTAGATGCGAGGATCGAGCGTGTTGGCCGCCTGTACATCGACGCGAGCCGGGTCATACATGGCCGCGTCGTATTCGCTTTGTGCGAGCGTGACCAGAAATGGTGCCGAACTGGAGTAAGTGGCCCGTTGATTGTTGAGCAGGGCGATGACATCCTTGTAGCGACCTTCCAGTTGCAAAGTGTTGGCGAGCAGTAACAAGGAGTCGATCGAGGGATAGGACTTGAAGCCGCTGTCTGCGGACGCATGCGCGTTTTGTAGTTGATGGTTCGCAAGGAACACCACCGTGGCCAGCTGGATCTCACGCCACGGCGTCTCCGGGGAAGTTTGGAAATGATCGAGCGCACGCGCGGCATCTGCCTTGTCGTTGCGGGCAAGATATAAACGAGCGAGATTAGCCGCGACGTCGTTATCAAACGGCCATGCGGTATGACCCTGCTGCAGAATGCGTTCCGCTCCGGCCGCGTCGCCGCTGCCTTCGTAAGCCGCAGCCAGCAGCATGACCAGGTGTGGATCACAAGGATCAGTGGAGAAAGGCTGGAGTGCTTCGACCGCCTGGGCGTACTGCGCCTGTTGCATGGCCGACAAAGCGGCCGCTATTGCCTGATCCCGCGTAGAGGAGGGCTTGCAGGCAGATGAAGCGAGGGGCGCCAGGGGGCTGGTGGAGTGCGCTGCCCCCTGCGCCATCAGGCTGGGTGAGAGCCCGATGGCGAGGAGAGCAGCGGCTGAGGTGAGTTTCGCTTTTCCCATCACTGAGACAGCATACCCAGTTAGAAGGAGAAGCGCAGGCTGAGCTGGATGCGACGTGGGTCATTGGCAGCCGTGACCTGGCCGAAGCGGGTATCGGCAATGCCTGTGTCTAGGCCAAAGAAGTTGGCACGGTTGAATGCATTAAACACATCCGCTCGGAGATCAAGCGCATAACGTTCGTTGTAGGTGAAGGTTTTGTACCCGGAGATATCCCAGGTCGCTGCTCCCGGTGTGCTGATGCTTTGGACCGAAGCATTGCCCTGGATCCCGATCTGATTCGTCTGACCGGCGTTCGGAGTACCTGCCGGTGCTATCACGTTCGTGACATTCTGGGTATTGAAGTAAGGTCCAAGCCGCCCGCGCTTACCCAGGCCCGAGTGGAGTGACGAATTATTGACGGGTCCCGTCACATTCGGCAGCGCGTTGACAAAGATGCCCAGATTCTGGGTACCGCCCAGCGTGACCCAGGGACCGGAGTGGATGGAGGTGATATCCGCAATTCTCCAGCCGCCGACCAGTGCGTCAACAACACCGCCATGGTTCAGGAAAGCCTTACCTTGACCAAACGGAAGCTCATAGATCGCGTTGGCGACCAGGTTCTGATTCAGGTCGAGCTGGCAGTGACCGCGGTCCAGACGCATATTTAGCGGATGCCACGAGAACACATCCTGCCATGGGTAGCCTAGGCATTTCGAGAAGGTGTAGTTGCCCAGAACCGAGAAGCCGTTGCTGTATCGGTGTTCTACACGGAAAACTGCTCCCTGATAGAACGAGCTGCCGGAATTAGTGTTCTCCTGAACACCATTGAAAGCAGTACCGCCTGGAATCACCGGTTTACCGTTCGGTTGGGTGTACTGAGTGCCTCCATACTCGTCGAGCGGCGCGATATTTGGCCGTTCCTCATAGTGATGCTGTGCGCTTCCAAGGTAAGCCGCTTCCAGAAGCCAGTTCTTGATCGTGTGATCAATCGTCAGGTTCCACTCGTAAACGTAGGGCGTCTTGCCGTCCGGCTGGATGAAGGATGCAGTCGGACCTCCGCCGATGACGTTGGGACCATAAAGCTGGTCGACAGTGAAAGACGGTCGTTGACTGGTATTGTTGTAACTCTGAATCAGGTAGTACTTGGTCGTATCGACCTCAACCTCATACTGGTTGATATTCGGTTGCGTGTAGTAAATCCCGAAACCGCCCTTGACGTCCGTAGCCCCGTTTGCAAAAGGCACGTAGTTGAAGCCAAGCCTGGGTGCGAAATTCAGATACTTGGAATGCACCATGGCGCGGCTCAGCCCGAGCTTGTTTGTATCTGGGTAAGAAAGACTCTGCCCCGCGGCGATATCGAAACTGCCGACGTGGTTAGCCGTATCTACCGGTTGCTGCTGGTATTCGTAGTTGAGTCCGACATTGACGCTCAGGTTCTTTTTGAGCTTGACATTGTCCTGGATGAAATAGGACTGGTACCACATGCGAAGATTCAGCGTTGGGTCGCCCAGCGCTGTAAAGCTGCTGGTCGGAACGCCCAGGAGAATATCGGCAATTGGGTCACCGCTGTAATTACCGTTGAAGGTGATGCTGGTCGCTGCCCAATCCTCGTACATGAAGATCGGTTCGTACCGGATATCCACGCCGGCCGTGATCTGCTGGTTGCCTTTCTGCAACGATATTTGATCGGTGGCCATGTTGAGGCCTTCGCGGATCAGGTTCGTTCCCTCTGAGGAGCCCGGGTTTGCATAGCCGCTTACATTGAAGGTTGGCGGCCCGTAGGAGCCGGGCTGATCTTTCTCCCCGATCAGGTTTAAAGGGTTCGCAAGCGATGCGTTGTAGCCCTGACCGCGCTGCTCTCCCGTGGCGGTGTGGGTCCAGCCGTAGCGCACATTGTTGACCAGGCTCGGCGAGAACACATGCGTCCAGCCGACGGTCAGATTTTTTGGATTCGAAGGAAATACTATCTGCCGACTCGGTGTGATGTTATTTTGAGTCGTGGTCTGGCTTTGATAGGTAAAGCGGGCAAAGATATTGTCTTTCGGGCTGATGGTGTAATCGAATCGGCCGCTCTCCTGATCCCATCCGTTGTTGGTATTGCCAACATTCAGGTAGTTGCTGCCGCCATTGAAGTTCCCATTTGTACCAGGGTAGTAGGACAGGATCTTTTGACCCGTAGCATTAAACATGCTGCTCGGGATTTGGTTATTAGCAAAAGGTAAGCCGTTGAAGGGATTGATGAGCGGCTTTGTGTCGGCGCTGAAGTCACCCGCAAGCTGCTGCGCCGTGGGCACATTGTAAAAATTATCGGAAGGGGCGATTTGGCGAAAACCCTCATAGTTGAGAAAGAAGAACATCTTATTCTTCTTGATAGGTCCGCCGAGCCGGGCACCGAACTGGTTTTGATGGAACGGCGGCGGGCCTCCCTGGTCGAAGTAGTTCCGAGCATCGAAATCATTGTTGCGCAGGAACTCGAATACAGAACCGTGCAGTTCGTTGGTGCCGGACCGGGTCACCACATTGATAAACGCGGCACCGTGGCTATACTGGGCCGGGGCGCCTGACTGCACAACGTCAAACTCCTGGATGTTATCAATCGAGGGCAGCAGGCCTTCTGCGCCGTACCACGCGTTGCGCGTTTCAATGCCGTCATACAAGTAGCTCGAATTGTCTTCGTTCAGACCTGCGATCGCCACACTGACGGTGGAAGTGCCGGTCCACTGGGACGCTGGAGAGTTCATGCCGGGCACGATCGGTGTTACGCCGGCCGATAGTTCAGCCAGCTGCAGGTAGTCGCGACCGTTCAGCGGCAGCTGCTGGATCTGCTGGGTACCGATGACCTGCCCCTGGTTGGAGTTCTCGGTTTCAATCAGCAGGGAAGCGGCGGAAACAGAAACGTTCTCCGTCGACTTGCCGACGGTCAGGGTGAAATTCTGCTGCGAGCGCTGATCCACCACCAGCTGGAACGGCTGTAGTTCCTGGGTGTCGAACCCTGTGGTCGTAACCTCCATCGTGTAGCTGGCCGGGGGCAGCTGCTCGATCCGGTAGGCGCCCGAAGCGTCGGTGACGGAGCTGTATTTGATTCCGGTGGCGACGTTTGTAGCGACCACAGAAGCGCCGGCGACCAGGGCTCCGGAGCTGTCCGTAATGGTTCCAAAGATGCCGCTGCTGGTCTGGGCCAGACAGGGTG
>CAXSBW010000022.1:9616-37973 GCA_964235795.1 uncultured Acidobacteriaceae bacterium | reverse complement strand
GCAAGGTGCGTTATATGTCGGGCGCGAGCACGGGAAGGAAGTTCAACTCAAAGCGGTATATTGCAAACGTGCGTGAGGGGCGGGTGTTTGGGGATTAACAAAGAGCCTTACTGATTTTGATCGAACTGGCTGACTCTCCAGATAGACGTGGCTTGGGTGGCCATCCATTTTTGCCGCGCGGCGATCCGCTCCTCGTTCCACTCAGCATTCTCAGTTCCGAGTTCTCGCGTCATCTGGAAAACACTGGCCTGGTAGGCACTCCTTTTATCGGCAAAAGGTTTGTTACCCAACTGCCGGTTCTCCCCGCCTTCCAGAAGGGTCATATTGCCTAGGCGATATATATTCGAGTCCTGGGCTTCCTGGGGTATGTATGCCCAACTGTCACCGGGATTCTCGGGCAGAACGTGCTCGATCGAGTATCGTCCGCTCCCTGAATCCATTTGCCGGCTGCTTACATGACGTTCAAGCTCAAACAAAATGTAACGTACAACGCTTCGGTTTCGCCCCGCTGTCGTTTTCAGGCTTTTACTTGTGAAGGCAGATCGAAACTGGTCATCCGCAATGTACAGTCCTCCCAGGGCGCGGATTGCGTCGGCAACCATCGGCATTTCCCCCTCGGCTATCCGTTGGGCCACGCTGTTGTAAACCCGCTCCTGCTCATTCGTAGCGAGGCCCCCTATCACGTTGTATCGAAAAGAAATGATGCTGCTTACCCGGAGCAGGGAGGTAAATCCCAGGTCACTGTAAGCGCGATGCGCCGCAAGGAACAGGGGCCACGGCTGCCGCACGTTGAACATTCGCAAGTCTCGAATGAACTCGCGTTGTTCTGCATTCCATAACTCATCTTCTGGATTTGCCAGGGCTGCATAGGTGTCGATATCCTGTTCCATTTGTCTGAGCAGGTTGAAGACTTTTTCCTTGCTGCCGGTTCCTTCCCGAATGGTTTTAAATAGGTCGGCCTCTCTGACGAACCTTTCCCTGCTGTTCCAGTGCGCCCTTAAAAAATCAGGGAAACTCTCGCCGCCAAGACGCCCCACCATCGCTTCCCACCGTCTTTCCAGGGTTTCAATCTCGTGCGAGTGCGAGCTTTCTCGCGAAACCACCGAAAAGAGGTAGTTCTTCAACAAATCTGTCGGAGAAAGCCGAACTCCGCGAGAATTTAAGGTTTCAAACACTTTGAAAGCATTGAGCTCGTCATTGACGGTAATCACAGTGAAGAAAAGACCATCCGCAATGCCCTCGACGAACTCGGCCAGCCTGCTTCCATCACGCTCACCTGCATAGGCTTTGCGTACCTCATCGAAAAGCCATTCAAACGCTTTCCTCAGGCTGTGCTCAGAGGCTCTCAGGTTGCGCTGCGGGAGTTTCAGAAGCGGTACGATGTAGTCCTTGTAATAAGCATCATTGTTCCTGTTGAGAGATAGTTTGGATCGAGGAATCAGTGTTATCGGATCAAGGTAACCAATATAGGAATTCCGTAGCTGCTCCAGGCGTCGACTGTTCTTATCCGCATCCACACCCGACTCGGTGAACGCCTGAAGCATCTTCAGCACGGCTAGCACCAGCAGGCTGAGCGTTGTCAGTCTTTGCTGGCCGTCGATCACTTCAAAGGTCTTGTTGTCCTGTGTCTGCAGAACCAGATATCCCATGTAGTGAGCAGGTTCGCCACCGGGTGCCAGAGTGCCTTGGATGTCCTGCCAAAGGTCATCCCACTCGTCTCGAGTCCAGCTATAGTCCCGCTGGAAGCGAGGAACGGTGTAGGTCAGCCCATTGCCGAAAAGCTGACGAAACGTCTGGTTGCCCGTGCTGAAGTTCATGGCCATGACAGCATCATGCCACGCTTGCTGACTGCCCTTGCAACCGCACCCCCTCACCCTTCAAAGTCAAAGCTATGACCCCCGCCACCCGAGCCCGCCTTTCCGCCATGATGTTCCTCCAGTACTTCATCTGGGGGGCCTGGTACGTCACGCTGGCGACCTGGCTGACGGTTTCGCTGCGTCTGTCGGGGCAGCAGGTGGGGCTGGCCGCGGGCACGACCGCAGTCGGCGCCATGATCGCGCCGTTTTTCGTCGGGCTGGTCGCCGATCGCTTTCTGCCGACACAACAGGTACTGGCCGGACTGCATGCCGTGGGCGGCGTGCTGTTGCTGCTTGCCTCGCGGCAGGGTGGCTTCGCGGGCGTTTACGCGTTCCTGCTGCTCTACAGCCTGTGCTTTATGCCGACGCTCGCGCTGACCAACTCGCTCGCGTTTCGGCAGATGCGCGACCCCAAGCTCGAGTTCGGCCCCATTCGGGTGCTCGGCACCGCCGGCTGGATCGCCGCGGGTCTGCTGGTCGGCGGATTGCGCATCGAGAGTACGGCGCGTCCGCTGCAGCTGGCCGGGGTGCTTTCGCTCGCGATGGCGGCTTACTGCCTGACGCTGCCGCATACGCCGCCGCTCGCGGCCGGGCAGCCGGCACAGCACGCGATCTTCCCGCCGGAAGCCCGAGCCCTGCTCCGCGGCCGGTCGATGGCGGTGTTCGCGCTCGCCAGCCTGCTGCTATGCATCCCGCTGCAGTTCTACTATGCGTTCACCAATCTTTTTCTGAACGAGAGCGGCGTGCGCGATGCCGCGGGCAAGATGACGGCCGGGCAGGTGTCGGAGCTGGGCTGCATGCTGCTGATTCCCTGGTTTTTTCGCCGGCTCGGGGTCAAAGGGATGCTGCTGGCGGGCATGGCGGCCTGGGTGGTGCGCTACGCGCTGTTTGCCTATGGCAATGCGGGCGGGCGCATGGGCATGTTGTGGGGCGGCATCGTGCTGCACGGCATCTGCTACGACTTTTTCTTTGTGACCGGGCAGATTTATATCGACCGCAAAGCCCCGCCGGCCCTGCGCGCCGCCGCTCAGGGCCTGATCACGTTTTTGACGTATGGGGTCGGCATGTTTGTGGGTTCATGGCTGTCGGGCGCGGTTGTCGGGCATTACACGTTGCCGAACAGCCATGACTGGCGCACGATTTGGCTCGTCGCCGGCTCAGCTGCCGCAGTGGTCCTGGTCTTGTTCCTGCTGACGTTCTCGGACGATGAGGAGACCGAAGCAGTCGCCCCCGAGGCGGCGCTCGCGGCGATCCCGGTCGAAGCGCCCTTATAAACAAGGACGGCTACGGCTTCAGCACCACCTTGATATAGCCCTCCTCGCGCGCGTCAAACTTGCGGAAGGCGTCCGGTGCCTCGTCAAGCGAGAGCCGGTGGCTGACGACCTGGCTGGGCTTGGCGGCCCCGGTCAGGATCATGTCGCGCAGCTTGCCGTTCCAGCGCTTGTCGTCGTTGCGGCCCATGGTGATGCGCACGTTCTTGCCGAAGAACTTATCCCAGGGCACCAGCAGCTTGCCCTCTTTGAGCGTGGGGTTGGTGCCGTTTGGATCCTTTGGCGGCCACACCCCGACGATGGCGATCCGTCCGGCGGGGTTGATAATGTCGGCGATGGCGTCCGTCACCCAGAGCGAGTCTTCCTGCCCATAGTGCTGCTTCGAGCGCGCCTGGAAGCCGATCGCGTCGATCGCGCAGGTCACGCCGCCGAGCGGCGTCTCGTTGCGAAATGCGTCGCCGGAGCGCCACTTGCCCTGCTGTTCCTTGATCTGCTCCACCGGGTCGCCGTGGAGGAAGTCGATGGGAATGGCACCGAGTTCGCCTGCTTTTTCAAGGCGTTCCTTCACGGCATCGATCACGTACACGCGAGCCGCCCCGCGCAGACGGGCCGAGTACGCGGCCAGCAAGCCGACCGAGCCCGCGCCGAAGACCGCGACCGTATCGCCGGGGCCGACATCCGCAATGGCCGCGGCGTGGTAGCCGGTGGTCCAGGCATCGGCCAGCAGGACAAAATCGTCCTCCCATTGGTCGCCCGGTTCGCCCGGCAGCTTGAGGCTGTTGGCGTCGGCGAGCGGAATCCGCAGCAGCTCTGCCTGCGCGCCCTGGTAGCCCCCCTTATTCGGGTAGCCGTAGGCCGCGCCCGCCGACGGAGGATTGGTCATCAGGCAGGCGGAGGTGTGGCCCTCGGTACACATCGCGCAAAACCCGCAGCAGATATGGGTCGGGACGGTGATGCGATCGCCCTTTTTCACATTTTTGACCGCCGAGCCGACCTCCTCGACCACGCCCAGCGGCTCGTGGCCGATCACGCCGCCCTCAATGCCGCGCATGCGGCCTTCGTAGAAATGAAGATCGGTGCCGCAGATCGCCGTGGATGTCACCCGGAGCAGAACATCCGTGGTCTCCTTCATTTCGGCATCGGGAACATCTTTAACAGCGATCTGGCGGGTTTCTTCAAGAACAACGGCACGCATGGCGGCTCCTCCAGGGTTTCAAGCATGGGATGCCATTGCTGCAAGGATTGCCGGACGGCGTTTCCGCGCGATTGGATTCACCGACTCCGTGATCGAAAGTAATCTGTTCGATCCTGGGGCAGTTGCCGATAGACGGTTCACGACTCCGTTGCTTTTGTAGCAATTCCGGCTCTGCGTGCGCATGGATGTGTGCAATGCAGTGGTGCGTTTGCGAGTTTCCTGCGCGAACCGCAGGGAGGCAGCAGCGGTGTGGGCAAAGGTCCTGAATGCTGGCAGCGAGGTTTGGAGGAAGGTTTGGACGCGGCGCGCTGGTGGCACTGCTTGCGGGAGCCGCCGCGGCGCTGTGCGCGCAAACCCCGGCTGCCTCGCGGCAGCAGGCGGATCGCCAGTTCCTGCAACAGCGGGGTCTTCTGCCGTCGTCCAAGCCTGCTTCCGTAGAATCTGGCCTTGCGACCCGGGCAGCCTTCGAGCGGCTTGAGGCGGTTCGAGCCCGGCAAGGAGCGACTCGTGCTGCCAGGCAGCCTTCCATCCCGGACGGTACAGCCCAACCGGCGCTCAACAGCGACAGTACGGTCTGGCAGTCGGCAGGCCCTGTCCAGCTCAGCACGCCCAGCTATGGCCTGGTCACCGGGCGTATCAGTTCGCTGGCGGCCGACCCGACGAACAGAAACATTCTGTACCTCGGTGCGACCGGCGGCGGCGTTTGGAAGAGCACCAACGCGGCGGGGCCTGCCGGCACCGTCACGTTTCAACCGCTGACCGACGACCTACCGGTTTTCGCGAACTCGCAAATCTCCATTCCTTCGCTTTCGATCGGCGCGCTGTCGGTGCAGCCCGGCAATCCCAACGTGTTGCTCGCCGGCACCGGCGACCCGAACGATGCGCTTGATTCCTATTACGGCGTAGGCATCCTTCGCTCCAACGATGGCGGGACGACCTGGAGCCTGTACCAGCAAAGCCGCGACACCCAGCCGTATCGCTTCAAGGGCACCAGTTTCGCGGGTTTTGCCTGGAGCACGACCGCCCCCAACCTGGTCGTGGCCGCTGTGTCGCAATCGAAAGAGGCCTCTGCGGTAGGTGCCGACATCAACCCGAGTACCGTCCTGGTGGGCAGTATGGCCGGGTTGTACTACTCGTCGGATGCCGGGGTTACCTGGTATCTTGCCACCATCACGGACGGCCCCAACAGTGTGGTGCAGTCCAGCACTACGCTCGGGGGGGCACCACCGGGCAATGCAGCCACCTCCGTCGTCTGGAATGCGACGCGCAGGCTGTTTTTCGCCGCGGTGCGTTCTTACGGTTATTACAGCTCGGCCGACGGCATCACCTGGACGCGGCTGAGCAACCAGCCCGGCGCAAACCTTTCATCGCAATCCTGTACACCCGGCAATTGCCCAATTTTTCGCGGCGTGCTGGCCGTGCAGCCCGTCACGGGCGACACCTTTGCCCTGACGTCCGACCTTAACAACAAGGACGAGGGCCTGTACCAGGATGTGTGCTCAACCAGCGGGCTCGCGGTGAGCTCCTGCGCGTCGAGCACGGTCGCGTTTGGAAAGCAGATTAACGACGCGGCGCTTGATGACGCCAATGGAAAGATTCCGCAGGCGGACTACAACCTGGCGCTGTCAGCCGTGTCTTCGCAGCAGGACACGCTCTTATTTGCCGGCACCGAGGACATCTTTCGCTGCTCGCTGGCCAATAGCTGCCAGTGGCGCAATACCACCACCGTGCAAACCTTTAAGTCCGGGCAGGTAGCGCCTTCCACCCACGCGATCGAGGGCACCTATGGCGCGAACGGTCTCCTGTTTTTCGGCAATGACGGCGGCCTGTGGCGAACCACCGACGGTCTCGCGCAGACCGGATCGGTGGGCTCCGCGAGCGACGCATCGCACTTCGACAACCTGAACGGGGGCATCGGCTCACTCGCCGAGATCACCCACCTGGCTGTAAGCCCCACCAATGGTTCGCTGGTGCTGGCAGGGATGGGTGAGTTCGGCATCGTGGCAAGCGAAAGCGCGGCGGCGCAGGGAGGCACCGGGGCCTGGCAGCAGCTGCTGACCGGCGAAGGCAGCCAGGTAGCCATCGACCCGACCAATCCATCGAACTGGTACGCGGACGCGGGGGGCGGGCTGGCGATCTTTTCCTGCCCGAACGGCGTCAACTGCAACCCCGCAGGCTTTGGCACCGGTCCCACGATCGGGCGTTCCCAGGTGGCGGACGATACAGATAGCGGTCTTGAGCCGGCACCCTGGATCCTCGATCCCGGAAACCCGGCGAACATATTGGTCGGCACCTGTCGCATGTGGCTGGGGCCGGCGACCGGCGGCTGGAACAAAAGCAACCTGCTGAGCGGCATGCTCGACGGCGACCAGGAGCCGTTTTGCAACGGCAACGGCCAGCTGCGATCGGTGGGTGCCGGCGGCAGCTACAACGGAGCGGGCGAGCGGATGTACGCCGGCATGGCGGGTTTCGCTGACGGCGGCGCATCGGTACCGGGGCATCTGTATGGGGCCACTGTGCCCCAGTCCGGCGGCCAGCTCGCCTGGGCCGATCTGTGGCGCAATCCGGTCACCAACACGTCGCAGAGCAGCCAGTTCAACCCCAGCGGTTACGCCATTTCGTCGATTGCGGTCGACCCGCACGACGCGACCGGACGCACGGTCTATGCGGGCGTTGCGGGTGTTCCGATGGGGACCGGAGCGGTTCTGTACGGCTCGACCGACGGTGGCGCGCACTGGGCCAATCTCACAAATTCACTGCCGCACGCGCCGGTCAACAGCGTGGTGGTGGACCCGAATAACGCCGGCTACGTGTACGTGGGCGGCGACTTCGGCGTGTATGTCACGACCGATATCACGAAGTGCTATGGCACCTTTCAGAATTTCCAAAACTGCTGGACCGAACTCGGTTCCGGCCTGCCGAATGCTCCCGTGACCGACCTGAAGGTGTACAGCTCGGGATCGACGACTGTGCTGGAAGCGGCGACCTATGGCCGGGGTATCTGGACACTGGGGCTGACGACCAACCCGCTCATCGCGCAGGGGACACTGTCGCCTGCCGGCTACAATTTTCCTGCGCAGGCGGTCGGGTCGCCCGGCGCGCCGGTTCCGTTTACGCTCAGCAACACAGGCTCAGTGGCGCTGGCGATCGCGGAGATCGCGACGACGCCCGGGACGGACTACACGCAGACCAACAACTGCGGCGCGTCGCTGGCTGCCGGCGCAAACTGCACGATTCTTGTCACTTTTACCCCGAGCGTGACCGCCGATCGGCCCGGTATGCTGATCGTGCGCGCCAACACGCGGAGCGGTACACTCAGCTCGGCGCTCGACGGGACCGGGCTGACACCGGGCGTTCTGTCGGTCAGCCCAACCTCGCTTGCCTTCCCCACGACGACCATCGGCACCACCGCAAATCTCAATCTGATCCTTAAGAACACTGGTGGTGCGCCGCTTACCCTGGGCGCCCGGACGTTTTCCGGGGCGAACTCCGCCGAGTTCAATCTGTCGGCCGGCAGTACCTGCGTCGGCACCCTGGCTGCCGGGGCGAGCTGTACGGTTCCGGTCGGTTTTAACCCCGCGGGCAGCAACGGCGGCACCCGGACTGCGCTGCTTGCCGTCGCATCCTCGTCCTCCGGCAGCCCCGCCACCGTGAGCCTGAGCGGGAATGCCGTTACTCCGGCTTCCTTGTCCCTGACACCGAGCTCGCTCCCATTTCCCGACACGACGGTCGGCACTCCTTCTGCCGCGAAAACCGTCACGGTTACCAACTCCGGCGGTACGGCGGCTTCGCTCGATGCCCCGACCGCGTCGCCCAGCGACTATTCACTCTCAACAAACTGCGGTGCAACACTCGCCCCCAACAATGGAAGCTGCACGATCCAGGTGTTCTTTACCCCGACGGCTTCGGGCAGCCGGAACGGCTTGCTGACGTTGCCTTCGTCGAGCGCACCGGGCGGGCAGTTAACGGTCAGCCTGAACGGGATGGGGCTCGCGGCGGCAAGCCTCACGTTGTCACCAGGTTCGCTCACGTTCCCCGCGCAGACGCAGGGGACGACGTCCGCCGCGCAAAGCGTGACAGTGACCAATGCGCCGGGCGGCAGCGCTGCCCAGCTCGGTACCCCGACGGCCACCGGCGACTACGCCGTCACCAGCACATGCCCCGCGACTTTGCCCGCCTCGCAACACTGCACGCTTTCCATCACCTTCACGCCGACAATGACAGGCCAGCGCACGGGCACCCTCTCCGTCCCGTATACGGGCAGCCCCGCCGCCACGGCGTCACTGTCCGGCACCGGCGTGGCCCCGGGGGCGCTTTCCTTCAATCCATCCGTCGTCAGCTTTCCCGTGACGGCCGACAACGCGACATCCGCGCAGATCCCGGTCACCATCACCAACTCCGGCGGAAGCCCGGCCTCCATCAGCTCCGTCGCAACAAGCGCGCCATTCGCGATCACAGGCAACACCTGCCCGGTTGCGCCCGCAACCCTCGCGGTCAACGGCACCTGCACGCTCAACATCACGTTTACGCCGCCCGGCACTGCAAGCTACACGGGCTCGGTGACCCTGACCGGCAGCTTCAGCAACTCGCCCGCAGCGATCTCGTTAAGCGGGCAAGGTGCCATGCCCCCGGCGGCCACGCTCACGCCGGGTTCGCTTTCCTTTCCAGATACAGTGCAGGGGGCCGTCTCGGCCCCACAGAGTTTCACCGTGACCAGCACCGGCGATGTCCCCGTCATGCTGGGATCGCCGTCGGTCAGTACGGCGGAGTACCAGATCGCCGGCAACAATTGCCCGGCCTCGCTTGCGCCGAACGCGACCTGTTCCATCGGCGTGTTGTTTCACCCCAGCGGCACGGAATCCAGATCGGCGACCTTTTTGCTTCCCGGCAACGTGGCCGGGGGCTCCCTGAGGGCAAGTTTGACCGGCAATGGGCTGCCCCCCGGCACCATCACCCTTACTCCCTTGAGCATTGACTTCGGCGCACAATTCACCGGCACCACGAGCGCAGCCCAGTCCGTTACGGTCAGCAACACGGGAGACGGTCCAGTCACGGTCGGCACCCCGTCGACGACCGGCGACTACGCCGTCGCGGGCTCCTGCCCAAACAGCCTGCCTGCCGGCGGCTCCTGCACACTTTCCGTGACCTTCACACCCTCGGCAATCGGCAACCGTCCCGGCCGGCTCACCGTGCCCTGGGGCTCCGGCAGCTCAACTACGACGACGCTCGACGGCATGGGAACTACGCCGGGCCAGCTTGTTTTTTCGCCCTCTCCGCTTAGCTTCAGCAGTACCGCGATCGGCAGCAGCACCACGAGCTCGGTCACCGTCACGAGCCAGGGCGGCACTGCGGTTCAGTTCTCCGGGATCTCCGTGACCGGCGATTTCGCCGTGGGAACAGGTGGCACCTGCACTTCGTCGACACAGCTGGCAGCCGGGAGTGGTTCCTGCACGGTCACTGTCGTCTTTACGCCGACAACGACCGGCAGCCGCACGGGAACGCTCACCATCGCGAACAACGGCGTTCCGGCCAGTGCAACGGAGCCGCTGAATGGCACCGGGGTCAAGCCTGGCTATGTTTCGTTCTCGCCGGCAGGCGTCAACTTCGGTTCGGTCGTGCTGAATGCTTCGGCCACGCAGGCGTTTACCGCTACGAACAGCGGCGGCGTCGCGGTCTCACTCGGTACCCCGCTGGTGAGCGGCTCCGGCTACCGGCTGAGCGGTAGCGACTGCGTTGCTCTACTGAGCCCGGGGAGCAGTTGTACCGTGCAGGTGGTCTTTTCACCTGCGAAGACCGGAGAAGTCATTGGAACTCTGTCCCTTCCCTGGGGGAGCAGCAGCACCGCAACCGCTGCTCTCGACGGCGTCGGGGTCACGCCCGGCGCGCTGACCTTCAGCCCTGATCCAGTCGCTTTCGGTGCGACCGTGATCCAAACAACAGCAACGCAGTCCGTCACGGTGCAAAATACCGGGGGAGCGCCTGTCCCGCTGGGTTTGGTCAAAATATTGGGCGGGTTCGCAGTCACGAGCCAGTGCACGGGCACCCTCGCCCCTAACGCCGTATGTACCCTTCAGATTTCATTTGCGCCTGCGTCACAGGGTCCTGTCGGCGGTCTGCTTACGGTGTTCAATGCCGGTGGCAGCAGCAGTTGGTCCGAGCAGTTGAGCGGCAACGGAGTGCAGCCCGGCTCACTCACGGTTTCGCCCGGATCTCTAACCTTCGGCGCAACGGTCAAGGGCTCTCGGAGCGCCCCGCAAACCGCGACTTTTTACAATCCGGGCGGCGTTCCAGTCGCGCTCAACCCGCCGCAGGTGTCCTCCTCCGACTATGCGATCACTCCAAGCGAGACCAATCCGTGCGGAGCATCGTTGGCGGCGGGCGCTTCGTGCATCGTGAGCGTGGCGTTTACTCCGCAAAGCCCCGGTGACCGCCCCGCGACTTTAACCCTCGCAAGCAGCGCGAATGGCGGCCCGTCGGCCAAAGTTGCACTGACGGGCTCCGGGCTTCGTCCGGCGCAGCTTGTGTTTTCGCCCCCATCTCTCGCTTTCGGCGGTGTCTTCGAGCGCTCCGTCTCGCCCGCGCAAACGCTCACCCTGGTGAACGGCGGCGATGTTGCGACCAGCCTGGCACCGGCGACCCTTACCGGGCAGTATTCGATCAGCGCCAACTCATGTACCGGCCTTCTCGGCGCGGGCGCGAGCTGCCGGATTTCCATCCAGTTCGAGCCGGTTTCCACCGGTGCCCAGCCGGCCTCGCTTTCGATCGCGAGCCCGACCGGCACACCCAGCGCCGCAGCCTCGCTCAGCGGCACCGGGCTGGCGCTTGAGCTTTCGCCCACCGGTTATGCGTTTACGCCGTCGCTGGCCGTTGGCAGCCCTCCCTCCTCGCACGACATCGCGATCGAAAACCACGGCACCACGCCGATGACCCTGCAGCTGACGTTGGCGGGCAGTGACTTCAAGTTGGGCAAGTCGTCCTGCCCCACAGGTCAGGGTCTGACCCTGCCGCCGGATACAAGCTGCGCTGTTGAAATCACATTCACTCCGTCAATCGCCGGATTGCGCACTGGAACGCTCGTTGTTTCAGGCGGCGGCGAAACAGAAAGCGCGCAGCTGTCCGGGACCGGACTGTCCCCCGCAACCGACACACTTTCGTCGTCTACGCTGGTTTTCCCGCTCACGGTGGCCGGCAAAGCCTCGCCTGAGCAGGCCTTGACACTCACCAACACCGGCGACGCCACCCTGGAACAGATTTCAACGGCAGGGACGCGACATTTCGTGGTCAAGAACTATTGCGGCAGCATGCTCGGCGGCCACAAGTCCTGTGCCATCGCTGTTTCCTTCACGCCGAGCGACATTGGGCCTGTGTCCGAGACCCTTTTGATCACCGACGCCCAACGTACCCAGTCTGTGAGCCTGTCTGGCCAGGGCGCGCCGCCTCCGCAGGCTTCCGCGCTTCCCGTCAGTCTGGACTTTGGCCCCTATGCTCTGGGCATGGCAGCTCCCGCGCAGACTGTCACGATCAGCAACCTGGGCAAAACGTCCCTCGACAACCTCACGTTCACGACAACCGAAGCGGACTTCACGCTCGGCCCGCCCACCGGCTCGTCACCCTGCGGCTCCTCGCTTGCCGCAGGCGCCAGCTGCCAGGTTGGGGTCGTCTTTACCCCCGGCGCGATCGGCACCCGGCAGGCTACCCTGTCCGTCAACAGCCCCGCCCTGCAATCGCCGCTGATCGTGGGCCTGGCCGGGTCTGGCGAAGACTATCAGCTTTCCCCGTACGGGGGGACTACGGTCGTCCTGACCAGCGGTCAAACCGCGACCTATCGTTTCGCGCTGACCCCGACCGGCGACTCGGCCGGCAACATCACTCTCAGCTGTTCCGGCGCCCCGGTCCACTCAGCCTGCACGGTCAATCCGACGGTCGTGCAGGTCGGCCAGGGGGTTTCCGGGTCACTCCAGCTCACAGTCGCGACGGGGGTCGCGACGCAAACAGCATCGAGCGCTTCGCCGTTCCGTCGATGGTGGCCGGCCGGCTCGGCGCTGGCGCTGCTGTGCCCGGTGCTTCTGATGCGCGGCGACGCCCGCCGTCGCTTGCTGATGCTTATGATCGCGGCGATGGTGACCATGGCCCCGCTCGGCTGCGGTGTCCATGCCAGTGGTGTCAACAGCGCGAGCGGCAATGCCGGAGCGGGGGGAGCGAGCGGCAGCGTTACGCCTCGCGGCACCTACACACTGACCATGAAGGCCAGCTACCCCGGCGCGCAGCGAACCATCGCCGTCACCCTGATTGTCGAATAAGCATGAAGCGGCCCCAGCCCTCCCCGCGAGCACTGGATGCATCTCGAATGGATGAGACTGTGATTACCCTTGCAATGAAAAGCTCCAGGAGGAGCTCTCCCCGATGACCGACCCCACCTCCGCGCCGGAATCTCGAGTCACGCGAGCAGACGTTGAACACGTGGCCGCGCTGGCTTCGCTCGCACTCACCTCGGACGAACTGGATCGGCTCGGACTCGATCTCAGCAGCATCCTGGGGTACGTTGCCCAACTGGACGCGCTGGACACGACCGGCGTCGCACCCTTGACGCATGTGTCGGAGCTGGTCGTCGTCGCCGAACAGCCGGGGCAGCCGGAGATCGTCACCCTGCGTCCCGATGAGCCGCGCTCCTCTCTCGAACGGCCTCTGGTGATGGAGCAGGCCCCGGCCACCGACGGCACGTATTTCAAGGTTCCCAAAGTGATTGAGCGCTGACGGCAGCGACTGACGGGCTTCCCGCTCCGGTCGCCCATACCGTCAAAATGCAAAGCGCTTCGCCGGGACTTCCACGCGAAGCATGAGAATGAGGGACCAGATTCATCATGACTGAACCATCCCTGACCGCTACCCCTCACATTCCCGGCCCGAACGCGCCCGATAACACCCTGACGATCCCGCATTTGCGCACGGCCATCGCGACCGGCGCTGCCTCGGCCCGTGCGATCGCGGAGCAGTGTTTCCACACCATCGACGAGCGCGACCCTGAAATCCACGCATTCTTATCGTTGGCTCGAGAGCGCGCCCTGACCCAGGCGGCCCGCATCGACGGCCTGGCCGCCGCCGGCGACCCGCTTCCACCGCTCGCCGGTATCCCGGTCGGCATCAAGGACGCGCTAACCGTGGCCGGCCTGCCCGCCACCGCCGGCTCGCGCATTCTCGAGCACTACATCGCGCCCTACACCGCGACCGGGGTCGAGCGCCTGGAAGCCGCCGGAGCCGTCACGCTCGGCAAGCTCAACTGCGACGAGTTCGCGATGGGTTCTTCGAATGAAAACTCCGCCTACGGCCCCACGCGCAACCCGCATGCGCCGGACCACGTGCCGGGCGGCTCCTCCGGCGGATCGGCAGCTGCAGTGGCCGCCGGCATGGCCGTGGCTACACTCGGCACCGATACGGGCGGCTCCATCCGCCAGCCGGCCTCCTTTTGCGGCGTGGTCGGGCTGCTGCCCACGTATGGCCGCGTATCGCGATACGGCCTCATTGCGTTTGCCTCCTCGCTCGACCGCGTGGGCCCGTTCACCAACTCCGTCCGCGACGCGGCGACGGTACTTGGGGTCATCGCCGGGCACGACTCGAAAGACGCAACCTCGTCCAACCGGCCGGTTCCCGACTACTGCGGACGGCTCGAGCAGGAGCAGGGCATCAACGGCCTGCGAATCGGCATTCCGAAGGAGTACTTCGGCGAGGGTCTCGACCCTGAGGTCCGCGACAAGGTGGAACGCGCCATCGACGGCCTGCGCGAAGCCGGTGCCGAGATCAAGGCCATTTCGCTGCCCCATACGCGCTACGCCGTGCCCGCTTACTACCTGATCGCGACCGCTGAAGCCAGCTCCAACCTGGCCCGGTTCGACGGCGTTCGCTACGGTTATCGCACCCCCCACGCCGCCACGCTCGCCGGCATGTATCGCGAGTCGCGCGACGGCGGGTTCGGGGCCGAGGTCAAGCGCCGTATCCTGCTCGGGACTTACGCGCTTTCAGCCGGCTACTACGATGCCTTCTACAAAAAAGCCCAGCAGGTGCGGCGGCTGCTCGCCCAGGATTTCCTCCGAGTCTTCGGCGCGGAGGTCGATACCATCGTCACGCCGGTCGCGCCTACCCCGGCGTTCAAGCTGGGCGAAAAGACCGACGACCCGCTTGCCATGTACCTGGCCGATATCTACACCGTCACGCCGTCGCTGGCCGGCATTTGCGGCCTGTCGGTCCCGGCCGGCTGCTCGGGCGCAGGGCTGCCGATCGGCGTTCAGGTGCTTGCGACCCATTTTGACGAGGCGACGCTGTTCCGTGTCGGCGAGGCGATCGAGCGCGGGTAACCTGGTCGTTCGGCCATGGGCTGCTGAGCGCCTTGGGCCAGAAATCCGCTCGGAGATCGTGCGACGGCCAAAGCAGCAGGTCAAAGCTCTCGCCATACGCGGCAAGAACTGCATCCCGGCCAGCGTGGTCCGGCAGAGCGGCAGTCCAGTCGCTACAGGGGAAAGTCGCCGTCATCGGCGAAGTGCTGCATCGCGCCGTCCAGCGTGATGTGTTGCACGATCTTGAGCTTTCATAGGAATTGCCGTCATGGGGGAGTCTATTTCCCCCTGTCGGGCCGAGAAACTCGCAAGCGGTTGCAGAGATCGAGTCGGCACGCGCTCCCCTGCTATAAAGACCACATGCAGTTTCACGGCAAGCTGAACGAAGCCGAGGTCCGGGAAGCCACTCGCCTCATCCGGCCCAAGGGCTATGCCTGGCATCTCGCGCTCACCAACATTCGCCTGGTGATCTATGCCGTGATCGTGGTCGCGATTCTTTGGGCGTCGATCACGAACCACACAAAGATCCCGCCGGCGGTCCTCGCGATTCGCGTGGCCCTGTTGGTGGTGATCGGCGGCTTTTCTGTCGTTCGTTTTCGAAAGAACAATCGAGAGGCCGTCACCGCGCTCGATGCATCCCTGCCCGACAGGCTCGACCTGTCACCTGAAGGCGTGCGCCACCACGGTCCGAATGGGGCCGAAGGCTTCCAGCCCTGGACCAGCTACACGGGCTTTCGCGAGGGGCAGCATGTGGTCGTGCTGCGGCGCCGGGAAAAGAACCTGTTCAGCGTACTCCCGATTTCCGGGCTGTCAGAGGGCGAGCGCGGCAATCTGCGCGGCCTGCTCCAGCAGTCGCTTCCGGCGATCGGAAAACCATAGCCCGCAAGCGCGTCTGCGAGCAAAACTGCAGTCAAATCGCGAGGGAAGCATGGTGGACGCTTTCTACCGGTCATTGGCGAGGATCTTTCCAGCGGCGATTGCTGCCGCATTGATGAGCGAGTGGAGGATCCTCTGTGCGGCGTTTTCAGGCTTGCCCGGAAAGCCGGCCACTTCTGCAAACAGCTTCACCTATGCGACCACGGGTCCGCTCCGCTATGTGTGGCTGATTGCTCTGATCGGAGCGGTGCCGGAGACCTGGCTCCTGCACCTGTTGCTGCCTCTTCACCGCACCATGGAAACCATCCTGATAGCCATGGTGGCCTGGAGCCTGGTCCATTTTGCAGGCTCTTACCACTCCATGCGGGACCATCCTCACACGCTGGAAGGCGACAGGGCCACGCTTCGCTTCGCCTTCCGGCGCAGGTGCGAGGTCCCATTGACTTCTATCGTGACCATAAAGACCAGCCGCCTTGTCTCGCGAGATGCTTTTGCAGGCTATAGGAAGTGGGAGCGGTTCTGCATCAACCACAGTGACCTCGTCGAGTTGACGCTCAGTCCCGAGGCGATGGTCGAGGAGTTTACCGGCGAGCGTTACTCAGTCGCGCGACTGGCTGTTTCCTTTGACGACGCTCAAGCCTTTACCCATGCGGTCGAGCGCAGCCGCAAAAGCTAGTTTTCAAACTCACCCGCGCGGTGCATCTCGGGCCCGCGACGACGGCCCAGCCCTTTGCGCACCGCCCACAGGGCGATCAGAAGGAGGAGCAGCCCCAGCACCGTGAAGAGCGCATGGGTGTGCCGGTGCAGCAGGCCCCCCGCTTCGCCGATGAACTGCGGCCCGTAGCGCACGGTCAGCACCGCCGTCACGCCGAAACGGACCACCCGGCCCAAAAAGACCGCGAGCATAAACGTGAGGACGCGCACCTCAAACACCCCGCCGGCAAAGGCGAACAGCTTCCAGGGGGTGGGCGGCGGCAGCATGGAGGGGATCAGCAGTGCCAGGAACTCCTGCTTTTCAAAGCGGTTTCGCAGCTGCTCATAGCGCGCCCGATCAATGCGCTTCAGCAAAAACAGCTCGCCCCCGGCGCGGCCCAGCAGAAACGGCAGGAGGCCGCCGACGGCCGAGCCCAGCGCGCCCATCAGTACATAGGCCCAGGCATGCCGGCGATCCGTCCAGTAGTAGCTGGCCAGCAGCAGGTCCATGGGGACGGGGATCGTGCTCGAATCGAGCACCGCGATCGCGCCCGCGCCCCAGATACCCCAGGGTTTGAGGAACGCAAGCAGCAGCAGAGACCATCTGGTACACAGGGCCAGCAGGTGCCTCAAGCAGGCCGCCCCGATTCCTCGTGCTGGCCTTCCTCGTGCTGGCCCGGGTGGGGTGCGCCCGCGTCCACCAGCAGCCGCAGGGCATGGGGCAGCACCGGCAAAATCGCGCGCAGCGACGTAACCGCACCGCGGGGCGCGCCCGGCAGGTTGACGACCAGCGTTTGCCCCAGCAGCCCGCACACGCCGCGGCTCAGCACGGCAAACGGAGTTTCTTTCAAGCCTTCTGCGCGCATGTGTTCGCTCAGCCCATCGAGCAGGCGGCCGCACACAGCACGGGTCGCCTCCGGGGTTACATCGCGCGTGGTCAGCCCGGTGCCGCCGGTCGTCACGATCAGGCGGCTGCCCGCCTCGGCCGCCCGGCGCAGCGCATTCTCGATCCGGCCCTGCTCATCGGGGACGATGGCTCCGCCGCTCACGGCAAAGCCGGCTTCGCGAAGCAGCGCTGTTACGGCCGGGCCGGACTCGTCCGTGCGCTCGCCCCGCTCGCAACGGTCGCTGACTGTCACCACAAACGCCGTCGCCGAGGTATCCACGTCCCTGATTGTACGGTGGCTGCGGCAGGGTACCAGCGGATAGGGACCTGCCTAAAGATAGCGGCCTCCCTGGCGAAAGAATGAGAGAATGGATCAGAAAACGACTGAAACGGGCTTTGCAAGGCGGCCCACCCCCCCCACCCTCCATGCCTACCACTGAAGCGCCGCCGCAGCAGCAGCCACCGTTCGAACCGCCGCCCCGCGCAAGGCGGCCCCGTTTGCCGCGCGATCCGTACGGCGCCGTCGATTCCAACGAACTCGACAGCTACGACCTTCTCCATGTCATCGACGACCTCCAGGATGAGCGCTCGCGCCTGGCCCTGCGTGAGAAGATCTGGATCGCGCTCATCTTTCACCTGCTGCTGTTCGGGTACCTGGTGTTTGCGCCCAGGTACATCTGGCACGTCAAGGTGCGCGACCCTTCCCTCGCCCTGCGCGACAAGGAAAAGCAGCCCACATTTTTGGACCTGCCGCCCGACGCGCTGAAGCAGCTGCAGCCGAAAAAGGAAGCGCCGCTGTCAGACAAAAACCGGCAACAGCAGGCGCAAAAGCCCACGCTCGACCGCAAAACGCTGGAGCAGCTGCAGGCGATGCGCCGGGCCGGCCCGCCCCTGCCCTCGGCGCCCGCGCCCAGGCCCAGCGTGCAGCCGCCCGCGCCGGCCCCGCCGCAGGTCGCCCAGCAGCAGCCGAAACCGCAACCGGCTGCGCCGCCGGTCGCACCGAAGGAAAGCGCGCAGGTGGAAGCACCCAAACCGCAGCCGACGAAGCCGAATTTTGCTGCTGCCGGGCCGCAAACCCCGGCCGAGGCGGTGCAGCAGGCCGCCCGGCAGGCCCACACCGGCGCAGGTACCTATAGCGACAGCGGCGAGGGCGGCGCGAATGCCCCCGTGCAGCACCCGGGTCAAAAAGGTGCGGTCGATATCCTGTCCGACACTCTCGGTGTCGACTTCGGCCCCTACATCCAGCGAGTCATTTACGACACCAAGCGTGCCTGGTACCCCATCATTCCCGAGGTCGCCCAGCCGCCGATCTCCAAGCAGGGCAAGGTGCTGATCCGCTTCAAGATTCTGCCCGACGGCTCGGTCAAGGAGATGCACCTGGAAGGGCCGTCCGGCGATGTATCGCTCGATCGCGCGGCCTGGGGCGGCATTACGGGTGCCATGTACCCGCAGCTGCCGAAAAACTTCAAAGGTCCATTTCTGGAGTTGCGGTTTTACTTTTTGTACAACGACAACGCGGGGATTCGCTGATGGCCGCTCCGGGTCGCGCCCGGGGGCCCGCCCCGGCGAATGGCGCCCCGGCGAATGGCGCCCCTGCGAATGGAAAGACCGGCGAGGCGGCGCTGACGCGTCGACGCCAGGCACTGGGATTGCTGCTGCTGGCCGGGCTCATCCTGCTGATCGCGGTGCTGCGCGCGCCCGCGCACACGCTGTTTCCCTTGGGCTGGTGGCGGCTTTAACCCGCTGAAACCGCATGGCTGACCCCCTTCTTCTCATCCTGCTGGGCCCCACCGGCAGCGGCAAAACCGCGTTGGCGGCAACGCTGGGAGAGCAGTTCGGCGGCGAGATCCTCTCGTGCGATTCTGTGGCGGTCTACCGGGGACTCGAGATCGGCGCGGCCAAGCCCTCGCTCGCCGAGCGCGCCCGGGTGCCGCACCACCTGCTCGACATCGCCGACCTGAACGAGACCATGACAGCCGGCGACTGGGCCCGGCGTGCGCGTACAGCCGCGCGGGAGATTGCCGCGCGGGGCCGTTTGCCCATCGTTTCCGGCGGTACCGGCTTGTACCTGCGCGCGCTGACCGACGGGCTGGCGCCCCTGCCGCCGCGGTGCCCGGCCGTTCGAGCGCGCCTGGCAACCAGCGCGCAAACCCGGCCGCCCGGCTACCTGCACCGTATGCTGCGACGGCTCGACGCCCGGGCCGCTGCAGCAATTCACCAGAACGACCAGCCGAAACTGATTCGCGCCCTGGAAGTCGCGCTGCTTGGCCCCGCGCCGGTCTCGCATGGCGGTCGTGACCCGCTCACCGGCTTTCGGCTGCTTCGGATCGGCCTGGCGCCGGAGCGCCAGGCGCTGTACGAAAGGCTGAACGCGCGCGCTGAAGCGATGTTCCGCGAAGGCTTGCTGGAGGAAACGCGAGCACTGCGGCAAAGCTGGGGAGCTCACGCCCCGGCGCTCCGGTCGCTTGGCTACCGAGAGGCCGGGGCCGTGCTCGACGGCACGATGACGCTTCAAAACGCGGTCGCCGCCGTGCAACAGGGTCACCGCAACTACAGCAAGCGGCAGGGCACCTGGTTTCGGCGCGAGCCCGACGTGCACTGGCTTCCCGGCTTCGGCGACGACCCGGAGATAGAAGTTACCGCGGCGGGGCTCGTGCTGGCCGAGAAAACCCCTATTTCACCGTCAGGGTGACGGCAAGGTCGTGCTCAATGACGGACGCACCCTGGTTGCCGTCGACCGCGACCGTTACGGTGTAGGTCCCGGGGGGGGTGCCGCCGGCGACCGGCGCCGGGTGGTGGATATAACCGTAGCGCTGTGAACAGCCGCTGAGGCCGACCCCAGCCCCGGCCAGCATCAGGATGACTCCAAAAATGGAGAGGCTGGCCCCGCGAACACGCCGGCGAAGCCCGACCAGCAGCAGCCCGCCGGGCAGCAGGATCGCCAGCAGCAGGCCGGTAGGCGCGCGCTCAATGGCGCTGCTGGCTGTGCCGGAAGGTGCCTGGGTCTGCAGCTCAAGCGTGGTGCTAAACGTGCCGTTCGCCGCCAGGGTCTGCTGTGTCGGGTTGAACGAGCAGACCGTGCTGGCCGGAACACTTGTGCAGGAAAACTGGATGGCCCCGGCATAGCCTCCGAGTGAGGAAACGGTGAGCGCCGTGGCGGCATAGCCGCCGGCCGGGGTGGTGACGCTGGTCGGATTGCCGGTCACGGTGAAGTCCGGCAGCACGGTACCGGCATCCGGGGTGGCCAGCGCCGTGGCGACCGAGGCCGAGGACGAAAACTGATCCGTCGCGGCGCTGTACGCGGCTGAAACCACGCCTCCCGGCGGTACGCTCCCGAGCTTCAAAGTCGCGGCACCGTCAGAGCTCACCGTCGCCGAGCCCAACGACTGGCCGCCCGGCAGCAGGAAGTCCACCGTACCCTCGCTCACCGGGTTGCCGGTCGCGGTTTTCACTGTCGCCGACAGGGTCGCGCCGGTGCCGGTGCCGGCCGGGGTCACTGCCAGGGTCGTGCGGGTCGGGACGTCGGAAGCCTGCGCAAAGGAGACCGGCAGCAGGCAAAGCAGGAGAGCCAGGAGGTGGAACGCGAAACGTCGGGGTGAAAGGAGCCGGGGGTGGGTCTGCCGCTTCATCTGGTATGGGTGTCCTCTTCCCGGCCCGTACGGCTCGGGAGCTGTCGCAGGCGCGCGCGACCAATCGTTATTGTAGACGGGCGCATGAGCCCGGGGCTTTACGGGCCCGTCCGGCAGCCTGCCGAACCCGAAAAGCCGATGCTAAACTGGGCGTTCGTCGCTGAAAGGTTCTGCTTGCCCGCTCACTCCCCAGCATCTTCAAAAACCCGACACACCTACGCGGCGGCGGGGGTCGATATCGCCGCCGGCGACAGCGCGAAAGAGCGCATCAAGGCTCTGGCAAAAACCACGGCCACGCGCGGGGTGCTGGGCGGGGTCGGCGGCTTCGGCGGCCTGTTTCAGCTCGATCTCAAGCGCTTTCCCGATCCCGTCCTGGTGTCCAGCGCCGACGGGGTCGGCACCAAGCTCAAACTCGCATTCCAGCTTGGAGTTCACAACACGGTCGGCGCGGACCTGGTCAACCACTGCGTCAACGACATCGCCGTGCAGGGCGCGACCCCCTTGTTTTTCCTCGACTACCTGGCCGCAGGCCGCCTCGCCCCCCAGGTCATCGAGCAGGTCGTTTCCGGCATCGCCGAGGCCTGCCGGAGCAACGGCTGCGCCCTGATCGGCGGCGAAACCGCGCAGATGCCGGGCTTCTACGCGGATGGCGAGTACGACCTGGCCGGCACCATCGTCGGCGCGGTTTCGCGCGACAGGCTCATCACCGGCGGCGCGATCCGGCCCGGCGACCTCCTGCTGGGCCTGCCTTCCACCGGCCTCCACACCAACGGCTACTCGCTGGCGCGCAAGCTGTTTTTCGAGGTCGCGGGCTACGAGCCCGGACAGAAAATCCCGGCGCTGAGGGCGGAGGCCGGCGCCGCGCTCATGGCGACCCATCGCTCGTACCTGAAGCCCATGCAGGCGCTCGCCAAGGCCGGCGCGGTGGCCGGCATGGCTCATATCACCGGCGGCGGCATCACGGAAAATCTCCCCCGCATCCTGCCGCCGGGCGTCGCGGCCGAGGTTGTCCACGGGTCGTGGCCGGTGCTGCCAGTGTTTACCCATCTGCAGCAACTGGGCTCGGTCGCCGAGGACGAGATGTTCCGCACCTTCAATATGGGCATCGGGCTCGTCTGTGTCGTTCCAAAAGCGAAGGAAAGACGCGCGCAAGCGATCCTCGCGAAGCTGGGTGAGCCCTTCCACCGCATCGGGCAGGTTATCCCCGGCGATGGAGGTGTTTGCTACCTGCCGGCTGAAGCCCCCGCCCATGCCCCGGCACGAAGCCGCCGCCGATGAGCGAACCCGCGCTGCACCGGCTTGGCATCCTGCTTTCCGGCAGAGGCTCCAACTTCCTGGCCCTGGCCGAGGCCGTCGCCGACGGACGCATTCCGCGGGCCGTGATCGCGGTCGTGCTTTCAAACCGCGAGGACGCGCCGGGCCTTGTCCATGCCCGGGCCCGCGGCATCTCCGCCATCGCGGTGCCGTCAGCCGGCCGCCCGCGCCGGGAAGCGGACCGTGAGCTGCTCCGACACCTCCAGGCGCACGGCGTCACCCTGGTGTGCCTGGCCGGCTACATGCGCCTGCTCTCGCCGGAGTTTATCGAGGCTTACCCGCGGGCGATTCTCAACATTCACCCGTCACTGCTGCCGGCCTTTCCGGGGCTCGACGCGCAGCGCCAGGCGCTTACGTACGGGGTCGCGGTTTCCGGCTGCACGGTGCATTTTGTCGACGAGCAGCTCGATCACGGCATTATTGTCGGGCAGCGTCCGGTCCCCGTGCTGCCGGGCGACGATGAAGCTACCCTGTCCTCGCGCATTCTCGCGGAGGAGCATCGGCTCTACCCGGAAGCAGTTCGGCTGGTGCTGTCCGAACAATTTCAGGTCAAAGGGCGCCGTTTGCTACCAATTTTGCAGAATCTTCCATAACCTCAAGGTAGAATCCGCACCCTTCGGGCATCTCGGCGCGTCTGAGCTAGGGAAGACCTTTTCACAAAAAACATACGCCCGGTTGCCCCGAGCTCGGTCGGAGCCAAAGAGGACTGATGTCGCATACGCCTACCACGCCCATGCTTGAGATCGTGAACTCCGCGCGCGTTTCCGCGCCTACACGTCGCGCCCTGGAGCAGCGGCTCACCGCGATTCCCTCGGACTACAAGCCGACCTGCATCACCCCTGAAGCATTTGCGATCCTGGAGCGTGTCCTCAGCCGACTCTTTCCCGATGACGAGCATGGCGCCCCCGGCGCCAATGAGTTGTCGCTGGCCGCGCGGCTGGAGCGTCAGCGCGCAACGGGCCGGGGCAACGGCTGGCGCTATGGCTCACTGCCGCCCGATGCGCAGGCGCTGGCCGTGGGTTTGGGCAAGCTGGACTGGAGTGCCCAGCACCGGCATCGCCGCCACTTCGTCGATCTGACGGAAGACCGCGCCGACGCCCTGCTGCACCGCATTCAGAATGGCGAGGAGCGTTGGGAGGGACTGGATGCGAGCCGCTGGTTTGAAGAAATCCTGGCCGATGCGACCGAGCTGTACGTGTCGCACCCGGACACGATGGAAGCCATGAGTTTTGACGGTTTCGCCGACAGCCCGAACGGCTGGCCCGCGCAGGGCGTGGCCGCGGGTCTCGGCAAGGCTGAACCCTGGGAGCCGAAGCGGAAAACAGCGCGCCGTTGAGCCCGCCCTTGAGTCCAGTTCCGGATAAACCCGGAACTGGCCTGGTGAGCTGGCCTGAAGGCTGGCCTGCCGGTTCCTTCGCAGGTTCCCTCGGCGGCTTGCCGATGCGTCGCCACGCGCTGGATCAGGCGGTGGACGCGGTGATCATCGGCACCGGAGCGGGCGGCAGTCCGTTGCTTGCCCGGCTCGCTCGAGCCGGGCTCAGTGTGGTGGCGATGGAGGCCGGCGGCTTCACGGATGCTGCTGCCTATGCATCCGACGAAGTCGCCCAGAGCTATCTGTACTGGCTGGACGAGCGCATCAGCGCGGGCGCAAATCCCCTGGCTTTCGGTAAGAACAACTCCGGCATCGGGGTCGGCGGCTCCACCCTGCACTGGGGTGCGTATGTGCCCCGGCCCAATGCGCGCGACTTCCGCATCGCGACCGACTTCGGCGTCGGGGTGGATTGGCCGCTTGCCTATGCTGATCTCGTGCCTTACTTCGAAGAGGTAGAGCGATTTCTCGGCGTCTCCGGGCCGGCGCATTACCCGTGGGAGCCGGGTCGCTCCTATGGCCTGCCTCCGCTGCCGCTCAATGCGCCGGCCCTGCTGATGCAGCGCGGCTGCGAAGCGCTGGGCATTCGCACCTCGCCTGCGCCGCTGGCGGCGGTCAGCCTGCCGTACAGCGGCCCCGACCACGACTATCCGGAGCGCCAGGCCTGTATCAATCGGGGCTTCTGCCACCAGGGCTGCTCGAATGGTGCCAAGGCCTCCATGGATGTCACGTACCTGCCGGTTGCCCTGCGTGCCGGGGCCGAGATTCGGCCTGAAGCCTTTGTCGTGGACCTGGAGCGCGACAGCACCGGCCGGGTCACGGGTGTGGTGTACGAGCAGAACGGCCGACGGCACTGCCAGAAGACCGATGCAGTGTTTCTGTGCGCGGGTGCGGTGGAGTCCGCGCGCCTGCTGCTGCGCCTGGGGCTGGCCAACAGCAGCGGGCAGGTGGGCCGCAACTTCATGGCGCACCCCTCGACCCAGATCTGGGGCACGTTCGACGAGGATACGCGCCCTTACAAGGGCTTTCCGGCCTCCCTGATCACTGAAGACCCGCTTCGCTGCCCGGACGCCGACTTTGCCGGCGGCTACCTGATCCAGAGCTACGGCATCATGCCCGTGGCCTGGGGCGAATCCGTGGCTCGCGGCCGCGGCTTGTGGGGTCGCGACCTGCAACGCTACTTACAGTGTTATCCAAGGGTGGCGGGCATGGGCATCAGCGGCGACTGCCTGCCGTATGAGAGCAATTACCTGGAGCTGTCGGACGAGCTGGACGCGCGCGGCTTGCCAAAGCCGCGCATCCACTTCACCACCGGCGGCAATGAGATTCACCTGATGGATCATGCCCGGAAGCAGCTGCACGCTATCTGGGACGCAGCCGGCGCGACCGATAGCTGGACCTTTGATCGCATGGCGCACCAGGTAGGCACGTGCCGCATGGGTGCCGATCCTGAAACCTCGGTCGTCGACCCCCAGGGTCGCAGTCACGACATCGGCAACCTGTACATCTGCGACAACTCGATCTTTCCTACGTCGCTCGCCGCCAATCCGGCGCTCACGATCATGGCGCTGAGCCTGCGCTGCGCGGACCGGTTTCTTCACCGCAATGAGAAGCCGCTCTCGTAACACATCGAGTAGGATTCCCGACAGTGTACGGCAGTCTTTGCCGGACAAAGGAAGGCAAGTGCCGCACGGGAAAGGTGTTTCCGAGCTCACGTCCACGCAGTCGACCTGGTCGCTGGAGCCCCGCTGCGCGCCGTGATCGACAAGCGCCTGGACACGGGATCAGGCCTTGTTCTGACTGCCGCCGGTGATGGCCTGCGACGGGGCGCCTTCATCGGACCGGCGAAGGCGCCGGCCGAAGATACGCAACGTAGCAGCGACAGGAACCGCGATCAGGGCGCCGACGACGCCGGCGATCTCGCCGCCGGCGAGCACTGCGAAAATCTGCAGCAGGGGGTTGATCTCGAGCGACTTGCCCATGATGCGGGGGGCGGATACATAGTCCTGCATCAGCCGCCAGAAGCCGAGAAAAAGCACCAGCCAGAGCACGTGCGCATAGCCGGACAGGATGGCGATCAGGACGATTGAAACCGCGGCAAGCGCCGGGCCGACAACCGGGATGAACTCCAGGAACGCGGCGATGGGGCTCAGGATGACGGCATAGGGGACGCGAAGTACGCTGAGCACGATCAGAAACGCAATCAGGGTCAGGCCTGCCAGGGTGATCTGGGCGCGGATGTAGCTGCCGAGCATGACATTGACATCGTCAAGCAGGCCGCGGATCATGCCTCGCTCGGTGCGCGAGCGGCCCAGGTCCACCGCCCCGTCGGCGATCTCAAAGCCCTGCTTCAGGAAGAAAAGGCTAAGAATCGGGATCAGGATCAGCCACCAGATATGCTGCACGGGTTCGGCGATTTTGGAGCCGATGACCTTGCCGTAGCTCAGGATGGTGTCCCGGTGCGAGACGAGAAAGGTCTGGATCTGGTTGACGACGGCGGGACGCAGGTGATGAGCCTTGCCGAAGCTTTGTACCAGCTCGCCGGAGCTGAGGCGGCCAAGCAGGGCCGGAAGGCTGACGGTGAGCTGTTTGCTTTCATCCGCGATGGATGGCCCGGCAATAAAGCCGACGCCGACCAGAACGCCGATCAGGACGGCGTAGACGATGAGAATGGCCTTGCCGCGGCCGCGCAGGGGGCGCTCCAGCCAGCGAACGGCGGGCTCGAGAAAGTAGGCGAACAGGACAGCGAAGAGGAACAGGGTAAGGGTTTCGCGCGCTGCCTTGAAGAACAGGATCACAACGACGAAGATCAGGGCCGTCGAGAAGACGCGGGCAGCGCGAGCGTCCCAAAGCTGGTCGAGAAAAGTTTTCGCGGCGGCCGGCTGATGGGGCTGCGTCGGTACAGGGGGTTGCGCGATCATCGCTCGGCCTCTCGGGTGTACGAGAGAGCGGCCTGGCCGCCCTCCCATGATGCTGGACGGGACACTCCCGTGCAAAGCAGTGTCCGGAGGATTAGCCTTTCAGATCGTCAATGGTATCGCTGACGGCGTGGGCGGCCTGGCCCGCGGCGTCCTTGACGCGGCCCACGGTTTCGTCCGCAATGCCCTGGCCCTGGGTTTGCGGGTCGTTGGTCAGCCGGCCCAGGCCCTGTTCCAGCTTGCCGCCCAGAATGCCGCCGGTGCCCGTGACGCGGTTCCTGGTGCCCCACCGGTCAGCCTTGCCGCTCAGTCCATCGGCGGTGGAGGCGCTGAGCGAGTCGTTGTAGAGGACGTAAGCGGCGATGCCGAGAGCGGCTCCGCCCAGGACCAGAAGTAATTTATTCATCTCGGTTTTACACTCCAGCCCAGAGGGATGCGGGGGTCCGATGCGGAGATGGCCCAACCCGCATGGATTCAGCGCTGTCGGCGTCCGTTCATCCACTCGCCGGTGACCCGGCCGTGAGCATCGATGACCACAAACGCGCTCAAAGCCCCGCCCTTGCCGGCACCGGCGAGTGGGCCCAGGGCTTCAGGGCTGAAGCGGAGATCGCGAAAAACGACGGTGTGGCTGCCGGGCCCGGGTGCCCCTGCGTCGCCTGCGGGGGCCAGGGTGCCGACGTCCTCGGTGACGGGCCAGGAAGACCAGTCCTCGTAGACGCGGCCCAGCCGGGTCTGTTTGGCCGTGGCAACGGCTGGGGTGACCGGGGGCTTGGCGATGGTATCGCCGGAGTCGAGCCGGTCATCGAGGGTATGGGCGGTGCCGGTTTCGTAGCCGTCCCGGGTCTCCGCCAGGGTGTACCAAAGGAACGGATTGACCATGACGGGCTCCGCGGCGACGCGAAGAATCGTTTGGCGGGTGGGACTGCCCGCGGCCTCGGCGAGCCGGAGGGCATGGCTATGCCCGGCGTTGCGGACGCCGTAGAGCAGGCCGGTAAAGACCAGCGCGGCGATCGCCCAGCCTCGTCCGCGAAGCTCGTCGGGCGCGCGGCGGCGCATTTCCCCCTCCACCAGGCCCAGCAGCGCCGGCACGAGGAGGCCCAGGACCAGCGCGGCAAACAGCAGAGGCTCAAAGATGAAGACGATGCTCCAGCTGTACCAGTGGGGGTTGAAGGGCAGAAATGGGCGCAGGCCGTAGTTGTTGGTGAAGTCGAGCAGCAGGTGGCTCAGGTCGGCGAGGAGGGCGACAAGCCAGACCCATAGCCATCGAACAGGCTGGGCGGGCGGCGTTCGGCGGATGCGACTGATCCCCCATACGACTCCGGTGACCGCAAGCGCCATGAACGGCGCGCCGACAAAGCTGTGCGTGATGCCGCGATGGTGGCAGAACCCTGTGACCGGCCCGCCCCATCCGGCGACAACGTCGATGTCCGGGGCCTCGGCCGCGAGCGTCATGGCGAGCGTGGCATAGGCGGTTTTGCGATTGAAGCCTGAGCGACCCAGGCAAGCGCCGGTAAGGAAATGTGTGACGGGTTCCATCTATGCAGTAGGATACGGGCCGTGGGGAAAACAGCGAAGACCGTCGATGACCGTGGGCGTGTGGAGCAGCTGCGCGAAGCACTGCGCCACCATGAGTACCTGTATTACGTGCTGGACGCGCCGGAGATCGACGACGGGGCCTATGACGGGCTGATGCGCGAGCTGCAGGCGCTCGAGGCCGCGCACCCGGACTGGGTGACGCCGGACTCGCCGACGCAGCGGGTGGGGGGCAAGGCCGCGGACGGGTTCTTGAAGCACGCGCACTCGCGACCCATGCTGTCGCTCGATAACGTGAACTCTGAGGGGGATCTGCGGGACTGGGCTGGGCGGGTGCGCGAGCTGGCCGGGGCGAGCGCGGAGATCGGGTTTGTGTGTGAGTACAAGCTGGACGGGCTGTCGATGGCTTTGCACTATGGGGCGGACGCAGCCGCCTATGGGGCGGACGCAGCCGCCTATGGGGCGGACGCAGCCGCCTATGGGGCGGAC
>CAXSBW010000022.1:0-9516 GCA_964235795.1 uncultured Acidobacteriaceae bacterium | reverse complement strand
GGAAAGGAAGTCCGGCTGGAGCGGGGGCTGACGCGCGGCGACGGCTCGGTCGGCGAGGATGTGACAGGAAACGTCCGGACGATCCGGTCGGTGCCGCTGGTGATCTCACCCGAGCGCCTGCGGAAGGCCGGGCTGCCGGGGCGGTTTGAGGTTCGCGGCGAGGTCGTGATGCCGATCTCCGGCTTTCTGCGGATGAACGAGGAGCGCGAAGCCGCCGGGCAGGCGCCGGCCGCGAACCCGCGCAACGCGGCCGCCGGCACGATCCGCACACTTGAGCCCAACATCGTGTCGCAGAGGCGGCTGGATTTCTACGCGTACTTCGCGCTGACGCCGGAGGGCGAGCCGCTGTTTGGGACGCAGACCGAGGCGCTCGATGCACTGACGGCGGCGGGGTTCCGGGTCAACCCGCACCGGGAAAGTTACCGCGATCTCGATGCGCTGCTGGGGTTTATCCGGTCGGCGGAGGGGAACCGGAGCTCGCTCGGCTACGAGATCGACGGCGTGGTCATCAAGGTGGACCAGACGGCGCTGCAACGGCGGCTGGGCTACACAGGCAAGGCGCCGCGCTGGGCCATTGCGTACAAGTTCGCTTCGCGTTTCGCGGTGACGCAGGTCGAAGACATCCGGGTGCAGGTGGGGCGCACGGGCAAGCTGACGCCGGTCGCGTCCCTGGCGCCGGTGTCGATCGGCGGCATCACGGTGACGCGGGCGACGCTGCATAATGCGGACGAGATCGCGCGACTGGGCCTGCTGATCGGCGACTTTGTGCGGGTGGAGCGCGGCGGCGACGTGATTCCCAAAGTGGTCGGCGTGGTGGAGGATGCGGCGCATGGGCGCGGCGACCGGGTGTTTGTGTTTCCGGAGCAATGCCCGGTCTGCGGGGCAGAGGTCAAGCGAACCGAGGGCGAGGCCGACCACAGGTGCGTGAACGCGACCTGCCCGGCGCGAGTGGCGGGGTCGTTGCTGCATTTCGCTTCGCGCGGCGTCATGAACATCGAAGGGCTGGGCGAGGCGCTGGTGACGCAGCTGCTGGAAGGCGGGCTGGTGCACTCGGTGGCCGACATCTACCGACTGACCGAGGCGCAGCTGGTGAGCCTGGAGCGGATCGGCAAGAAGACGGCGGACGCGCTGCTGGCGGAGATTGCAAAGTCGCGCTCGGCCCCGCTTTCGCGCGTGTTGTTCGGCCTGGGCATGCGGTTTGTGGGGGAGCGTACGGCGGAGCTGCTGGCAGAGGAGTTCGGGTCGATGGAGGCGCTGATGGCGGCCTCGCAGTCGGAGCTGGAGCGGGTGAACGAAGTGGGCCCGCGCGTGTCGGCCTCGATCCGCGAGTTTTTCTCGGAAGAGTCCAACCGTCAGTTAGTCGCCGACTTACAAGCCGCCGGATTGACCATGACGGCAACCAAACGTGAGCGAACCGAACAGTTAGCCGGGTTGACGTTTGTGCTGACCGGTACGTTGCCGGGCTTGACGCGCGAGGAAGCCAGGGAACGCATTGAAGGCGCGGGCGGAAAGGTTTCGGGGTCGGTCAGTAAGAAGACAAGTTATGTTGTAGCCGGGGAAGAAGCCGGGTCGAAGCTTGAGAAAGCGCGGGAGCTGGGGGTAGCGGTGCTGGATGAGCCCGGGTTGCTGGAGTTGCTTAGCAAGCCGCGAGAAGTAAAGGAGAGTGAATCGTGAGTGTCGAGGAAGCTCTTCAAACGATCGCGCGACAGGAGAGCGAGCTGCAGTTCGCGCTGTTCGATCACGAGACCGCCTGGGAGCTGGGAAGCCGGCTGCGAAACCAGGCGGCGGCGCGGCACCTGCCCGTTGCGGTCGATGTGCGCCGCTTTGAGCAGCCGCTGTTTTTCGCGGCACTCGCGGGTTCCACGCCTGACAATGCGAACTGGGTTCGACGCAAGTCCAACACGGTCGCCCGTTTTCTGCGCTCGTCCTACGCGATCGGATTGGAGCTGAAAGCGAAGAACTCCGACCTGACGGCGAAGTACGCCTTGCCGGAGTGCGATTACGCCGCCCATGGCGGCAGCTTTCCGATCGCGGTTCGCGGTGCCGGGGTCATTGGTTCGGTGACGGTCTCGGGGTTGCCGCAGTGGCAGGACCACGACCTTGTGGTCGAAGCCTTGTGCGCGATGCTTGGACGGACACATGCCGAATTCCGGCTTGATGACCCGCAATGATGGGTAAGCGCGTTGCAGCTCCATGAAATCGTCGCGAAGCGGAAGAGTGCCCGCGACCCGAGCATGAGGATGTTAGTTTCTGGACTGAACCCTGGCATGGAGAAGTCGCCTGACCGGAATGTCATAAAGGGTCATGACAAGGAAGGCAAACCCGACCATGGTGAGAACGCCGGCAGCAACGATCATGGCAAGATGAGCCTGGTCCGGCTTGTAAATGCCGTAGTAGTTGCCGAAGATCCAAATCACGGAGTAATGAGTCATATAAAGCGGGTAGGAGATGTTACCTGCGAAAGTGCATATCTTCTCTGATCGCGTATTGAGCGTGGCGCCGGCACCAAGCGAGACCAAAAGAGGAAAATAGACGATCATGACTGCCGCTTCTCGTTTCCAGCCCCCATGCGCGTAGGGCATCAACAGTGCCGATAACAGCAGGACGGAAAGGATTGCCAAGCCGAGCTTGTTGCGGAGGATCCAATCGAACCGATAAACCAGCAGCCCCGCCAGGAAGGAGTAAGCCATGCGCGCGCCGCCGACCCAAAAGCTTTCCCCGCTCCAGCCGCCTGAAAGAATGCCGAAGCTGTGTCCCGCCCAACACAAAAGAATGGCGGCGAACACGGCTGCAATGAGTAACCCGAGGCGACTGAGCCTGCAGAGAACAGAAGCGTAGAAGATACTCGCGATGTACTCCCAAAAGAGGGACCAGGAAGGAGCGTTCAGGCTGAACAGGTTATAGCCGCGCTCCTGCATGACGGGGTAGGGAACAAGAAAAACAGACGCCGCAAACATAAGTGCTATGCGACCCGGACTGTACCCAAGCGGTCCCGCACGGAAGGGATCCAGAAGCAGAGCGATCAGGCCCAGTACCGAGCCGAGAACGACAAGAGGATGCAAACGGATCAAGCGAGCTTTCAGGAATGGCGAAACACCGGTTGTCCCCATGCGATGGTCGTAAGCATGACCGATGACGAAACCCGACAGGCAAAAGAAGAAGTCAACCGCCAGAAATCCATGCCCGATGAAGAGCCTGCTGTAATCTCCTGCCGTCATCTCCATGAAATGGAATGTCACGACAGCCAGCGCCGCGACTCCCCTGAGTCCGTCGAGTGCCTTGAAGTGACGCGTTCTCGCGACGGGCACTCCATCCCCTCGATCGTTCGCTGTCGTCATGCGACGCTACGGACGCGGTGCGAAATAGCCGGTTCTGGAACGAACCTGGTACTTGCGGTCCATGCAGAAAAGATAGATGGTCCGAAAAGCACCATTGGCTGAAAAGTCAGCCGGTTTGTAACTCAAGGCATACTGCGATCGTAACTCCTGCTGGATCTGCGTAAAGCTGTTGGGCATATCTTCAATGCGGTTGGGGTAGTAAGCGCGGCCGCCGGTGGCATCGGCGATCTTTTGCAGTGTGTCGTCGCCGCGGTCGCGGCTGGGGCTCATGTTGGTGCTGATGGTGTACACGCTGGTTTCGGCGCGCTGGCATTCCTTGATCGCGTCTTCCAGGTAACTGTGACTCTGGTTGTCGTCGCCGTCCGAGATCAGGATGACGGCCTTGCGCGCGGGTTCGTGGTGCAGCGTGGCGTCGAGCATCTTTTCATGGCAGCCGGAGTAAAGCGCGTCAAACAGCGCCGTGCCCCCGCCGGAGTGCAGGCCCTGGATGCCGGCCGTGAGCGCGTCGAGGTTGTTGGTCCAGTTCTGCTTGTAGTCCGGGGCCAGGTCGAAACCCTCGACAAAGGCCTTATCGCTCGCCGGACGCAGGATCTGCAGCAGAAACTCGGTCGCGGCCTGCTGCTCAAACGCGAAGCGCTGCCGGATGGAGGTACTGGTATCGACGACCATGCCGACCCGCAGCGGCAGGTTGGTGTTTTGCTCGAAACGATACACCTGCGCGGGGGCCTTGCCGTCGTCGAGCAGGGCAAAGTCGCTTTGCTTCAGGTCGTTGATGAAGTGGCCGTGGCGGTCGGTGACGGTAAAGGTGAGATACACCTCGCTGACCTGGGCCGTGATGGTGAAGGCCGGAGCCTGATCACCCTGCGCGGGCGCGGCTCCCGGGGCCGGGGCTTTGCCGCCGGGCTGGCTTCCGGCTTGCGTTCCGGCTTGCGCGGGTGGAGCCGGCTGGGCAGAACCGGCCGGAGCTCCGCCTGCGGGCTGCTGGGCTGGAGCGGCAAAGCACAGGGCCAAAAAGAGGGCGGCGAGAGAGAGCAGGGAGGAGGCGGTTGGAAACTTCATCGGCGTGTTCCCCGATTTTACCGTTCAGCTCTCGTCCGTGCCCGGCGGAGCCTCGGGCGTGGTCTCCAGCCCGGCGAGAAAGCCTGTGAGCTCGGCCGGCAGCGGGGCCGCCAGGTGGAGCGGTTCGCCGGAACGGGGGTGCTTCAGCTCGAGCTCGGCGGCATGGAGAAAGTTACGGGGCAGCGCGATGGTTTCAAGTGCGCGGCGGCGGCTCTTCTTGATGAGTTTGCCATCGGGTTCGGCGCGGATCTCCGCGGGCGCGCCGTACAGCGTGTCGCCGACCACGGGGTGGCCGAGGGAGCTGAGATGGACGCGAATCTGGTGGGTGCGACCGGTCTCGATGCGAACCCGAACCAGCGTAAACGAGCCGAAGCGGGTGGACAGGCGGCGCTCGACCCGGTAGTGCGAGATGGCGGTTCGCGCGCCGTTGACGCGCCGGGTGGTCATGCGGGTGCGGCGCACCGAGTCGCGGCCGATGGGCGCGCTGATGGTGCCGCGGTCGGCTTCAAGGTGGCCATGGACCAGCGTGATGTAGGTTTTGCGCAACGCCCGTTCGGCGAACATGGCGCTGAGCTTCGCATGGGTGGCATCGTTGCGCGCAACCAGGATCAGGCCGCTCGTTTGGCGGTCAAGCCGGTGGACGATGCCGGGGCGCAGCGCGTCGCCGGCCCCTGAAGAGAGCTCGCCGTAGTGGTGAAGCAGCGCATTGACGAGGGTTCCCCGGTCGCGCAGGTTTTCGACGGGCGCGCCATCTTCGTCGGTATCCTCGCCCTCGTCGCTGCGTGCACCGGCACCGGCGTGCACCAGCATCCCGGCGGGCTTGTCGATCACCGACAGGTCGTCGTCCTCATAAAGGATGGAAAGCGGGATGGCCTCGGGGGTCGCGCGCAAAGGGGGCAGCACGGGCTCGCGCAGCACCGCGACCTGCTCGCCGCCTTCGAGCCGCAGCGAGGGCCTGGCGGTCGCGCCGTCCACCAGCACGCTTTCCTGCTCCAGCAGCAGCTGCACCCGGGAGCGGCTGACGCCATCGAGCTGGGCGGTCAGCCACGAATCAAGTCGGGTGCCCGCGGCTTCGGGTGGAACGGTGTGCTCGGAAAGGGGCATGATTCAGCGTAGCAGGGCCTGTTCTCGCTCCCGGCTAGTTGGTGTGGCCGGGGCCGTCGATGCCGGAAGGCCAGTCCGGCATGTTGGCTGCCGGCGGTGGCGGCGGCGGGGCGGTGGGCGGCAGCAGGTTGCGGTGCACCATCCAGGCGCGCAGCAAAAGGGGCCAGCCGGCCAGCTCGGGGATATCGCCGCACAGGCCGCAGCCGTGGTTCGCGTAGTCGAACAGGTGCATTTCCACCGGGACGCCGCCGGCCTCAAGCGCGGAGTACATGGCGACACTGTTGCCCACCGGCACGGTCGGGTCGCCGGAGGTCGCGAACAGAAACGTCGGCGGGGTTGCGGAAGTCACGGCGTACTGAGGCGAAAGCCGGTGGGCGAGCGCCGGGTCGGGGGTGGGCCCAAGCAGGTTCGTCACGGACCCGGCGTGGGGCTTCGGGGTGCCGGCGAGCTCCATGCTGATGACCGGATAGGCGAGGATCGTGAAATTGGGCATGCAGTCGACCCCGCTCAGCCCGGAGCCCGGCGCGTCGCTGACCCGGCACTCGGTCGCCAGAACAGCTGCCAGGTGTCCGCCGGCCGACGAGCCCCACACCCCGATGCGGTCCGGGTCGATGCCGTACTCGGTGGCGTGGCCGCGAATCAGGCGCATAGCCTGCACGCCGTCCTCAATTGGTACGGGGTAGCGGTAGGGAGCAACGCGGTAGTCGAGCACAAAGGCGGCGATACCCTGGGCGTTGAGCCACTCGGCATACTGAAAACCCTCGTGCCCCAGCGCGATCTGTTGATAGCCGCCGCCCGGCAGGATCAGCACGGCGGCGCGCGAGGAGCGAGCGGCCGGGATGAATGGATACAAGCGGGGCCGGTCGGCTTCCCCGTTGCCCAGCGCGCCGGGCGCGACCTGCCCATAAAGCGAGATGGGCGCGGGAATGGGCGCATTGGGGGCAGGCGCGAGCGGCGGAGGGCCCTGGGCGCGGAGCGACGGCAGGGGCGCCAAAGCGAGAAGGACGACGAGGCGAAACAAGGACCGGGCGGCTTGCATGCAGATACAGATGCGGGGTGGCTGCGGGAAGAGACTTTCGTTTACAGCAGAAGGGAAGAAGGGCAGGTGACTTCGTTCGTTTGCAGCTGGCCCTGTTCTGTTGCACTTGCGAGACTGGACCGGCACGTCGGCGCACACTTCTTGCACCTGCCGGCCGTGCAGCCGGCCTATTCCGTTTCACGTGGCGTCAGAACAGGTACCTTTTATCACGAAAGCATCGCGCCCGATCACGCCATGGGCGTGGAACAAGCCCGGGAAAGACGTCATGCAGGCGTGACGCCCTGTTTACCCCGGAACGCTACATCACCAACGCGACGCGCTCCAGCTCGGCCTGCATGCAGGCGGTGTCGCATTGGCCGCCGTCCATGCGGATCACGGCATCCTGCACCAGGCGGGCGTCGGCACCATAGCCGCGGCCGTTTAAAAAGGCAGCCAGGAGCTCGGAGGCCTGGAACGTATCGATGTCGGTCTGCAACAGCACGGAGCGCAGCGTACCGAGATCGTAACTATTGAATTTTTCTACGCGCTTGGTGTCTATCATGGCGCCCTCCCTTGAAGTCGTCGCGACCGGGGAAACAGTTTCTTCCATCTTGTTTTTAACGGTTAGGAGCCGGTAAACAGCTTTCGCGTTGCCGGGAGGCTCGCTTTTCCTCGCAACTCGTTTCCATCCGCCAGCGAGCTCTCGCTCACAATCAGCACCGGGATGCCGTCGCGCAAGGGGTAAACGCGCCTGCAGGACTCGCAGTGAATGGCACCGGTGCGCGCGGCGAGCAGGCCTCCGCAGGCCGGGCAACGAAGCCTCGCGAGAACATCCGGTGGGAGCATGCCCGTATCATAAGCCGCAATGCTGCGCGTGGGATTGACAGGCGGGGTCGGCAGCGGCAAAAGTGCCGTGGCGCTGGTGTGGGCCGAGGCCGGGGTGCCGGTGCTGAGCGCGGATGAGTTGGGGCGCGCGCTGATGCAGCCGGGCGAGCCGGTTTACACGCAGATTGCGGACACGTTTGGCCCGGAAGTAGTGCGGGCGGACGGGGAGCTGGACCGTGCGGCGCTGGCGCGGATTGCCTTCTCCGAAGGCCGGGTCGCCGAGCTGAACCGGATTGTGCATCCAGCGGTGATTGCGGCCCAGCAGCGCGCGCTGGCCGCTTTGGCCGCCGGTGGCGAGCATCGCCTGGCAGTGGTGGAGTCGGCACTGATCTTTGAAGCGTCGGAAGGGGGCGGAGCAGCTCCGGGCTGGCGCGAGCGCTTTGGCAAGCTGGTGCTGGTAGCCGCGCCCAGGGCGGTGCGGGTGGAGCGATTCGTGCTGCGGGTCGGCGGGGCCGACGCAGGGGAAGCGGAGCGCGCCCGTCTGCGCGAGGATGCTCGCCGGAGAATGGCGGCGCAGCTGCCGGACGAGTGGAAGCGCCCGCGCTCGGACTACGTGATCGAGAATGACCGCACCCTGGTGCTGCTGCGACGCGAAGCCCTGCGGGTGCTCGCCGGCCTGCGACGGGATGCTGAAAACAGGTGAGTTCCATTTTGGGAATCGACGGAGACTTCGCCGCAAATTCCGAGAGCAAACCTCCCCCGGCTCGCGTAGTCTAACGCTCAGAGAACGATGGGAGCGGAACGATGCTGCGGCGGATGGTATTAACGGCTTTGCTGGTGTGCGGGGTGTGGTACCTGGCTTCGGGACACGCGTTTGTTCCCGGCGCTGTTCTTGGCCTGGTGCCGAGCCACCTGCTGCCCGGTCGCGCCGAAGTGCCGGTCAGCCGGTCAAGCGCGCCGCTGGTGCTCGAAGAGGTCAAGGCCGCGCCCGAGTACGACACGGAAGAACTGACCAATATCGCCGTGTACAAGCGGCTGCTGCCGTCGGTTGTCAACGTGACCTCGACGACCGTGCAGATGGACTTCTTCTACGGAGCAGTGCCGAGCCAGGGACAGGGTTCAGGGTTCATTCTGGACAAGCAGGGACATATCGCGACCAATTACCACGTGATCGCGGACGCGCAGAATATCGAGGTGCAGACCTCGGACAAGCACCGCTACAAGGCCCGCATCATCGGCAAGGACCAGCGGCACGATATCGCGCTGCTGCAGATCGACGCGCCCAACCTGCAGCCGGTCCTGCTGGCCCAGTCGCATGACCTGGTGCCGGGGCAGAAGGTGTATGCGATCGGCAATCCGTTTGGCCTGAACGGGACGATGACGACGGGGATTATCTCGGCCATCCGCTCGATTCGCGGACCGGCCGGCGGGCAGATCGAGAATGCGATTCAGACGGATGCGGCGATCAACCCGGGAAACTCCGGCGGTCCATTGCTGAACTCGCGCGGCGAGGTGATCGGGATCAACTCGCTGATTGCGACCAACCCGAACGAATCCGTGGATCAGAGTGCCGGTATCGGCTTCGCCATCCCGATCGACACGGCCAGGGCGGTGCTGGCGGACTTTGAAAAATTCGGTCACTCCCGCCGTCCGTCGCTCGGTGTGGTGACGCTGCCGATTGGCCCGGAGCTGGCGCAGCAGATGGGTCTGGCCGCGGATGCCGGCATGCTGATTCAGCAGACCGTACCCGGCGGCGCCGCGCAAACGGCCGGATTACGCGGCGGTGGCGAGCGGGCGCTGCTGGGCAACTACCAGATCATGCTGGGCGGCGACCTGCTGGTCGCCATCGACGGGCAGCCGGTCAGCGCGGCCGAGGATATCTCGGACATCATGGACAAGCACCAGGTCGGCGATGCAGTAACCGTGACCTTCTACCGCGGGCAGCGACGCATGACTGCACGGCTGGTGCTGGGCGAGGTAGGCCAGCAGCAGCAACAAGCCTGAATCGCCGGGTCGAGGGCCCTCACCCATGCCTGTATGCCTGTGTGCCGTCCGCGGGCAGAGATGAGCCGGCTGGGGAGCGGCTTTCGCGATCGCCGCGCCTGTGTTCTCCGCGCCTGTGTTCTCCGCGCCTGTGTTCTCCGCGCCTGGGTTCTCCGCGCGTGGACGGGC
>CAXSBW010000021.1:32951-38075 GCA_964235795.1 uncultured Acidobacteriaceae bacterium | reverse complement strand
GGTTTGGGCGAGGGCGGCGGGGGTGAGGGCGAGCAGAAGGGTGCCGGTGGCGGCGAGGGTGGGGCGGAGGTGCATGGTGGTGGCGCTCCTTGAAAGGTGGCTGGTGGCGGCTGCCTGCGACGGTATCTCGGCGCAGGGGAGCTGGGGGAACTCGTTGGGGAGGGTTCCCTGTTGGCTGGATGCCGGGGTGCAGCCGGTCCGGGCCTGGTGTTTTCAAGAGTGCCATGGGGGTGTGAAACGGGTGTGAATCGGGGGATGAGCGGGAGGCGGAAACCGCGTGTGGCAGGGGAGGGGGTCCCCGGGGGAGCCGTGCGGGAGCCGGGCATGGCGAAGAGAGGCCGGGCATGGCGAAAAGGGGCCGGGCATGGCGAAAAGGAGCCGGGCGGTCCGCGGAAGGCCGATGCCGGGTGGAGAGGCGGTCGGGCGGAGGTCGGCTAGAAGTGGAGTTTGGCGGCGATCTGGAACTGGCGGTCGGTGTAGAGGTTGGTGTTGTTGCCGGAAAGGCGGGTGCCGAACTCGGAGGAGTTGGGAGTAAGGCCGGACTGCCAGGTGAGAAGGGGGAGCTGGCCGACGGTGGAGGACGAGGAGATGGAGTAGCCGGTGGTGTCGATGCCGGTGATGTTTTGGTGGTTGAGGAGGTTGAAGCTTTCGCCGAGGAACTCGAGCGAGGTGTGCTCGGTGAGGGTGGTGCGCTTGGAGATGCGCAGGCTGGCGTTGATGACGGCGGGGTAGCGGAAGGTGTTGCGGCCGACTTCGGGGAGGCGGCTGGCGCCGCCGGAACCGTTGATGGAGGCACCGAGGCCGGACAGGGCGGTTTTGCGCCTGAGGTTATCGATGTAGGCGACGGAGGGGACGGAGCCGGTGGTTTGCATGGAGTAGGGGAGGCCGGAGCGGAGCTCGGCGGTGGGGGAAAGCTGCCAGCCGTTGACGGCGCGGCCGAAGAGGCCTCGGGCCCGGGTGGCGGAGCGGAGGACCAGGCCGCCGGTGAGGCGCTGGCGGATGTCGAAGTCGGAGTTGCCGTACTCGAGAGCGAGGTTGGCGGGGTCGAGGATGTCGTTGGTGTCGGCGAAGGCGGTGGCGTGCTGGTTCCAGTCGGAGGTGTGGGCGTAGGTGTAGGAGGCGTGGAGGTCGAGGACGCCGGAAAGGTTGTGGTTGACGGCGACGACGCCGGCGGCGTATTTGGAGTTGGTTTCGGAAAAGATGTCGGTGATCTGGCCGTAGTTGGGGTTGAGGCGCGCGGTGTAGAAGCGGCTGATGTAGCGGGCGGGGAGCGGGCCCTGCCGGAGAGGGTCGACAACAAGGTAGGTGAGGGTCTGGGCGGAGGCGAGGTCGATGTTGGTGTCGAGATAGTTGGGGAGTTCGCGGCCCTGCGACAGGAGGGCGGAGAAGGTCACGGTGGTGCGGGGATCGACTTTGCCTTCGAGGGAGAGCTCGGCCTGTTCGACCTCGGGATTCTGGAAGTGGCGGTCGAAGTAGACGGCGGACGGAGCGACGGAAAGGTAGGGCGTGCCGGAAAAGACGAAGGGGAAGGGCGGGGTGCCGGTATCGAGCGGCTTGAAGTAGTAGGAGCGCTGGGCGGTGGGAGCGCCGGTGGAGGTGAGGGCGGAAAACGCGGTGGCGTTGATGATGCGGCCGTAGTAGAGGCCGTAGCCGGCGCGAACGACGTAGCGACCGGAGCCGGTGGGGTCCCAGGCGAAGCCGAGGCGGGGGCCGAAGTTGTTGGGATCGTGGGGGAGAAAGGCGGTCTGGGGAATTTCCGGATTGCTGAGGGCGGCGTTGGTGTTGGGGAGCTGCTCGTACTCGTAGCGGAGGCCGAGCGAGAGGGTGAGGCGGGGGGTGGCTTTCCAGACGTCGGAAAGGAAGCCGGCGTAGTCGGCGGACTGGAACTGGAAGGTGGTGGGGCCGAAGGTCTGGGTGTAGTTGGAGTAACAGGGCAAGGTGCCGACGCCGACGGTGGAGTTATTGCAGTGGTCGGGCGAGAGGTAATCGGTCGCGAAGTTCATCACGTTCGAGTAGACGTAGGTGCCGTTGCTGTTGTAGAGGGCGTCGGAGTAGTCGTTGACGAAGTTGACGGAGTAGCCGGCTTTGATGGTATGGCGTCCGCGGACCTCGGTCAGGGTGTCGTCGAGTTCGTAGCGGCGTTCATCGGGGTAGGCGGCGCGGTTGAGGACGGGCGGGTTGCCGAAGCGGAAGCCGTAGCTCTGGATCTGGACCTGCGCGGGGCGGCCGTAGATGTTTTGGGCGAGGGTGGACTCGAAGGGAGCGGGCGGGTTGCCGGCCTCGGTTTCGAGGTCGCCGCCGTACTGAAAGGTGAGCTCGTTGAGCAGGTTGGGACTCAGGAAATAGGCGAGGCGGCCGATGATGCTGTCACTGGCGGTGATGGAGTTGCCGAAGGAGTTGCTGCCGTAGGTGGCGGTGGGCGAGGTTTGAACGCCGTTGGGGGAGTTCCAGCGGAGATGGTTCCACTGGAGGGCGAGGTGGCCGCGATCGGAGAACTGCCAGTCGACTTTTGGGAAAAAGATGGACTGATCGGCGGAGCGGGGGACCTGGCCGAGGAGCGAGGCGAGCCCCGTGAGCACGCCGTTGTAGCGGGCGACGGCCTCGGACGGCAGGACGTTGAGGCGGGCGGCGAGGGTTTGGAACTGCTGCTGCGTGGGGGTACCGAAGAACATCGTGGGATTGGAAACGCGGGCGATGGCCGGAAAGTCGCGGTGGTAGCGGTCCCAGGTGAACTGGCCGAAGAGCTTGTCGCGGCGCAGGGGGCCGCCGACGGAGAGGCCGCCCTGGGTGAGTGTGTCGCGAAGGCCGACGCCGACGACGGCGGTGGTGGTGGTGGCGCCGGTGCGGACATTGGTGTACGAGGCAAAGGCGTTGCGGGCGGCCCAGGCGCTGTTGCGGTCGAAGAGAAAGAGTTCGCCGTGGAGCTGGTTGGTGCCGGAGCGGGTGACGGTGTTGATGACGCCGCCGGCGGCGCGACCGTACTCGGCGTTGTAGTTGGAGGCGTTGACCTGGAACTCTTCGACGGCGGCCTCGGAGTTGGAGTAGGCGATGGTGGTGCGGCCGCGCTCTTCGGAGAAGAAGGCCTGATTGTTGTCGGCGCCGTCAACGGTGTTGTTGTTGAGCAGGGCGCCGATGCCGCGGAAAGACAGGAGACCGTCGGCGGCGGCGTCCGGGGTGACGCCGGGGGTGAGAAGGGCGAAGTCGGACCAGCGGCGGGACAGGGAGGGGAGGTCGTGGACGGCGGACGAGTCGAGGGTGGTGCTGACGGCGACGGAGTTGGTGTCGAGCACGGGGGCGGCGTCGGCAACCTCGACGATCTCGGTCGCGGCACCGAGGGGCAGGGTGAGGCGGAGGGTGGTGACGGTGCCGATGACTACCAGGGACTGGGCCTGCGCGGTGGCAAAGGAGGGCGCGCCGGCGCGGACCCGGTAGGTGGCGGGGGCGAGCGCTGGAAAGCGGAACAGGCCGGAGTCGTCGGAGTGGGCGGACAGGGTGAAACCGGTCGCGGGGTCGGACAGCTCAATGGAAGCGCCGGGGATAGGGCGGCCCGATGGGTCGAGCAGGGTGCCCTCAATGGCACCGCGGTCGGGAGCCTGGGCGCGGGCGGCGAACGGCGAGGTAGCGGCGGCCGCGGCTCCGGAAAGGAGCAGGGCGGCAGCGAGGGTGCGACGGCAGCGCGTGGTGCGAAGGGTGAGCAAGCGTGAACAACCTTTCGGAACGCGCCTGGGACGGAAGTGAAGCAGGTGGAACAGAGCGAGGGGGAGCCAGCCTCGTTGCGTGACGAGGTGGCGGTCCGCCGGGCTGCGGCCGGATCGGTGGCCGGGCGGTTCGTTCATCCTTATATAAGGAGAGCTTCGCGCGAGAGCCCTTGTGAGGCCGGCGCGAAGCTCGCCGGGGATGAACTGGCGGCCCGGGATCAGAGCAGATTCGGATTGGCTAGACTAGAGAAACACATATGTTTATCGATGAAGCCAGAATTCGAGTGAAGGCCGGTGACGGCGGTAATGGTTGCATGGCATTTCGGCGGGAAAAGTTCGTGCCGAAGGGGGGCCCTTCGGGCGGCGACGGGGGGCGCGGCGGCGACGTGATCATGGAGTCGAGCCAGCGGCACAACACGCTGATCCATTTCCGGTACAACCCGGAGCACAAGGCGGAGCGCGGGCGGCATGGCGAGGGTTCGAACTGCTCGGGTCGCGAGGGTGTGGATATTGTGCTGAAGGTGCCGGTCGGCACGGCCCTGTTCAATGATGAGACGGGCGAGTTGATCCATGACTTTCGCGCGCCGGATGAGCGGATCGTGGTGGCGCACGGCGGACGCGGGGGGCGCGGCAACCAGCACTTCGCGACGCCGACGCACCAGGCTCCGCGCGAGCACGAGATGGGGTTTGTGGGGGAAGAGTTCGCGCTGCGGCTGCAACTGAAGCTGCTGGCCGATGTCGGGCTGGTCGGGTATCCGAACGCGGGCAAGTCAACGCTGATCTCCCGGATCTCGGCGGCGAAACCGAAGATCGCGGACTACCCTTTCACGACGCTGGTACCGAACCTGGGCGTGGTGACGGTGGGCGAGGCGCCGCACGAGGAGAGCTTTGTGGTCGCGGACCTGCCGGGTCTGATCGAGGGGGCGCATGCGGGCGCGGGGCTTGGGGTGCAGTTCCTCAAGCATATCGAACGGACGGGAGTGCTGTTGCACCTGGTCGATGTGTCGGATGGAAGCGGTCGCGAGGACCCGGTGGAAGACTTTCGGGTGATCACGGAAGAGCTGCGGGCGTTTGGCGCGGGACTCGCGGGAAAGCCGGTGCTGCTGGCGGCGTCGAAGGCGGATGTGGCGAACCCGGCGAAGCTGAAAAAACTGCAGGCAATGGCGAAGCGGCGGAAGCTGCCGTTTTTTGTGTTTTCGGCGGTGACGGGCGAGGGGGTGGACGCGCTGAAGTATGCGCTGGCGGAGCGGGTGCGGGTGCACCGGGTGGAGCAGGTGTCGGTGGCGGCGGAGCTGGCCGGGGGGTTTTGATTTTCCTGGTTTCCTCGGTTGGGCGTTGTGTCGGCGACGGGCTTTGAGCGTTTAGGCGGCTGTATGGGTGGGGTTGGAGTCGGCAGGATGGAGTATGAGTGGGATGAGGCGAAACG